>JAFKJW010000093.1 GCA_017305925.1 Hyphomicrobiales bacterium | reverse complement strand
GACTAGCTGAAGCGCGCCGTCGACGAGGCGATCGCCGGGCACCGCGCGGCGCGGCGCGGCTGAAAACGGCGGCGCCCGACCCATTGCGCAGCGGGAGGCGGGACAATAGATGATGCGCAGCCCCGCTTCCGGGGTATCGTGATCCGGGATTGCAATGGCCGATACGCTTGATTCGACGAGACTGACCGAGCGCGTGACGGCGCTGGTCGAGGCGGCAAGGAAGGCCGGCGCGGATGCGGCCGACGCGGTGGCCGTGCGCGGCCGCTCCTCCAGCGTCACCATGCGAATGGGCAAGGTGGAGAGCACGGAATCCGCCGAGAGCGATGACGTCTCGCTGCGCGTTTTCGTCGGCCGGCGCGTCGCCAGCGTCTCGGCGACGGCCTCTTCCGATGCGGCGGCCCTTGCCGAGCGCGCGGTCGCCATGGCCAGGGTCGCGCCGGAAGATCCCTTCCAGAGCCTCGCCGACCCGGCGCTGCTGGTGAAGAAGCCGAGGGACCTCGATCTTTTCGATTCCACGCAACTCTCCGCCGCAGAGATGAAGGCCGACGCGCTCGCCATGGAGGAGGCGGCCCTCGCGGTGCCCGGCGTCACCAATTCGGCCGGCAGCAGCGTCGCGAGCGGTCTTGGCGGCCTCGTCCTGGCGACGTCGGCCGGCCTTGTCGCGCAGTATGTGGCGTCGCGCTTCACGCGTTCGATCAGCGTCATCGCCGGCGAGGGCACCGGCATGGAGCGCGACTACGACTATTCCTCGCGCCTGCATTTTTCCGACCTCGATGCGCCCGGACAGATCGGCCGCCAGGCCGGCACGCGGGCGGTCGGGCGGCTCAATCCGCGCAAGGCCGAGACAGGCCCGGTGACGGTCGTCTTCGATCCGCGCGTGGCGCGCGGCCTGGCGGGCCATCTCGCCGGCGCGATCAACGGCGCGGCGGTCGCCCGCAAGACAAGTTTCCTGCGCGACATGATGGGTAAAAAGATCGCCGCGGACGCGATCACGGTCACGGACGAGCCGCTGCGGCCGCGCGGCCAGTCGTCGCGTCCCTTCGATGGGGAGGGCGTCGAGGGCGAGAAACTGGAGATGGTGACGGGCGGCGTGCTGAACCACTGGTTCCTGTCGACATCGGCCGCGCTGGAGCTGGGGCTGACGACAAACGGTCGCGGCGTTCGCGCCTCGTCCTCGGTTACGCCGTCCTCCACCAACCTCGCCATCGAGCCGGGATCGATCTCGCCCGGGGAGATGATCCGGTCGGTGAAGTCCGGCTTCTACGTCACCGAGGTGTTCGGGCAGGGCGTCAACATGGTGACGGGCGAATACAGCCGCGGTGCCTCCGGCTTCTGGATCGACGGGGGCGAGCTCGCCTATCCGGTCTCGGAAGTCACGATCGCGTCGAACCTCAAGGACATGTTCCTCAACCTCGTGCCGGCGAACGACCTCGACCGCAATTACGGAACGGCGGCGCCGACCCTTCTCGTGGAGGGGATGACGCTTGCCGGGCGCTGAAGCGGACGCGGACGACCTGGCGCTTCTGAGGGAAGCGGCCCGCGAGGCGGGCGTGATCGCCATGCGCTACTTCCGCAAGGACCCGGAGGTCTGGATGAAGGAGGGCGCCTCGCCGGTCTCGGAGGCCGACTATGCGGTGGACCGCTTCCTGCGCGAGACCCTTCTGGCGGCGCGCCCCGGCTATGGCTGGCTTTCGGAGGAGACGGCGGACGGGGCCGAAAGGCTCGCTAAGCGCCGCACCTTCGTGGTCGATCCGATCGACGGCACGCGCGCCTTCATAGACGGGCGGACCACATGGTGCGTGTCGGTCGCCGTGGTCGAGGAGGGTATCAGCCGCTGCGGCGTGCTGGACTGCCCGGCCAAGGCGACGGTCTTTTCGGCGGCCGCCACCCGCGGCGCCTTTCAGGACGGCGGCGCGCTTTCCGTGAGAACGGCGGCGGAGCGCCTGCGCGTCGGCGGGCCGAAGGCGCTTCTGAAGGCGATGCCGGACGAGATCAGGGCGCGCGCCGCGGACGTGCCCTACATTCCCTCGCTCGCCTACCGCATCGCGCTCATCGCCAATGGCGGCCTCGACGCGACCTTCGTCAAGCCCAATGCGCGCGACTGGGACCTTGCCGCCGCCGACGTCATCCTGCGCGAGGCCGGCGGCCGGATCCTGGACAGCACCGGCCGGCAGCCGCTCTATGCCGGCGTCGAAACGCGGCACGGCGCGCTCGTCGCCGGCAGCGGCTCCCTGCTCGACGCGATAGCCGGTGCGATTGTCGACGCCGAGGCTTGACGAACAGTCCGGCCGGCTTCACACCCCATGGAAAATCAGGAAAGACGGATGACCGAGGAAGACCCGAACAGGCAGCTCCTGCATCTCGTGTTCGGCGGCGAGCTGAAGTCGGTGGACGGCAAGGAATTCCGCGACCTCGACGCGCTCGATATCGTCGGCATCTACCCGAACTATGCCGCGGCCCGCGCCGCCTGGAAGGCGAAGGCGCAGCAGACGGTGGACAATGCGCATATGCGCTATTTCGTCGTCCACCTGCACCGCTTGCTCGACCCCGAGGCCTGAGCCGCAGGAGCGGGGGAACGAAGCTTGACCGACGAGGCGGATCAGAGAGAAGCCAGAAAGGATCGCCGCGCGAAATCGCTGTGGCGGCGCATCAGGCAGCCGATCAAGGATTCGCATTTCTTCAAGAATTTCGTGGCCTCCGTCGCGGTGGCCTATGTCCGGCTGGTGCGGCTGACCAATCCGATGGCGAAGGGGTCTGACGACCCCTCCGACGGCTTCATCCGCAACGCCAATTCGATCTTCGGCCTCTGGCACGGGCAGCACCTCTTCATGCCGGGCTATCATCCGCGCCGCGATCCGATGGCGACCATGATCTCGCGCAGCGCCGACGCCGAGATCAACGCGCTCTACGTCGCCAAGTTCGGCGTGACCGTCATCCGCGCCTCGGGCGGCCGCGAGCGGGAAAAGACGGTGGAGAAAGGTGGCGTTCGCGGTCTGATCGCCATGAAAAAGGCGCTGGATTCTGGCATGTCCGTGACCACGGTGGCCGACATACCGAGCGGCACGCCGCGCGAAGCCGGCATGGGGATCATCACCTTGGCGAAGCTTTCGGGACGCCCGATCATTCCGGCCGCGGTGACGACGAGCCGCCGCAAGGTGCTGGAGCGCACCTGGGACAAGACGACCGTCAACCTGCCGTTCGGGCGCAGCGCCATCCTGTTCGGCGAGCCGATCCACGTGCCGCGCGACGCGGACGACGCCGCGATGGAAGCCAAGCGCCTCGAATTGACCCGCGCCCTGAACGGGGTCTTCGAGCGCGTGCAGGCGATTGCGGACGGGCGCGCCACGGCAGGCGACCGGGCATGAGCGAACGCCGGGCGCGACGGATCCTCGGCCTCTACCGTTTTGCCGGCTGGGCGATCTATCCGTTCGTCGGTGCTTACGTCGCCTGGCGCGCGAGCAAGGGCAAGGAAGACCCGAAGCGGCGCGCCGAGCGCTACGGCCGGCCGAGCCGCGCCCGGCCACCCGGCCCGCTCGTCTGGTTCCATGCGGCGAGCGTCGGCGAGACGCTGGCCGTCATCCCGCTGGTCGAGAGCATCTGCGACTACGGCGTCAACGTGGTCCTGACCACCGGCACGGTCACCTCGGCCAATCTGGCGACAAGGCGGCTGGGAGAGCGGGTGATCCACCAATATGTGCCGCTCGACCTCAGGCCGGCGATCCGGAGGTTCCTCGACCATTGGGACCCGGATCTGGCGATCATCGCGGAATCGGAGATCTGGCCGATGACCATCCTGGAGCTCGGTGCGCGCCGGGTGCCGCAGGTGCTGGTCAACGGGCGCCTGTCGGACCGCTCCTTCGCCGCCTGGCAGAAGCGCCGCCATGTCGCCGAGGCGCTTTTCGAGAACCTCGCCCATGTCGTCGCGCAGTCGGAGGTGGACGGCGAGCGTTTCCGCGCTCTCGGCGCGCGCCCCGTCACCGTCTCCGGCAACCTGAAGGTCGATACGCCGCCGCCGCCGGTCGACGAGAAGAGCCTTGCGCTGCTCTCGCGCCAGATCGGGCACCGCAAGACATGGGCGGCGATCTCGACCCATGACGGCGAGGAAGCGGTCGCGGCCGAGGTGCACGCCATGCTGCGCGGGCGTCATTCCGGGCTGCTGACGATCATCGTGCCGCGCCATCCGGAGCGGGTGGACGCGCTGGCCGCCGAGCTGGCCGCGCAGGGGCTGAACGTGGTGCGGCGCAGCGAAGGCAAGCGCATCGCGCCGGAGACCGACATCCTGCTCGGCGACACCGTGGGCGAGATGGGCCTTTATCTCAGGCTGACCGAGATCGCCTTCGTCGGCCGCTCGCTGACATCGCAGGGCGGGCAGAATCCGCTGGAGCCCGCCATGCTCGACACGGCCGTGCTCGCCGGCCGCAACGTCCAGAATTTCCGCGACGCCTACCAGCGCCTGATCGAGAATGGCGGGGCGCGTTTCGTCCGCGACCGCGACATGCTGGCCGGCGCCGTGAACTTCCTGCTCAACAACGAGGACGCGCGCCACGAGATGATGGCCGCGGGCGCGCAGACGGTCGAGGACATGCGCGGGGCGCTTCAGACGACTCTGAAGGCGCTGGATCCCTTCATCCAGCCGCTCAAGGTCGAGGCGCGGCTGCGTGAAGGCGGCTCCTGAGGCCGTCTTGGCGGGCGCCGCACCTTCCTTCTGGTGGCAGGAGCCCGGCTGGCGCGCCGCCGCACTTTCGCCGCTGGCGGCGCTCTACGGCGCTGTCGCGACCTACCGGCTGCACCACGCGCCCCGCGAAAAAGTGGCCCTGCCGGTGCTCTGCGTCGGCAATTTCACGGTCGGCGGCAGCGGCAAGACGCCGGTGGTGGCCGCGCTGGCGGCGGCCGCGCGGGTCTTGGGCCGCTCTCCCGGCATCCTGTCGCGGGGTTATGGGGGGAGCGTCACCGGGCCGCATCTCGTCGCGTCGGGCGACGATGCCGGACGCGTCGGCGACGAACCCCTGCTGCTGGCAGCCAGCGCCCCCGTCGCCGTCAGCCGCGACCGCGCCGCCGGAGCCCGGCTGCTCGAAGCGACGGGCTGCGATTTCCTGATCATGGACGACGGTTTCCAGAGCGCGCAGCTCCACATGGACTACGCGCTGCTGGGGCTCGATGCGCGCCACGGCGTTGGCAATGGCCGCGTGCTGCCGGCCGGGCCGCTGCGCGCGCCTCTCGCCCGGCAGATGCGCTTCGCGACCGCAATCCTGCTGATGGGGGAGGGGGAGGCCGCGGCCGGCGTCATGCGCCGCGCCGCACAGGCCGCGCGTCCGGTCTTCCGCGCCGCCATCCGCCCGCGCGCATCGCTCACCGGCCGCCGGCTGCTTGCCTTCGCCGGCATAGGCCATCCGTCGAAATTCTTTGCGACGGCTGCGGAGGCGGGCGGTTCGGTGGTGGAAACCCGCGCCTTCGCCGATCACCACGTCTACAGCGAGGCGGAGCTCGCTGCGCTTGCGCAAGACGCGGAGAAGGCGGGGCTGGACCTGGCGACGACGGCCAAGGACGCCGTCCGCATCGGCCGAGCCAGGCTGGAGGCGCTTATGCCCGGCCGGGTGCACGTGCTGGATATCGGGGCGGTCTTCGCCGAGGAAGACGCGCCGCGCCGTATCATCGAGGCGACGCTCGCCGCCGCCGGCACACGCGGATCCTGAGCCGGTCAGTTGCGTTTGCGCAGTCCGGGATTCATCTGAAGCTCACGGTCGAACGACACTCCGGCGCTGGCATAGGGCTCCTGGCGCGCCACGCTCCAGTATTTCAGCTCGTCGAGCGGGATGGATTCGCCCGTTACCGCGCAGCGCACGAATACGCCCGGGCTTATCACCTGGAAATCGCCATCGAGATAGCGGATGCGGGCTTCGCGCGAGCCCGGACCTTCGAAACGGTTCATCATTGAAAAAGTCCCGGTTGGCCTCTTCCGCCACAGTTGGAGGACAAGGTCAAGTTCCGCGGCGCGCGAATGGATGGCTCAGCGCCGCCCGAACAGCCTTTCGATGTCGGCGAGCTTCAGTTCGACATAGGTCGGCCGCCCGTGATTGCAGGTGGCGGAGCCCGGCGTCGCCTCCATCTGGCGCAGCAGCGCGTTCATCTCTTCCGGCCGCATCAGCCGCCCGGACCGTACGGAGCCGTGGCAGGCCATGGTGGAGGCGACGCGGTCGAGCCGCGCCTTCAGCGCCTCGGCCGTGTCGGTGTCGGCGAGCTCGTCGGCAAGGTCGCGGACGAGCTGGCCGACATCGGTCTCGCCGAGCATCGCCGGCGTCTCCCGCACGATGACCGCGCCCGGCCCGAAGCGCTCCAGCCCGAGCCCGAAGCGGCGGAAGGTCTCCGCATGCAGCGCCAGCCGTTCGGCATCCTCCTCCGGCAGATCCACGATCTCCGGCAGGAGCAGCATCTGCGCCGGCACGTCGCGGCTCTCCAGTGCCTGCTTGAGCGCTTCGTAGACCAGCCGCTCATGGGCGGCATGTTGGTCGACGATGACCAGCGAGTCCGTCGTCTGCGCGACGATATAGTTGCCGTGCACCTGCGCGCGCGCCGCACCCAGCGCCATGCGCTCGGCGCGGGCCGGCGCGTCCGCGATCCCGGCGCGCGCGTCCGCGCTGTCCAGCGGCCCGGCATCGAAGCCGGCCTGATCCTCGGCAAAACCCCTCTCCAGCGGCCGCTGCGGCGACCGTCCGAGATCGTAGTCGCCGGCCGGCCCGGCGTACCGGTGGCCGGAAAAGCCGCTTCGCGCTCCAGCCGAAGCGTAAGCCTGCCGCTCGGGAGCGCGGAAGGCCCCCATCATCGCGGCCGCTCCCGTCGAGGCCGGCCGGATGCCGGCACCGGCCAGCGCCTGGCGGACGGCGCCGACGATCAGGCCGCGCACGAGGCCGGGATCCCTGAAGCGGACATCGGCCTTGGCGGGATGGACGTTGACGTCGACATCGGCCGGATCGATGGAAAGGAAAAGTGCTGCGACCGCGTGCCGGTCGCGCGCCAGCACGTCGGCATAGGCGCCGCGTATGGCGCTGGCGATCAGCTTGTCTCGCACCGGGCGGCCGTTGACATAGGCATATTGCTGGAGCGCGTTGCCGCGGCTGTAGCCCGGAATGGAGACGTGGCCCGTCAGCCGCACGCCCTCGCGCTCGGCGTCGAGCGCCAGCGCGTTCTGCGGGAACTCCGCGCCCATCACGTCCGCGATGCGCGCGAGCCGTCCCTCCTCGCCATCGCCGCAGGGCTGGAGGTCGAGCGGGTTGCGGTCGCTGCCGGATATCGAGAAGTGGACGGCGGGAAAGGCGACGGCGATGCGCTTCACCACGTCGGTGATCGCCGAAGCCTCGGCGCGCGTGCCTTTCATGAATTTGAGCCTTGCCGGCGTGGCGAAGAAAAGGTCGCGCACCTCGACCATGGTGCCGCGATTGGCCGCGGCAGGACGGGTCGCCGAGACACGGCCGCCGTCGACGGAGATTTCGGCCGCGGCGTCCGCGTTTTCGGTGCGCGAGCGGATGGAGAGCCTCGCCACCGAGCCGATGGACGGCAGGGCCTCGCCGCGGAAGCCGAGCGAGCGGATGTCGTGGATGTCATGCGACAGTTTCGAGGTGCAGTGCCGCGCCACGGCGAGCGCCAGCTCGGCCTGGGGGATGCCCGCGCCGTCGTCGCAGACGCGTATCAGGTTCAGCCCGCCGCCGGCCGTCACGATCTCGATGCGGTCCGCGCCGGCATCCAGCGCGTTCTCGACGAGTTCCTTGACCACGCTCGCCGGCCGTTCGACGACCTCGCCGGCGGCGATCTGGTTGATCATCGTTTCGGAAAGCTGGCGGATCGGCATGGCCGAGACAATATCGGGATTCGGTGCCGCGCTGCCAGTATCGCACACTTATTCTTGTGCCCGTCCGTCCGCGCCGTTCTCCTTGGTCGCCGCCGAAAGCCTGAAAGCATGGTTGCGGATATCGGCCGGCCACTCGGCCATGCAGGCTTCGAACCTGGCGGGATCGCCTGCAAAGAGCGCGCGCATGGCCTCCTCGAAGCCGGGAAGATCTCCAGCCATGATCGATGCAAAGTGGTAGGCGCGCTCCCGCGCGGCATTCCTGGCGGTCCGTCCGCCATCGATGCGACGCGCCTGATCGACAAGACGCCGCAAGGCCTGGGATGCCCCTCCGGGCTGGCTCGACAGCCAATCCCACTGGCGCGGCAGCAGTGTCACCTCGCGCGCCACCACGCCGAGTTTCGGGCGGCCGCGTCCCCGCTGCGGGCTGGAAAGCGCGGCGGCCGGCATGGGCGGCACGCCCGCATTGTCCCGGCCTCCACGCGCGCCGAGCCTCTCCACGATTTCATCGGGCGTGCCGCGCAGATCGAGATCGATCACCTTTCCGGTGTCGTCATCGAAGACGAGCACGTCTTGCCCGCGTTCCAGCGCGGCCCTGGTGGAGAGCGCGACGTCCGCCAGCCGGCCGCTGGCGATGATGCGATGTCCGGCGAACGCCGTGGCGGGGAGGGAGAGGAAGTCGGTCATGGCGCTCATATATAACCCGGATAAAAATATGGCAAGAAAAATATCCGGGTAATATTTAAGTGCATTCCTTCCGCCTCGTGTATGCAAGACGCATTCTTCCGCAAAAATGCCGCGATGGCGGATGCAAGGATGGGTCCAAACGATGACAGGATCGCGCCGGCTCGCACTGGATGATTCGTATGAAACGCGCTTTTCTCCTCGCCTCGCTGGCGCTTTTGCCGGCTCTTCCCGCCCATGCCGGGCCGGCTTCCGACGCGGTGCGGTTTTTCTACGCGCCGGACCACTTCGTTACCGATCCGGTCCATCGCCGCCGCTTCGTCGATCCCGCGGCGACGGCCTTGAGGCAGAATGACGCGCAGTCGAAGGAGGGCGAGCTTGGCTGCATCGATTTCGCCCTGCAATACGACGCGCAGGACCTGGATGACGCCGAGGTCGCGAAGACCCTGAAGCTGAAGGAGAAGGTTTCCGGCGGCACCGCCAAGGTGACGGCGACGTTCAGGCTGTTTCCCGGCGAGGACGGCAGCCGTCGATCGATCATATGGTCGCTGAAGCAGGCCGGCGGCGCCTGGAAGATCGCCGACATCGCCTCGGCGAGCGGCGCCTGGTCGCTGAGCAAGCTCGGCTGCGGCGCACAATAGCGCTTCCGTTCCTTGTTCTCGTGCGCTTTCCCTGAAATCGCTGGATTTTTCTCGGGAAACGGGGATAGAGCCTTTCCGGCATGAAGACCTCCGCGCCCGAACAGGCGGCCGATCCGCGCCGCGAGATCGAGGAACTGTCGACGCTCCGCGACGCGCTGCGCTATGCCGTCAGCGTGTTTCAGGCGTCGGATCTCTATTACGGTCACGGCTCCTCGACGGCGGTGGACGAGGCGGTATTCCTGATCCTCGAAAGCCTTCATCTGCCGATAGACGATTTCAACGCCTTCGCCGATGCGCGGCTCACCGCGCGTGAAAAGGCGCTGCTGGGCGACCGCATCGCCCGCCGCGCCGCGGAAAAGCTGCCGGCGGCCTATCTGACCGGCCGTTCCTGGCTCGCCGGCGTGCCGTTCCGCGCCGACGCGCGGGCTCTGGCGCCGCGATCCTTCATCGCCGAGCTGCTGCGCTCGCCGCTCTTCGACGGCTCCGGGGAAGGCACGGCGCTGGTGTCCGATCCTGAAGCCGTTTCCTCCGTGCTCGACCTCTGCACCGGCGGCGGCTCGCTCGCGGTCCTGGCGGCCTACGCCTTTCCGAACGCCTTGGTCGATGCGGCCGATCTGTCCTCCGAGGCGCTCTCGCTTGCCGAGGAGAATGTCGCCGAGCATGGCCTGGGGGAGCGCATCCATCTCGTTCAGGGCGACCTGTTCGCCGCCGTGAAGGGCCGGACCTACGATCTGATCCTCACCAACCCGCCCTATGTCGGGCGCGAGGTGATGGAGCATTTGCCGATGGAATTCCGCCACGAGCCGGCCATGGCGCTCGACGGCGGCGTGGACGGCTTCGACATCGTACGGCGCATCCTCGCGGAAGCGGCGGCCCATCTTAATCCAGGCGCCGGCCTTTTGTGCGAGATCGGCACGGACCGCGAGGTTCTGGAGGCCGACTATCCGGCCACGCCCTTCCTCTGGCTCGATACCGAAGGCAGCGAGGGCGAGGTGTTCTGGCTGAGGCGGGAGGAGATGCCGGAGTGAGTCGGTCGTCGTTCGTCGGTCGAATGGACTGGACGATCCGTGTCGGGCATGGTCGACTTACGAATAACGACCGACGAACGACGACCGACTCGCCATGACATTCCTCTCGCATCTGCGCTCCGAGCTCGACGGCCTGAAAACCGCCGGCCTCTACAAGTCCGAGCGCGTCATCACCTCCATGCAGTCGGCCGAGATCGCGGTGGCCAGTGGCGGGACGGTGCTGAATTTCTGCGCCAACAACTATCTCGGCCTTGCCGATAACGAGGAAATCCGCGAGGCGGCGAAGCAGGCGCTGGACCGTTACGGCTACGGCATGGCCTCGGTGCGCTTCATCTGCGGCACGCAGGAGGAGCACAAGGAGCTCGAAGCGCGCATCTCGTCCTTTCTCGGCATGGAGGACACGATCCTCTACGGCTCCTGCTTCGACGCCAATGGCGGGCTCTTCGAGACGCTGCTTGGCGAAGAGGACGCCGTCATCTCCGATGCGCTGAACCACGCCTCGATCATCGACGGGGTGCGGCTTTCGAAGGCGAAACGCTTCCGCTACGCCAACAACGACATGGCGGCTCGATGGACGGCATCATCGCCAATTTGCGCGGGGTCTGCGACCTTGCCGAGAAATACGACGCCATGGTCATGGTCGACGACAGTCACGCGGTCGGCTTCGTCGGCAAGCATGGCCGCGGCTCGGCCGAGCATTGCGGCGTCGAGGGCAGGGTGGACATCATTACCGGCACGCTGGGCAAGGCGCTGGGCGGTGCGTCGGGCGGCTACACGTCCGGCCGCCGCGAGGTGGTGGACTGGCTGCGCCAGCGCTCGCGACCCTATCTGTTCTCCAACACACTGATGCCGGCCATCGCGGCAGCCTCTCTGAAGGTGTTCGACATCGTCGAGAAGGGCGATGCGCTGCGCGCAAAACTGGCCGCCAACGCCGCCCGCTTCCGCGAGAAGATGACGAAGGCCGGCTTCAGGCTCGCCGGCGCCGACCATCCGATCATCCCGGTGATGCTGGGCGATGCCGCGCTGGCTCAGGCGATGGCCGAGAAGATGCTGGCGCGCGGCATCTACGTGATCGGCTTTTCCTTCCCCGTCGTGCCCAAGGGTCAGGCGCGCATCCGCACGCAGATGTCGGCGGCGCATTCGGCGTCCGACATCGACCGCGCGGTTGCGGCGTTTGGCGAAGTGGGCAGGGAACTCGGCGTGATCTAAACTGGTTGCGAGGGCGGCTCAGGAGACGCACATGATCATCGTCGAGATGGACAGAACCGGTTGCCTTGCCCTGCTCGATGCCGCGCGCATGGGAAGGCTGGGCTGCGCCAGGGACGGCCAGCCCTATGTCGTGCCGATCACCTTCACCCGCGACGGAGGGTATCTCTACGGGTTCTCCCTTGTCGGGCAGAAGGTGTCGTGGATGCGCGACAATCCCAAGGTCTGCGTCCAACTGGACGAGTTCACCGGCACGCGCGCGTGGAAGAGCGTGGTCGTCCAGGGCCGCTACGAGGAACTGCCGGACCGCATCGGCTGGAAGACGCAGCGCGACCGCGCCTGGTCGCTGCTCAGCCGCCACGCCGACTGGTGGGAGCCCGGCGGCCTGAAGCCGGCGGGCGAAGCCCCGACGCCGCATCTCTTCTACCGTATTTCGATCGACGAACTCACCGGCCGCGAGGCGCGGCCGGTTCAATAGAGAGCGGATTCGGGGGTTCGGGAGCTGGGCATGTCCAACATGATGCGTGCATTGGTGAAGGCGCGGCCGGAAGCCGGCATCTGGATGGAGGAGGTGCCGGTCCCCGAGATCGGCCCGAACGATGTGCTGATCAAGGTGCGCAAATCCGCCATCTGCGGCACGGACGTGCATATCTACAACTGGGACCAGTGGGCGCAGAAGACCGTGCCGGTGCCTATGGTCACGGGCCACGAATTCGTCGGCACGGTGGCAGATTTCGGCGCGGCCGTGACCGAGTACAAGCTCGGCCAGCGCGTCTCGGCCGAGGGCCATATCGTCTGCGGCCACTGCCGCAACTGCCGGGCCGGCAGGGGGCATCTGTGCCGCAACACGAAGGGGGTGGGCGTCAACCGGCCGGGCTCCTTCGCCGAATATGTCGCCGTTCCCCAGCACAATGTGGTGAAGATTCCCGACGACGTGCCCGACGAGGTGGCGGCGATCTTCGATCCGCTCGGCAACGCCGTCCACACCGCGCTCTCCTTCGACCTGGTCGGTGAGGACGTGCTGGTGACGGGCGCCGGCCCGATCGGCATCATGGGCGCGCTGGTGGCGCAGTGCGTCGGCGCCCGCAAGGTCGTCATTACAGACATCAACCCCTACCGGCTCGATCTCGCGCGCAAGGCCGGCATCCATCACGTGGTGGACGCCTCGCGGGAAAAGCTTCGCGACGTCATGCGCGAGGAGGGCATGACCGAGGGTTTCGACGTCGGGCTCGAAATGTCCGGCTCGGCCGCGGCCTTCCGCGACATGATCGACACGATGAACAATGGCGGCAAGATCGCCATCCTCGGCATTTCGCCCACCGGCTTCGAGATCGACTGGAACAAGGTGATCTTCAAGATGCTGACGCTGAAGGGCATCTACGGCCGCGAGATGTTCGAGACCTGGTACAAGATGATCGCGCTGGTGCAGGGGCCGCTCGACGTGACCGGCCTGATCACCCACCGCATCGGCATCGACGACTATCGCGCCGGCTTCGAGGCGATGAAGTCGGGCCATTCCGGCAAGGTCGTGATGGACTGGTGACCGTCAGCCGGAGTCGGCGATGACGGTCAACCCTTCGGAAACTCCTGCGCCCGCCAGCTTCCTGTCGAGCGTGGCGAGACTCGAACCGGAACGAATCGCAAGTTCGAGATAGGATGCATCGTAAGCGGTCAGCGAATGACGTCTGGCATAGGCGAGCACGGCGGCATCCGATCCGTCCCCGTCCTCCTTCATAGGCATGGCGGCGATGAGACCCAGTCCCGCTTCGGTCTGCGTTTCGGTAAGGCGCCGGCGTCGCTCATTGATGAGAAAGACGTTCCTGACTTCATGCCGGAAAAGTGCTGGAACGAGAATCTCCTCTGCCTCGGCCATGGACAAGGCCCGTAGCGCCGCCGGCGAGTTTTCGTCGGGCAGCCCCCAACTCGCGGCGATGGAACTGTCGATGACAAGCGTCATCTGCGGCCTTCATCTCGTGCCGACAGGATGTCCTCCACGGTGATGCCGGTTGCGGCGGCTGATTTCTTGTAGGCACGGATGGCCTCTGCGGCTTGCGACCGCCGTTCCGACGCCTCTTCGAAAGGCATGATCTTCGCAATCGTCCTGCCGTGACGCTGGACGGCAATGATCTCTCCTCTTTCGACATCGCCGAGAATAGCCGAGAGCTTGGCCTTCAGTTCCGTAGCCTGGATCGCCTTCATGGATAACCGGTCATTTTGACCGGTCAGTATAATGCATGCGCTCCCGCGCTTCAACATTCTTGTCCTCGTCATGCGGGTTTGTGTCGGATTCGGCGCTTCGCATGCGTCCTTAGGGTGCAACAATGCCAAGAGGAGTTTCTTATGTCCTATGTCGATGGCTTCGTGCTCCCGGTTCCGGAATCGGAATGGGAAGAGTATGTGAAGAGCGCCGAGCTGGCCGCCAAGGTCTGGATGGAGCACGGCGCGCTGTCTTACGTGGAGGCGCGGGCCGATGACGTGCCGGACGGAGAACTGACCTCCTTCCCGCTTGCGGTGAAGCGGGAAGAAGGAGATATCATCGTTTTCTCTTTCGTCACCTACGCGTCGCGCGAAGATCGCGACAGGGTGATGAAGAAGGTCATGGAAGACCCGCGCTTGCAGGCGGGCATGCAGAACATGCCTGCCTACATGAAGCGTCTGATCTATGGCGGGTTCGAGGTTTTCATAGAGCGATGAGAGGGAAGGCGCATGAAGCTTGCGACGCTGAGAAACGGCAAGCGGGACGGACAGCTCGCGGTTGTTTCGCGTGATCTGACGCGCTGCACGGACGCCTCCTTCATCGCGCCCACCCTCCAGGCCGCACTTGACGACTGGCAGCGGGTGGCGCCGCATCTGGCGATGCTGGCGCAGTCGCTGGAGCATGGCGCGGTGCCCTCCGCGCGCTTTCACGAGCACGAGGCGCATTCGCCGCTGCCCCGCGCCTATCAATGGGCGGACGGTTCGGCCTATCGCAACCATGTCGAGCTCGTGCGCCGCGCGGGCGGCTCCGGGACGCCCGAGAGTTTCTGGGCCGACCCGCTGATGTATCAGGGCGGCTCGGACAGCTTTCTGGGGCCGCGTGATCCGATCCCGCTGGCGGACGAAGCCTGGGGCGCCGATTTCGAGGGCGAGATCGCCGCGATCGTCGACGACGTGCCGATGGGCGCTTCTCCGGAGGTGGCGGCAGGCGCGATCCGGCTCCTCGTGCTGGCGAACGACGTCTCGCTCAGGAAACTCGCCGCGACCGAACTGGCCAAGGGCTTCGGCTTCTTCCAGGCCAAGCCGTCCTCCGCCTTCTCGCCGGTCGCCGTGACGCCGGACGAACTCGGCGACGCGTGGGACGGCGGCAGGCTGCATCTGCCTCTGTCGGTGGACCTGAATGGCAAGCCGTTCGGCCGCGCGGATGCCGGCGTCGGGATGGAGCTGGATTTCCCGCATCTGATCGCCCATGCGGCGCGGACACGTCCGCTCTGCGCCGGCACCATCGTCGGCTCCGGAACGGTGTCCAACAAGGATGACGGCGGGCCGGGAAGACCGATTTCGGAGGGCGGCGTCGGCTATTCCTGCATCCTCGAACAGCGGATCGTCGAGAAGCTGACGGCGGGCAAATCCGTCACGCCCTTCCTCAGGACCGGCGATATCGTCCGTATCGAGATGAAGGACAGGGCGGGCCGATCGATCTTCGGTGCGATCGAGCAAAAGGTGGGGCCGGCATAGGAACGCATTCCGCCGCCGCGAAGCGTGTCACGCATGGATCTGGTCGGGCATTTCCGCCGCATGGCGCGGAACAGCCTCTGGGCCAACGATCGGCTCTATCGGGCGGTCCTGGCCTTGCGCCTCGGTGAGTTCGAGGCGCCGCGCGTGAACTTCTTTCCGTCCATCGCGGCCACGCTGAACCACGTGCTGTCCATCGATCTCTTCTATCTCGACATGCTCGAAGAAAGTGGCGTCGGCCTCCGGCTTTTCGACCGCTGGAAAGACTTCCGCGATCCTGCAAGGCTGGCGGCCGCGCAGGCGGAGTGCGACAGGCGCTACCTGGTCTTTTGCGGGCATCTTTCCGCGCCGGATCTGGAGCGACGCGTCGGCACGGATCGCGGCGAGGACGGGCAGGTTCCGGAGCGCATCGGAGACCTGCTGGCTCATGTCTTCCAGCACGACATCCACCATCGCGGACAGGTCCATGCGATGCTGGCCGGAACCTCGATCCCGCCGCCGCAGCTCGACGAATATTTCCTCGACTTCGATCTTGTGCGCCGCCGCGACGAGATACGGCGGCTGGGGATAGGATAGGGGCTGTCGCTCCTACCCGCGCAACTGCCGCGCGGCGGCATGGAGATTGGCGCAGCGCGTGCCCGACCGGCAGTAGGCAAGCACCGGGCCTTCCAGCTCGCCCAGCGCCCTGGCCTGGTCCGTGACGTTCTCCGCCGTCATCTGGCCGCTGACCACGGGAACATGGCGAAAGCCCAGTCCGGCCGCCTCGGCCGCCTTGCGGATCGTGTCGGCGGAAGGCTGGCCGGGCTCCTCGTTGTCGGGTCGGTTGCAGATCACGCTCCGGAAGCCGGCGGCCTTGACCGCCGCGATGTCCTCAGGCGCGATCTGCGGCGATACGGAATAATCCTCGGTGATCTGGCGGACGTTCATGTGCAACTCCTCGAATGGCGGCTTCTTATAACGGATTCCGTCTCCGGAAACACCGGATCGCTGGTCGGACGGCTTCGGTCATTCCCTGCCCGACAGCCATGGCGAGGGCCGGAATGCGTCCCTGCCGGTCCGCTCGTGCCAGTAGGCCAGCCGCTCGCGGACCTTCTGCCAGCCTTCCAGCCCCGCCCAGAACATCGGGCCGCCCTTGCCGACGGGAAAGCCGTAGCCGTTGACCCAGACGATATCGATGTCCGACGCCCGCTGCGCGATTCCTTCCTCCAGGATCCTTGCGCCTTCGTTGACCAGAGGCAGATGCGTGCGCTCGATGATCTCCTCGGCGGAGATCGTCCTTCGGGCAATGCCGCGCGCGGCGGCCTCGCGCCCGATCAGCGCCTCCACGTCCGGGTCAGGCGTCGGCGTGCGTCCTCCGTCCGCATAGGCATACCACCCCTTGCCGGTCTTCTGCCCGAACCGGCCGGCCTCGCAGAGAGCATCCGCCAGCGCCGCCGTCTCGCCGCGCGCCTTGCGGTTGCGCCAGCCGATGTCGAGGCCCGCGAGGTCGTACATCTGGAAGGGTCCCATCGGCCAGCCGAAATCCGTGAAGGCCCTGTCGATCTCCGCCGGCAGCGCGCCCTCCATCAGCAGCGCCTCGTTCTCGGAGGAGCGCGCCGTCAGCATGCGGTTGCCGACGAAGCCGTGGCACACGCCGACCACGACCGGGATCTTGCCGATGCGCTTCGCCACCGAAAGCGCCGTCGCGAGCGCTTCCGGAGAAGTTTTCTCCGCGCGCACGATCTCCAGGAGCTTCATCACGTTGGCCGGCGAGAAGAAGTGCATGCCGAGCACCGCCTCGGGGCGGGCGCTGGCGGCGGCGATCGCGTTCACGTCGAGATAGGAGGTGTTGGTGGCGAGCACGGCGCCGGCTTTCGCGACCTGGTCCAGCCGGGCGAAGATGTCGCGCTTCACCGCCATGTCCTCGAAGGCCGCCTCGACGATCAGGTCGGCATCCGCGAGCGCGGCATAGTCCGTGGTACCGGAAATGAGCGCGAGGCGGCGCGCCGCCGTCGCCTCGTCGAGCGAGCCGCGCGCCACGGAAGCGGCATAGTTCTTCCCGATCATGCCGGTTCCCCGCGCAAGCGCCGCATCGTCCGTCTCAAGAAGCGTCACCGGGATCCCCGCATTGGCGAAAGCCATGGCGATTCCGCCGCCCATCGTTCCTGCCCCGATGATGCCGACGCGCGCGACATCCCCGGCCTTCACGTCCTTGCCGATGCCGACGACCTTGGCGGCCTCGCGCTCGGCGAAGAAGAGATGGCGCTGCGCTTTCGACTGGTCGCCCGCCACGAGCTTGCGGAACAGGGCATGCTCGGCTGCCAGCGCCTGGTCGAACGGCAGGCTGACGGCGTTGCGCACGCTTTCGGCGCAGGCGAGCGGCGCCTCCAGCCCGCGGGCTTTTCGGGCGAGGTCGGCCGCTGCCCTTTCGAAGGCGGCCGGATCTTCGCCGAGCTTGTCGTTCCGCTCGCGCACCGGGATCGGCCTGACGCCTTCCGCCAGCTTGCCGCGCAGGAACGCGACGGCGCTGCCGGTCAGGTCGCCCTCGGCGATGGCGTCGACCAGGCCGTCCGCGAGCGCCTCGGCGGCCGGGACGGGCGTGCCCGTCACGATCATCCTGAGCGCCTTCGCCGGGCCGACGAGCCGCGGCAGGCGCACGGTGCCCCCGCCGCCCGGCAGGAGGCCGAGCTTGACTTCGGGCAGGCCGAGGCGCGCGGTTCTGTCGGCGATCCGGAAATGGCAGCCGAGCGCAAGCTCGAGGCCGCCGCCCAGCGCCGTGCCGTGGATCGCGGCGGCGGTCGGCTTGGCGATCGTCTCCAGAAGCGCGACGATGCCGTTCAGGTCCGGCTTCTGCATCGGCTTGCCGAACTCGGTGATGTCGGCCCCCGCCACGAAGGTGCGCCCCGCGCAGGCCAGCACGATGCCGCGCACCGTATCGTCCGCTGCCAGCTCCGTCAGTGCCGCGTAGAGCGGCTCGCGCACATGGTGGCTCAGCGCATTGACCGGCGGGTTGTCGATGGTGACGACGGCGATCTCGTTGTCGCGGGAAACGGTGACGGATCGGGACATCTCGGCTCCTCGAAAGAAGATCGGCGCTTCCCGCTCGACATGCGGCAAAGCCGGTAGCGGGTCAACAGTTCCGGCGCTCGTCCGGTTCTCCTGGTGCCTCCACACCATCCCGGCTGAGCCAATCGAATGTCTTTGCTTTTTTTCGCTGGCATGACATTTACGGCGCCGATGATGCCGGGCGGTGCCCGGAAGCTCAGAGAGGCACCGATGGCGGACGACATTGCTGTAGACGTGGCGATCGTCGGTGCGGGAATCGGCGGCGCGGGCATTGCAGCCGGCATCGCCGGCAAGCTTTCCTGCGTCATCCTCGAACAGGAGGATCGGCCGGGCTATCATTCGACCGGCCGCTCGGCGGCGATCTTCCTGCAAAATTACGGCAACGACGTCATCCGGGTGCTGACGCGGGCGAGCCGCCCGATCTACGACAACCGCGACGAGACCATTTTTCCATCTCCCCTGCTGACGCCGCGCGGCTCCATTTTCGTGACGGACAAGGAGGGCATTCCCGCGCTCCACAGGCTTCTCCAGCAATCGGACGACTTGAGGGAGATCAGTGTCGACGAGGCCGTGTCCCGCATTCCGATCCTCAACCGGGACTGGGTGGCCGGGGCGGCCTTCGAGGCGGACACGCGCGACATCGACGTGGCGGCCCTGCACGAAGGCTGGCTGAGGAAAGCGCGCGCGGGTGGCGCCACCGTCATCTGCCGCGCGCCGCTGACGCGCGCCGTGCGCGCGGACGGTATCTGGACGATCGAGACGCCCGTCGCGCGCGTGAAAGCCCGGACGATCGTCAACGCGGCCGGCGCATGGGCCGACCCGGTCGCCGTCGCCTGCGGCGTTGCGCCGCTGAATCTGCAGCCGTTCCGCCGCTCCATGGCCGTGCTACCGGCACCCGAAGGGTACGATATACGCGGCTGGCCGATGTTCGACGACGCGCGCGAGAACTGGTACTGCAAGCCGGACGGAGGGCGCCTCTTCGTCTCGCCGGCCGAGGAGGATCCGGTGGATCCGCACGACGCCTTTGCCGACGACATGCGGCTGGCCGAGGGGCTGGACCGCTTCCAGCAGGCCGTCACCATTTCCGTCAACCGCCTCGAGCGCAGTTGGGGCGGCTTGAGGACCTTTGCGCCCGATCGCACGCCGGTCGTCGGTCATGACAGGACGGCGGACGGGTTCTTCTGGGTTGCGGGGCAGGGCGGTTACGGCATACAGACGGGTCCCGCGCTCTACGCGCTGGCCGCCCGCCTGCTTCTCGGCCTCGCTCCCGCCGTCGATGTCGAGGCCGTCGTGCCCGCGCTCTCGCCGAACCGTTTCCGATAACCCCCATCCCAAAGGAGAAAACAATGGCAACCGCAATCAAGAGACTGCACGCCGGCCCGCGCATGAGCGATATCGTGATCCATGGCGACACCGTCTATCTGTCCGGCCAGGTCGGAAAGCCGGGAGGCTCCGTGGCCGACCAGACCAGGGACGCGCTGGCCACCGTCGACAAGCTGCTGGCCGAGGCCGGCTCCCACAAGTCGAAGATCCTTCAGACGATCATCTGGCTCTCCGACATGAAGGATTTCGCCGAAATGAACTCGGTGTGGGACAAATGGGTCGATGGCCCGAACGCCCCGGCGCGCGCCACCGGCGAGGCCAAGCTGGCGGCTCCCGAATATCTGGTCGAGGTCATCGTCACCGCCGGCCTCTGAGCGGCGTCCTTGCCAAGCGCCGTCCGCACGATGCGTGCGGGCGGCGTTTTTTATTTGCCGGTCAATGGCATGCCGCGCCCGGCTGCGAAAAAACGTCAGCTATTGACCAGCCTGAGCGCCGCCTCGTCGAGAGTTTGCCCGAAATCCGCCACGCCGATGAGCTGCGACTGGCGGTCGACCAGCGGCGCGTCCTGAAGGTTGCGGATCGCCCGCAGGTCGCGCGCCTTGGCCGCGGGCTCGACCAGGCTGAGATAGTGCATGGACCTGACCAGGAAGATCTGGATCAGCGTGTGCGAATAGCCGCCGCGCATCGGCGTGCCGATGCCGAACCGGGCGAGATAGAGCATGACGGCCAGCACCTCGTTGGCCGCGTCCATCGAGATGCGCGGCTCGCGGCCGAGGCCGTTCTGGTTGATGTCGCGCCCGACCTGCTCCTTCGCCCGCGCCACGAGCTCCTCGAAATGCGGGAAGTCGAAAGCGCTGTCCGGTTCCAGCGGAAAGGATTTGAGGCTCCTTCCCCGCGCCATCGATTCTGTCCACACCCCGAAGCCGAACCCGACGACATACCCCGCCACCCAGGGATACCACCAGCTATAGAGGATCGCCGTCAGCACGATGGCGATCCGCTGCAAATGCTGCATGAGGGGCGTGGGATCGTCGAAATACCCGTTCTGGTCCGCATAGGCGGCCACCAGATTGACGGCGATCGGCAGCAGCACCACGGCAACGGCCAGGGTCGCGAGGACACGGAAGGCTCTGCGGAAGCTCATGAAGACAGTCTAGAGCATGATGCTGAAAAGTTGCAGGCTTTTTGGAAGACATCATGCGACAAACAAACGGATAGAACGAAATGCCCGATTCACGGAAACCGCATTCGCTCAAGGCCGTTTTTGCGGCGTGATTGAACAGGGTCCGCCCCGCCGCTGTGGATTGCCTCCGGCGCGGTGTGACGCCGCGCCGCGCATGACTTGCACCCGCCTGCGGTGATAGTCTCGATGCGGTATGATCGATGTGATGCGAGGGAACCGTCGAAGAGGAACGCCGTGGCTGGCGCTTGCCGCGGCGATCGCCTTGCTCGTGCGATCTCTCGGCGTGGCCTACGCGGCGGACGGCGGCGTCTCGCCTGCGCTGCTCGACGGCTTCGGCAATCCGCTCTGCATTGCGTCGAGCAACCACGCTGCGCCGAACGGCGCGCCGCATCCGGGAAACGCGGCCGGCTGCTGCACGCTTGCCTGCCAGATCCTGGCGCATGGCTGGATGGCCGCGCCGCCCGATGCTCCGGCGCTCTGGCATCCGTCGCTGGGCGGCGAGGCCGCGCCGCAAGCCGGCCGGCCGGATGCGCATCGCGCCTGGTCGGTCGAGATCGCGGCTGATCCCCGGGGGCCACCGGCGGCGTGAAGCCGTGCCCGGCAACGGGCAAATGTCCGCTCTTTTTCACCGCCTCGTGCGGCAATCCGGGAGTTTTCTCGATGTCTTTTTCGCTTCGCGCCCTTGCCGGCGCTTTCGTAATCCTCTTCATCGCCCTGTCGGGCAACGCGCTTGCCCATGACTACAAGCTGGGCGCTCTTGAAATCGGCAACCCCTGGTCGCGCGCCACGGTTCCCGGCGCGAAGGTGGCCGCCGGCTATCTGACCGTGAAGAACACCGGGACAGAGGACGACCGCCTGATGTCCGCCAGCGCGGGGATCGTCCCGAAGGCCGAGATCCATGAGATGAACATGGACGATTCCTCGGGCGTCATGACCATGCGCCCGGTCGAGGGCGGGCTCGTCGTTCCGGCGGGCGGAACCCTCGAGCTTTCGCCGAAGGGCTATCATGTCATGTTCATGGGCCTGTCGTCGCCGCTCAAGGAGGGCACCCGCTTCAAGGGCATCCTGACCTTCGAGAAGGCGGGAACGATCGACGTGGAGTTCACCGTCGAAGCCATGGGCGCTGCCCATGAGGACCACGGCGGCTGACGAAGCGCCGCCGGAGCGGGAGGGCGCCTCAGCCCTCCAGACGATAGAAGCGTGCCGCGGTCCCGCCGAACACCGCGGCGCGCTGCTTTTCCGAAAGGCGCGCGCAAAGCTGCTGCGCAGCGCCATGCCAGTCGCCATACTCGCAGCGCAGGCGGCTGACGGGCCAGTCCGAGCCCCACATCACGCGTTCCGCGCCGAAAGCGTCGAGCACGACATCGGCATAGGGCCTGAGATCCTCGACCGTCCAGCCAGGGTCGGCTTCCGTGACGATGCCGGACAGCTTGCAGAAGGCGCCCGTCTCGCCGGCGATGCGCTTCATGCCCTCCGACCAGAAAGCCATCTCGTTCTTCGCCGTGGCATGGTCGCGGATCTGCGGCTTCATGCAATGATCCACCACGGCGCGCAGCTTCGGATAGCGCTTGAAGATCGTCAGGAAGTTGGCGAGATGGCGCGAGAAACCCAACGCGTCGAACGTCAGATCGAGATCGGCGAGCGCCGCGTAGGCCCATTGCACGTCCTCGCGCAGCATCCAGCCATCATCTGGAATATCCTGGATCATCGGCCGTACGCCGACGAATTTCGGATGGTTGCGCAGCCGCTCGAGATGCCTGAGATGGGAACGGTCCTCGAAATCGATCCAGCCGACCACGGCCTCGACCGAAGGCGACGAATCCGCGATGCCTAGCATGTATTCAGTCTCCTCGGCCGTCGGGGCCGCCTGCACGATGACGGTCCGGTCGATGCCGGCGGCGGACAGGAAAGGGGCGAGATCGGCCGCGCCGTAGGGGCGGCTCAGCACCGGGTCGTCCTTCGGCATCCAGCCATAGTCGCCGCGCGCCGGCTGCCAGTAGTGCTGATGGGAATCGATGCGCATGGTCATGCTCCGGTCGGGGCGTCTTCGCGCATCAGTCCGGCCGCCTTCAGGCCGGACCAGAGCGCGGCGGGTATCTTCGCGTCGAGGATGGCGCGGTTGCTCTTCACCTCCTCCGGCCTCTGGCCGCCGGGGATGAGCGACACCACGCTCGGATGCAGCAGCGGAAACTGCAATGCGGCCTCGATCAGCCGCACGCCATGGCTCTTGCAGACTGCCTCGATCCTGCCGACCCTGTCGAGGATTTCCGGCGGCGCCGGGTCGTAATTGTAGAAGGCGCCGGGCTTGGGGCCGGTCGCCAATATGCCGGAATTGTACGGCCCGCCGATCACCACGCCGATGCCGCGCTTCTGGCAGAGCGGCAGGAAGCTCGTCAGCGCTTCCTGCTCCAGGAGCGTGTAGCGGCCGGCGAGCAGGAAGAGGTCGAAATCGCCGCGCTCGGCCAGAGTCTGGCAGACTTCCCACTCGTTGACGCCGGCGCCGATCGCCTTGATCACGCCCTGGTCGCGCAGGGAAATCAACGCCGCGTAGCCGGATTGCGGCTTCATCAGCTCCTCGATGCGCGCGTCGGAGGCGGCCTTGCTGCCATGCGTATAGACGTCGAGGTCGTGCGCGAACAGGATGTCGATGCTGTCGACGCCCAGCCGCTCGAAGGAGAATTCGAAGGACCGCATCACGCCGTCATAGCCGTAGTCGTAGACCTCCTGGCGCGAGGGCACGTCGAAGAACTTGCCGATGCCGCTCCGCTCCGCCGGCGGGCAGACGCGCAGGGTGCGGCCGATCTTGGTGGAGAGCACATAGTCGCCGCGCTTCCTGCCGCGCAGAAACGGGTTGAGCCGCGTTTCGGAGAGGCCGAGCCCATAGAGCGGCGCGGTGTCGTAGTAGCGCATGCCGGTCTCCCACGCCGCGTCGAGCGTGGCGCGCGCGTCCGCGTCGGTCAGCGGCCGGTAGAGATTGCCGAGCGGCGCGGTGCCGAAGCCCAGTTCGGTGAACGTCAGCCCGCCATTGCCGATGCGGTCGAAATGTCTCGTCTTCATGAAGCCTCCGGGCATGGTCTGGAATGGCGGGCGGCGGAATCGAACCGCGCTTCGCCCATTGCGCTTTGTCGCTGCCTATTGCTACGACAGCAAGCTGCGTTGGAGAAGCGCAAGAAGAGGAAAAGGCATAGAATTTTGACCCTGAACACTCCGCTTGGGACGCTCCTCGCCGAGCTCATGATGATCCCCGGCCTCAGCGGCCATGAAGGGCGCGTGCGCCGCCGCATAAAGCAGCATATGGCCGGCCTCGGCTTCTCCACGAGGACCGACGGGCTCGGCAATCTGATCGCGACGCTCCGGGGCGAGGCCGGCGCGCCGGCGGTCATGCTGTTCACGCACATGGACCAGCTCGGCTTCGTCGTCCGCAAGATCGAGGCGGACGGCTTCATCCGGGTGGAGCGGCTCGGCGGCGTGCCGGAGCGCGCGCTGGCCTCGCAGGCGATGCTGCTGTGCGTGGGCGAGGGCAGGGACGTGCCGGCGCTCGTCGCCAACAAGAGCCACCATGCCACCACGCCGGAGGAGAAATACAAGGTCGTCCCTTATATGGACATCTACCTCGATGCCGGTTTCGCGAGCGCCGGCGAGGCGAGGGCGGCCGGCGTCGAGGTCGGCACGCCGGTCGTCTACCGGCCGAACGTGATCGAACTGGCCAATGGCAGGATCGCCGGCACGGCCGTCGACGACAGGGCCGGATGCGCGGTGATCCTCGCGGTGGCGGAGAAGCTCGCCGCAACGGAGAAGCGCCCGACCGTGCATTTCGTCTTCTCCGTGCAGGAGGAGTTCAACCTGCGCGGCGCGCTGACCGCCGCGCAGGTGCTCAAGCCCGACATCTCGATCCAGCTCGACATCATGCTGGCCGCCGACACGCCCGACATGGGCTATCGCGGCGATATCGCGCTGGGCGGCGGCGCGGCCATGGCGCTCTATTCCTTCCACGGCCGCGGCACGCTGAACGGCACCATTCCGCATCCGGCGCTGGTCGCGCTTTTCGACAGGACCGCGAAGGCGCTGGAGATGCCGCTGCAACGCAGCGCCCATACCGGCTGCCTGACGGATTCTTCCTATGTGCAGCTCGTCGAGGGGGGCGTCGCCTCGATCGACCTCGGCTTCCCCATGCGCTACTCACATTCTTCCCTGGAGGTTGTCGATCTCGCCGACCTGGACGCGCTGGCCCGCCTGCTGGCCGCCGGCATTTCCGCGATCGACGGGACCTTCAGCCTCGACCGCGACGATTACATAGGGTGAGCGGCAGCGCATGAGCTATTTTCTCGGCATCGACATCGGCACGTTCGAATCGAAGGGCGTCATCACCGACGAAGCCGGGAAGGTGGTCGCCAGCGCCGCGCGACCCCACAAGATGCTGGTGCCGCAGCCGGGCTGGGCCGAGCATCGGCCGAAGCAGGACTGGTGGGGCGATTTCCGCTTCCTCTCCGGAAAGTTGCTGGCCGAGAGCCGCATCGACCCGAAGGCGATCAAGGCGGTGGGCGCGAGCGCCATCGGACCCTGCATGCTGCCCGTCGACAGGGAGGGGGAGGCGCTGTCGAACGCCGCGCTCTACGGTGTCGACGGCCGCGCGGTGGCGGAGATCGAGGAACTGACCGCGCGGATCGGCGCGGAGCGCATCCTCGACCGTTGCGGCAACGCGCTGACCACGCAGTCGGTCGGTCCGAAAATCCTCTGGCTGAAGAAGAACAGGCCGGCGCTCTATGACGCCGCCGCGAAGATCGTCACGTCGACGACGTACATCGTCCAGAAGCTGACCGGCGAATGCGTGGTGGACCACTATTCGGCAGCGAGCTTCTCGCCGCTCTACGAGATCGGCGCGCAGGGCTGGAGCAACGCGCTGGCGGACGACATCGTGGAGCTGGACCGTCTTCCCCGGGTGCTGTGGACCGCCGACATCGCCGGATGGGTGACGCGGAAGGCGGCGCGCGAGACCGGCCTTGCGGCGGGCACGCCGGTGATCGCCGGAACGATCGACGCCGCGTCGGAGGCGTTCAGCGTCGGCGTCATGAAGCCCGGCGACATGATGGTCATGTACGGCTCGACCATCTTCATCATCATGCTGTCGTCGCAGCGCATCCAGGACGGCCGGCTCTGGTATGCGCCGTGGCTCTTCCCCGGCGAGCACGCCTCGATGTCCGGGCTTGCGACCAGCGGGACGCTGACCCACTGGTTCCGGGACCAGTTCGCCAGGGAGCTGCCCTTCGAGACCGCCTTCGCGACGCTTACCCAGGAGGCGTTGAAATCGCCTCCCGGCGCCAAGGGCCTGGTCATGCTGCCCTATCTCTCCGGAGAGCGCACCCCGATCCACAACCCCCGCGCCAAGGGCGTGATCTTCGGCCTCAACCTCACGCACGGCCGCGGCGACCTCTATCGGGCGGTCGTGGAAGGGATCGCCTTCGGCACGAACCACGTGCTGGAGACCTATCGCGAGATCGGCGAGCCGCCGAAGAGGCTGCTCGCCGTGGGCGGCGGCACCCGCAATTCCGTGTGGCTGCAAGCCACCTCGGACATCTCCGGCATGCCGCAGACCCTGCGGGAGCGCACCTTCGGCGCGAGCTACGGCGACGCGTTCCTCGCCGCCCTAGCGATCGGGGCGGTGAAAAAGGGCGACATCGGCGCCTGGAACCCGACCGCCCGCAAGGTCGCGCCGCGGCGCGGGAACCGGGCCGTCTATGACCGGCAGTACGGGATATTCAAGGCGATCTACGCCCGCACCAGGGACCTGATGGAGGAATTGTCGTGACGAAACTGTTCCGGACAGCTCTGGATGAACTCGGCGCGGTCCTCGACCGCGTCGATGAAGCGGACGTGGACCGCGCATGCCGGCTGCTGGCCGATGCAGGCCGCATCGGCACCCACGGCCTCGGCCGCGAGGGTTTGCAGATGCGCGGCCTCGCCATGCGCATGTTCCACCTCGGCATGCCGGTCGGCGTGGTGGGCGACATGACGATGCCGCCGCTCGGGCAGGGCGACGTCCTGCTTGCCTCCACCGGCCCCGGCGAGACCACCACGGTTCTGAAGATGATGGAGGTGGCGAAAAAGGCGGGCGCCACGGTCATCCTGCTCACCGCAGAGAGGAGCGGAAGCGCCGCGAAGCTGGCGGATTTCATACTGCTGGTGCCGGCGCAGACCATGGCGAGCGATCAGGGCGCGGCCAGGACCTCCGTCCTGCCGATGGGTTCCGCCTTCGAGGGCGCGCTGTTCGTGCTCTTCGAGGTGATGATCCTCAAGCTGCGCGACATCCTCCACGTCACGCCGGAAGCGATGCGTGCGCGGCATACCAACATGGAATGACCGATGCGCTACGAGCTGATGCTGCCCCACCAGATCCGCAGCGCGATCGCCGAGAACTGGCCAGTCGCGCTGCCGCTCGGCGTGCTGGAATATCACGGCGAGCACATGGCTGTTGGCATGGATACGCTGGCGGTGATCAAGACCTTCGAGCTGGTCGAGAAGGAAATGCCGCTCGTCATCCTGCCGCCTTTCTACTACGGCGCGGCGAGCTACGCGGTGGAGAAGCCGGAAGGCAACGGCTCCGTGCAGGTCGGCGGTCCGACGCTCGCGGCCTTCGGCGAGGAGTTTTTCTATTCCCTGCTCAGGATCGGCTTCCGCAACATCCATGCCGTCATCCATCACCAGACCGAGAATTTCGCCGCCGGCATGCCGACCGACCTCGCCTTCAAGGCGGCCGGCCGACAGGCCATTTTCCGTTTCCTGGAGAAGGAAAGCGGCGAGGGCTGGTGGGGCGACAAGCAGATGGCGGATTATTACGCCCGCCACGAGGCCGGCGCGAACCCGTTCAACTGGGTGCAGGTCCACTCCCTGATGGGCCCCGAAATGTTCGGCCGCTATCCATTCGACCATGCCGGCGAGGGCGAGACGTCGCTGATGCTGGCGCTCTGCCCGGAGGCGGTCGAGATGGCGCGCATGAGCGAGAACACCGGCTGGTATACCGAGAGCGCGGCCTCCGCCTCGGCCGAGCTCGGCCGGCGGGGCGTGGAGATGATCCTGGAAAGGCTGCGTAAGCTGCTGCGTTGAAGCTGGATAGCCTTGGGCGTATATACGCTTGGCCAGAGGAGGTCAGCCGTGGCGTTCCATATTCGAAATCCCGAAACCGACGCCCTAGCCCGCAAGGTTGCCGCCGTGAAGGGAGTCGGGCTCACCGAAGCCGTTCACGAGGCGCTGCGACATGAATTGGAGCGTGCAGCTCCGGAGCAGGATTTAATCGAAGCCAGCCACGCATTCGCGCGCAGGCTGAGGCAATTGGGCAATCCGGAGCGGGGTTTGCCCGCCGACAAGGAGTTCATTGACAGTCTCTATGAAGACGGCCGATGTTTGTCGACGCTTCAGGATCACTGCAGCAATGCTGCGAGAGCCGGGTAGCGACGCCCTGCTCCTGCGGCTCAAGGGAAGTCTGCACCGATCGACATCGCCGGTTGCCGTTTGGGAAACGACAGTTGCAATCACACGTGTTCTTGACATGGCGGTGACTGCCTCGCGCGTTCAAGTTCACGACTACCCGAAGCTTGCCGCAATCGAGATTCTTCCGATTACTGCTGAAATCGGCGATCTTGCTCTCGACGCCTTCGATCGGTACGGCAAAGGCCGTCATCCCGCTCGCCTCAACATGGGCGACTGCTTCGCCTATGCTTGCGCCCGGCATTACCGGCAGCCGCTGCTCTACAAGGGCGACGATTTCGCGCTAACCGATATCGAGACGGCGTAGCCCGTCCCTTATTTCACCGCGCCGGCCGTCATGCCCTTGATGAGGTAGCGCTCCAGCGCCACGCCAATGACGATGAGCGGCAGGATCGCCGCGAAGGACAGCGCCGCCATCGACCACCAGCTTATGCCCTGGCTGCCGGTCTGCGAGGCGACCATGACCGGAAGAGTGTTGGCGTGCGTGGAGGTGAGCAGGGCGGCGAAGAAATATTCGTTCCAGGTCAGCACCAGGCTGAGGATGAAGGCAGCGATCATGCCGGGCAGCGCGATCGGCAGGATGACGCTGAAGAAGGCGCCCCAGATCGACAGGCCGTCCACCAGCGCGGCCTCCTCCAGCTCGGTCGGGATCGACTCGAACTGGTCGCGCATGATCCAGATGACGATCGGCAGGACTGTCAGCGTGTAGAGCAGGACGAGACCGATCCGAGTGTCGAGCAGCGCGAGCTGCTTGTAGAGCACCAGGAAGGGCAGGGCCAGCACGACCGGCGGCAGGATGAGCTGCGACAGGAAGAAGAACAGGATGTCCGAGTTCCGCATGTAGCCGAACTTGTAGGAAAAGCGCGACAGCCCGTAGGCGGCGAGCGAGCCGAGGATGACCGCCAACAGGGAGGAGGCGAGCGAAGCGACGGAGGAATTGAGGGCGCGCTTCAGGAATTCGCTGCGCACCGTGCTCTCCGCGCCGATCGAGTCCGGCGACAGGCCGAGCGAGCGCCAACCGAGCCAGGTCGGCGTGTAGTCGGCCCAGGGGATAAGGGCGCCCTGCATCACGTTCGGCGCGGTCTTGAAACTGGTCGTGATCGTCCAGTAGATCGGGAACAGGCAGACGATCGTCCAGGCGATCAGCAGGATATAGATGGCCGCCTTCCCCGCGGTCTGCCACGCGCTGGCGGAGAAATCGGAATTGCGGTCGCCATGTGTCGCGTCGCTCATGTGCGGGGCCTCGCGAACCTGTCCGCCAGCTTCATCAGGACGGTCGTCGCGACGATGACGATCACCAGATACACCATGGCGAGCAGCGTGCCGTAGCCGACGTTGGAGCGGTCCCTGTACTCGCGGAAGATGAAGGAGGTGACGGTGTCGGTCGCCCCGCCGGGGCCGCCCGCGGTCAGGTTGATGACGATGTCGGCGAGCTTCAGCTTGAAGATGAAGCGGATCATCACCGCCGTGATCGAGACCGGGAGCATCAGCGGGAAAGTGATCTCCCAGAAGCTTTTCCACGGGCCGGCGCCGTCCACGCGCGCCGCCTCGTTGAGCTCCTTCGGGATGGCCTGCAACCCGGCGAGGATCATGATCATCATGAAGGGGATGAAGGTCCAGGCATCCAGCACCATGATGGTGAAGCGGGCGATTTCAGGCGAGCCGAAAAAGGACGGGTTATCCCACCCCAGCCATCGCGCCAGGCGCGCGATGGGGCCGAAGCGGATTTCCAGCATCGACTTGCCGATCATCCAGGAGACGGCCACGGGCGACAGCATGAGCGGAAGCAGGAAGGCGACACGGAAGAATTTCCGGGCGCGGATCTCGGCGTTGAGCAGCAGGGCGAGGCCGAAGGCGACCGCGTATTCGACGATGATGGCCAGGCTGTACCAGACCATGTTGCGCAGCGCGTTCCAGTAGAACGGATCGCTCCACATCTGACGGACGTTGTCGAGCCCGTTGAACTGGCGGCCGAGCGGCGAGGAGAGGTTCCAACTGGAAAACGCGATGATCAGCCCGAAAAGCAGCGGGAAGACGGTCAGCGAAATCACGAAAAGGGCGGCCGGCAGCACGAAGAGCGTGCGCTTGCCCTGTTCGCCGCGGATCAGCACCTGGCTCCAGCACAGGCAGGCCGCCCATAATATGTAGGCATAGAGTACCGGGCGCCATGTCTGGAAGCCGAAATCGGCCACGCCCGTCTGCTGCAGGGTCTGCGCGGCGGCGACCAGCGCCACGATCAGCGCCGAGCCCCAGACGATGGCCCGGCCGAAAAGCCTGCGGCCGGCGGAGATGTCGTCCGCCGTCACGACGTGAAGGAGATCCCCCTGGCTCATGCGCGTCCGACAGCCATCGTTCGAGTTCCCCATGCCGGTCGTCCGGCATGGGGTGGAAGAAGCCGGGGTGCGCGCCGCTAGCGCGCACCCCGAGCCGCATCACATGCCCAGGGAAGCCTTGTAGAGCTTGATCTGGCTTTCCCGGCCGATCTGGTCGGTGATCTTCTCCCAGGCCGCGGCGATGGCGTCCGCCGTTTCCTGCGCCGACTTGTACTGGCCGGCATAACCCTTCGCCAGCTCGTCCTCGGCGACCGAGTAGTACTGGAAGATACCCGGGATGCGCGGCTCGATCGCGGCGTTCGGATGGTTGTAGCTGTCGAGGTTCGAGCCGAGATAGTTCTCGATATAGGCGCGGTCGTAGCCCGCCTTCTCCCACTCGTCGTAGTTGAAGTGCGACTGGCGGTAGGGCTGGAAGCCGGACGGATAGGCCACCGTCCAGAGGCTGAGGTCCTTGCCGCCCAGATGCGCCGCCGCCGACCATGCGGCCTTGCGCTTCTTCTCGTCGCCGGACACGCGGTTGGTGACGTAGACGCCCCAGCCGAGATAGGCGAGGTTCGGCGCGAAATTGCCGCCCTCCGGCGTCTCCCACTCGCCGGACTTGGAATTGTAGACCTTGTCGGAGCCGGGATTGGCGGAGAAGCCGACGACATCGCCCACGACGGAGGTGTCGGAGGTGCGGGCCATGGAGCCGACGTCGCCCCACCAGCAGAGCCCGCCGCCGGTGCCGGCGAGGAACTGCTGGAATGCGGTCGTGCCGGGGTCGGCGTTGATCTGGTCCGGCGGATAGGCGCCGGCGGCGATCAGATCCATCACGTCCTGGATCGCCTGCACGAAGGCCGGGTTGTTGACGCGCGGCTTCATCGTGTCGATGTCGAACAGCCATGCCTTGTCGTCCGGGTGCTTGGCATAGGCAGTGGCGCGGCTGCCGAGGAAGTAGAAGCCGAAGCCGCCCCAGGCTTTGGGTGCGTCGAGATAGCCGTAGACGTCCTGGCCCTTGAATTTCTTGCCCTTGAGGAATTTTGTGACGGCCTGGACCTGCTGCCAGGTCTTCGGCACACCCCATTCGGTCGTCGCCCCGCTCGCCTTCCATTCCTTGGCAAGGTCGGCATCGGCGAAAATGTCAGTGCGGTAGTTGAAATTGTGCGTGTCGCCGTCGATCGTCACGCGATACTGCTTGCCATTCCAGGTGCCGACCGGCGGCTTCAGGTAATTGACCAGGTCGTCGATGTCGATCTGCTTCTTGAC
>JAFKJW010000092.1 GCA_017305925.1 Hyphomicrobiales bacterium | reverse complement strand
GGTGACGGAGGACATCGTCACCTACAACGATCCGCCGCACCGCTTCGAGGCCGGCACGCCGCCGATCGTGCAGGCGATCGGACTGGGCGCGGCGCTCGATTACATGGAAAAGATAGGCCGCGAGCGCATCGCCGCGCACGAGGCGGACCTCAAGACTTACGCGCATGAGCGGCTGCGCGCCATCAACTCGCTGCGCATCTTTGGCGACGCGCCAGGCAAGGGCGCCATCGTCTCGTTCGAACTGCAGGGCATCCATGCGCATGACGTGTCGATGGTGATCGACAGGCAAGGCGTTGCCGTCCGCGCTGGCACCCATTGTGCCCAGCCGCTGTTGAAACGCTTCGGGGTCACGTCCACATGCAGGGCGTCCTTCGGCATGTACAACACGCTGGCCGAGGTCGACGCGCTGGCCGAAGCGCTGGAAAAAGCCCGGAAATTCTTTGGATGACTGCGATGGACGATGCTCTTGCAAAGACGGACAACGCCGGAGGACCCACCGAGATGGGCGGCAGCGCGGTTTCGGCCATTCCTCCGGACGAACTGGCTCGCCTCACCGACGACATCGTCGGCGCGCTGAAGACGGTCTACGATCCGGAAATTCCCGCCGACATCTACGAGCTCGGCCTGATCTACAAGATCGACATCGAGGACGACCGGACGGTCAGGATCGACATGACGCTGACCGCGCCGGGCTGCCCGGTAGCGGGCGAGATGCCGGGCTGGGTGCAGAACGCCGTCGGCGCCGTCGAAGGCGTTTCGGATGTCGAGGTGAACATGGTGTTCGATCCGCCGTGGACACCCGACCGCATGTCCGAAGAGGCGCAGATTGCGGTCGGGTGGTATTGACCGGCTGCACGGAAGCGCCGCAAGCACGCCGCGGCGCCTCTCGTTTTGTCGGCCGTCACAGGCTACTGCTTCTCCAGGATGTCGACGATCCTGCGGGTGTCCGGGTCGATCAGGAGGATCTGGTCGCCGTAACGGACATATTCGTAATGGCGCTTCAGGTCGGAGGATTCGATCCGGGTGAGTGTTACGCTGTCCGGCAGTTCCGACCCGACGACGACCTGATAGTCGCTGGGCAACTCGATAGGATCGACCGGGTTCTTGACCACATATTCGCGGATGATCGTCTCGTCCTCGGGGCTGACGACGACGGTGTCGGCGGCGGCGATGCCCGCCGACATCATGAGCAGGCCGCCATAGGCGGCGATCAGGAAAGTGCGCATCTTCATGGGATCGTTCCTCGTTGTTGCGGTCCAACCAAACCGGGAACCCCGCGGAAAGTTCCCGGGAGAGCCGCCGACGGCGGCCCGTGCCGCATGGGGGCCGCTGCCTTGCAGACGGTCGCAAAGCCCACCAGATTAAGGTAGGATAAGATCGTTCAGCGGCCTTCGGTCCGCCATGAATGGAGACTTCGAATGGGACGTTTCACGGTCATTACCTTGACCGAAAAGGCAGCCGAGCGCGTCCGCGAGATCGTCGAAACGCGCGACGAGGCCGTCGGCGTGCGGCTCGGCATCCGCAAGGGCGGCTGCGCCGGCATGGAATACACCGTCGACCTCGTCACCCAGCCCAATCCCAAGGACGACCATGTCGAGCGCGATGGCGCGCATGTCTGGGTCGCGCCGGAGGCCGCGCTCTTCCTGCTCGGCACGGAGATGGACTTCGAGGCGACCACGCTGCGCACCGGCTTCACCTTCCGCAACCCCAACGAGAGCTCGGCCTGCGGTTGCGGCGAATCGGTGGAACTGAAGCCCGCGGACCTCAAGGCTCTCGCGGAGGCGAGGGCGCAGAGCGCGGCGTGACGTCAACTCGGGCGGCCTGAAGGCGGGTATTTTTTCGCTGCCGATGCATCCATGGACCCGGCCCGGCGTTTTCCTGTCTCCCAACAGAGGAGGCCCTCTTATGTTCGATGCCAGCAAAATCCAGGAGCATGCCGAGATCGTGGGCGCTGACGGCGTCCATGTCGGAACGGTGGACCGCGTCGAAGGCGATCGCATCAAGCTGACCAAGGCCGATAGCGGCATGGGCTCCCATAACGGCCATCATCACTACATGCCGCTGAGCCTTGTTGCGGAGGTGCAGGACGGGAAGGTCTGGCTGTCCGCGAATTCGGACGTCGCGGTGACGTTCGAGCAGGAAGGCGATCGCTCGGCAATGTAACCGCATCCGATGCAGTGCGAAAAACCCCGTTTCAGCGGGGTTTTTCGCAGGTCAATCGATCCACATCCCATTTCGCCGGTGCCAGTCGGCGATGGACTCCTTCGGATAGACATCGAAGGCCAGATCACCCTTCGCGATGTTCGGCTCCGCCCAGGGCGCCTTGTATTTGAGCATGAGATGCGTGCGCTGCGGCGGCCTGGGCAGATCGCCATCGATCGCCGAGGCGAAGGGATGGACCAGTTCCGGCCATGTCGGATCGTAGAGCCAGAGCGCCGATCCGCATTTCCGGCAGAAATTCCGCTCGCCGGTGGATACTTCGCAATGCGGATGCTCGTCGTCCTGAATTTCGGCGCGATAGACGCCGAGATGGCGCTTACCGGTGATTTTCAGCGTTTCGAAGACGGCTCCGAGATTGATCGCATAGCCGCCACCGCCCTGCTGCTTGCGGCAGATCGAGCAATAGCAAAGCTGGTAGGGCGCCGGGGTGTGGCTGTCGACTTCGAAAGCGACCGCGCCGCAACGGCAGGAACCCTTCAGGAGGACAGGCATCGGCGCTTCCTTTCGCCTCGTGTCCAACGCAAACTCGCCCGACACCGATCAGTTGCCGCAAGGAGCCGGAAAACATGGATAACGACGCGATCGAGGATCTGTTTTCCGGTTTGGGCCCGGTCCGGATCACTCGGCTCTTCGGCGGGAAGGGCATCTACCACAACGGCGTCATCATCGCCATCGAGCTGCACGACGAACTGATGCTGAAGGCGGATGCGGAATTCGGCGCGGAACTGGCGGCGGCCGGATGCCGCCAATGGACCTACACCGGATCGCGGCACGGCAAGCAGGTTGCCATGCCGTATTGGAGCCTGCCGGACGGCGCGTCCGACGATCCGGGCGAAATGGAAAGCTGGGCGCGGAAATCCTACGCCGCGGCGCTGAGGTCCGAAAAAGGCAGGTCCTGAGCTGCCGGAGCGCCTCAGACCTTCATCGCGACCTTCATGAAGGCCGGCGTATCGTCTCCGAAGCCGAGGACGGCCTCGCCCTCGTCCTCCTCGCGGCGCCGCCGCGGATCGGGCCGTCGCTCGCCGCGCGCCATGCGGTCCGTGTTCTCCTTGCGGATCGCATCCTTGCGCTCGCGGCGCTCGGCCACCACCTCGGCCGGCACCACGGAACTATCCTCGTGTTCCGTCTCCGGAGGGCGGGCCGGTGCGCGCTCGCCGCGCGGCCGTTTCTCGTCGCGATCGCGGGTACCGCGTCCGCGCTCGTTGCGATCGCGCTTGCCGCGGCGCTCGCTGCGGTCGTCCTCGGTGGGAGGGGGAAGGGTGGCGAGATCCCCGTCCAGCCAGTCGATCTTCTTGCCGATCAGCTTCTCGATCGCGTCGACGTGTTTCGTATCGGCGCGTGTGGCGATGGTGAAGGATTTGCCGGAGCGCCCCGCGCGTCCCGTGCGGCCGATGCGGTGGACATAATCCTCCGAATGGATCGGCACGTCGTAGTTGAAGACATGGCTGACGTCGGGAATGTCGAGCCCGCGTGCGGCCACGTCGGAGGCGACGAGCAGCTTCAGCTTGCCCTCGCGGAAATTGGCCAGCATGGTCATGCGCGCGCGCTGGTCCATGTCGCCATGCAGCGCGCCGGCGTTGAAGTCGTATTTCAGCAGCGAGCGGAAAAGCTCCGACACCTCGACCTTGCGATTGCAGAAGATGATCGCGTTCTTGAGCTCGGCCTCCTCGGCGCGGATGAGGTCGCGCAGCACGGCGCGCTTGTCCCACGGCCTGGAGCCCGACTTCACGAGGCGCTGCTCGACCGTCGTCGCGGTCGATGCCGCTTTTGACACCTCGATCCGCACCGGCGCATGCAGGAACTGCTCGGTCAGCTTGGTGATCTCGGGCGGCATGGTCGCCGAAAAGAACAGCGTCTGCCGGGTGAAGGGGATCAGCTTGCAGATGCGCTCGATGTCCGGGATGAAGCCCATGTCGAGCATGCGGTCGGCCTCGTCGATGACGAGGATCTCGACGCCGGTGAGCAGGAGCTTGCCGCGCTCGAAATGGTCGAGCAGGCGCCCGGGCGTGGCGATCAGCACGTCGGCGCCGCGCTCCAGCTTCTTCTCCTGGTCGTCGAACGACACGCCGCCGATGAGCAGGGCGACGGTCAGCCGGTGGTTCTTGCCGTATTTGACGAAATTTTCCTCGACCTGCGCCGCCAGTTCGCGCGTCGGCTCGAGGATCAGCGTGCGCGGCATGCGCGCCCGGGCGCGGCCGCTTTCCAGCCGCGTGATCATCGGCAGCACGAAGGCGGCGGTCTTGCCGGTGCCCGTCTGGGCGATGCCGAGCACGTCCTTGCCCTGGACGGCGTGCGGGATGGCGCCTGCCTGGATCGGTGTCGGCGTGGTATAGCCCGCGTCGGTCACGGCGGAGAGGACTTTCGAGGAAAGCCCAAGGTCTGCGAAGGATATCGCCTCGGTTTCGGTCTGGACGTCTGCTGACAAGGTGTCTCGCGTATCTGCGGGGTGCTGCGCTGAAAAGCGCGTCGGGCGCCAAGCGTCACCCGCCTTTGGTATTGTGCGGTGCCCTAGAAGGCAACCGGCCGTTTGTCAACACAAACGCTTGTGAATGCGCGGGTTTTCGGCCGTTTTCGTAAATTTCGTTGCCGCGCGGCACGGGCAAATCGTCGCCCCCGCCCTAACGGCATCCGGCATCAGTAGCGGAACTGCTCCGTCAGGATGCGTTCGTCCCAGGAATGCGAGGGGTCGAAGAGCAGCGTGGCGCGCGCCGTGCGCGATTCACGGATCGTCACCGAGGCCACGGACTTGATCTCGGTGTGGTCGGCCACCGCATTGACCGGGCGCTTCGGCAGTTCCAGCATGTCGAAGCGCACCACCGCGCGGTTCGACAGGAGGGCGCCGCGCCAGCGGCGCGGGCGGAAGGGGCTGACCGGCGTCAGCGCGAGGAGGGGCGCGTCCAGCGGCAGGATCGGCCCCTGCGCCGAGAAATTGTAGGCGGTGGAGCCGGCGGGCGTCGCCACCATGAGCCCGTCGCAGATCAATTCGTCCAGCCGGACCTTGCCGTCGACGGTGATGCGCACCTTCACCGCCTGGTAGGACTGGCGGAAGATCGACACCTCGTTGATGGCGAGCGCGGTGGAGGCGTGGCCTTCCTCGGTCGTGGCGAGCATCTCGAGGGGGCGGATGCGCTCCGGCACGGCACGCTCCAGCCGCTCGACGAGGCCGTCCTCGCGGAACTCGTTCATCAGGAAGCCCACCGTGCCGCGGTTCATGCCGTAGACGCGCTTGCCGCTGCCCATGGTTTCGCGCAGCGTCTGCAGCAGGAAGCCGTCGCCGCCCAGCGCCACGATCACCTCGGCGTCCTCGACCGGCATCTGGCCATAGCGCGCCGTGAGGCGCGCGGCCGCCGCCCGCGCGTCGTCGGCGTCGGAGGAAACGAAAGCGATTTTCGGGGGAGAGGCCATGGGTGCCCGGGCGGAAGATGTCGGCCTTTCCGGTTAGCATGCGCAAGCGCGCCCTCAAAGCCGGATTGTGCGTGCGCCGCACTAGACCCAAAGGCAGGGCGGGAGATCCCGGCCGACGGCGCTTTCGGGGTGGTGGTGCCGGCTGAGGGGATTGAACCCCCGACCTTCGGTTTACAAAACCGCTGCTCTACCGCTGAGCTAAGCCGGCCTCGCGACACCCGCAGCAGGTGCCACGCAATCGCGGTCGCCTTAGCACATCCGCCATCCCAGTAAAGGGCGTCGGCCGCGGCCGCGACGCCGCGCCAGCGCCTGCCGGACCCGGATCCGCCGTGCCGGCGCGGCGGGCGAATTGTGTTGAAAAACCCACGGGCGTATGACAAAAGGCCTGCCAAATATGGCCGATGGCTGGGAAGCTGCTCTCGCAAGAATTGAAAAAATGAGGATTTTCAAGGAATTTCCTTGGCTTTCTCATGTGTGGAAGCAGCGAATGGAGGCGGATTTCGGGCGCTGGCGCCGGAGTCCCGCCACAGTCGCGGCGATAGATGGCACTCCCGGCATGCAATCCGGCAGGCTGACGCGGCAGGACCGCCGAGCCGGCGGATTCGCCAACAAGAAGGTACTATGATGCAGGTCACCGAAACGCTGAATTCCGGCCTCAAGCGCGAGATCAAGGTCATCGTGCCCGCCAGCGACATGGAAGAGCGCATGATGAAGCGCCTCGGCGATGCCAAGGATCGCGTGCGCCTCAACGGTTTCCGCCCCGGCAAGGTGCCGGTGCAGCATCTGCGCAAGGTCTACGGCAAGTCGTTCATGGCCGAGGTGGTCAACGAGATCCTGTCGAACTCGACGCGCGACATCCTGACCGAGCGTGGCGAGAAGCCCGCCATGCAGCCCGAGGTCACCATGACCGAGGACGAGAAGGAGGCCGAGAAGGTCCTGGCCGGCGGCGCCGATTTCGAGTTCCAGCTCAACTACGAGGTCCTGCCGCCGATCGAGATCAAGGACTTTTCGGGCATCAAGGTGACGCGTCAGATCTATGACGTGCCGGAAGCCGACATCGAGGAGCAGATCCGCAAGGTGACGGCGGACGCCCGTGACTACGAGAGCACGAAGAGCAAGGCCGAGCTCTGGGACAAGGTGACGATCGACTATCTGGGCAAGGTCGACGGCGAGCCCTTCGAGGGCGGCGCCGCCGAGGATTCCGGCCTCGTTCTCGGCTCCGGCCAGTTCATCCCCGGCTTCGAGGACCAGCTCGTCGGCGTCAAGGCCGGCGACGAGAAGACCATCACCGTGACGTTCCCGGAGAATTACCAGGCGGCGCATCTGGCCGGCAAGGAAGCGACCTGCGACGTCAAGGTGAAGGACGTCGCCAGGCCGGACGGCACCGGGATCGACGACGAGGTCGCCAAGAAGCTCGGCCTGGACTCGGCCGACAAGCTGCGCGAGATCATCCGCGGCCAGATCGAGAGCCAGTACGGCCAGATGACGCGCCAGAAGGTGAAGCGCCAGCTCCTCGACGCGCTGGATTCCAGCTACGCCTTCGAGACCCCGTCGAAGCTGGTCGAGGCCGAGTTCAACAACATCTGGGCGCAGGTGAACCGCGACCTTCAGGCGGCCGGCCATACGTTCGAGGACGAGGACACGACCGAGGAGGAAGCGCGCGCCGAATACCAGCGGCTGGCCGAGCGCCGTGTCCGTCTCGGCCTCGTGCTGGCCGAGATCGGCGAGAAGGCCGGCGTGCAGGTCTCCGACGAGGAGATGCAGCGCGGCCTCTTCGACATGGTGCGCCGCTTCCCGGCCAACCAGCAGCAGCAGGTTTTCGAGTTCTACCGCTCCAACCCGCAGCAGCTTGCCTCGATCCGCGCCCCGATCTTCGAGGAGAAGGTCGTCGACCACCTTCTCGGCCAGATCGACGTCACGGACCAGAAGGTGAGCCGCGAGGAGCTGCTGGCCGACGACGCCGAGGAGACGGACGCCAAGCCCGCCAAGAAGACGGCGAAGAAAGCCGCTGCGAAGAAGGAGGCTGCCGCCGGATCAGACGAGGCGGCCGCGACCGACGAGCCGAAGAAGAAGGCCGCGCCGAAGAAAAAGGCCGCCGCCAAGGACGATGCCGAATAGGATTCGGCAGCCCGCATTCGCGAAAAGCCGCCTCCGGGCGGCTTTTTCTTTTCCGGAGAGAAATTGCCGGGGGCGGACGTCAGATCAGCAGCATGCCCTTCATGCTGGCAAAGCCCTTCTTGCCGACGATGACATGGTCGTGGACGACGATGCCCGACGGCTTCAGTGCCTCGATGATCTGCTTGGTCATCTCGATGTCCGCGCGTGAGGGCGTGGGATCGCCGGAAGGATGGTTGTGCAGCAGGATGACCGCGGTGGCCGAAAGCGCCAGCGCCCGCCGCAGCACTTCGCGCGGATAGGCCATGGTGTGATCGACCGTCCCGATGTTCTGGACTTCGTCGGCGATGAGCGCGTTCTTCTTGTCGAGAAAGAGGATGCGGAACTGCTCGCGGTCCTCATAGGCCATGACGGCCTTGCAGTAGTCGAGCACCTGCGTCCAGGAGGACAGGATCTCGCGGCCGCGGATCTCGCTCTTCAGCGTGCGCTGCATGGCAGCTGCCACGATCTTGAGGTCGAGGGCCACACTCTCGCCCACGCCCTTCACCTCGCAAAGCAGCCCTGCCGGCGCGCCGAGCACTTCCGGCAGAGAGCCGAAACGGGCGAGCAGCGCCTTGGCGAGCGGTTTCGTGTCGGCGCGCGGAATGGAGCGGAAGAGCAGGAGCTCGAGGAGCTCGTAATCCGCCAGCGTATCGGGCCCGCCCTGCGCGAAGCGCTCGCGCAACCGGTCGCGGTGGCCGGCATAATGCGGCTTTTCGGATTTGGGGCGGCGCGCGGCGAACGGCCTTGCGCCCTCGGCAAGGAGGCTTGCCTCATCCGCGTCGTCGGAACGGTCCATGTGCGTTGCGTCCCATGCCGGGCGGACATGCCCGGCCGTACCGCGCACGCTACGACGGCAGGCCGGGCCGGTCGAGTCCCGCCGGCGACAGCGTGAAGATCTCGCAGCCGGTCTCGGTCACGCCGACGGTATGCTCGTACTGCGCGGAGAGCGAGCGGTCGCGCGTCACCGCCGTCCAGCCGTCGGAAAGAACCTTCACATGCGGGCGGCCGAGATTGATCATCGGCTCGACCGTGAAGATCATGCCGGGGCGCATCTCGACGCCCTCCGAGGCCGTGCCGTAGTGCAGGATGTTGGGCGCGTCGTGGAACAGCAGCCCGACGCCGTGTCCGCAGAAGTCGCGCACGACCGAGCACCGCTCGCCTTCCGCATGGGCCTGGATGGCGGCGCCGATCACGCCGGTGCGCAAACCCGGCTTGATCGCCGCGATCCCGCGCATGAGGCATTCATGCGTGACCTCCAGCAGCCGCTCCGCAGCCCGCTTGATCTGGCCGACCGGATACATGCGGCTCGAATCGCCGTGCCAGCCGTCGAGAATATAGGTCACGTCGATATTGACGATGTCGCCCTCGCGCAGCGGCTTGGCGTCGGGAATGCCGTGGCAGACGACATGGTTGATCGAGGTGCAGGAAGACTTCGTGTAGCCGCGGTAGTTGAGCGTGGCGGGCAAGGCGCCGTGATCCATGCCGTATTCGAGGACGAAACGGTCGATCGCCTCCGTGGGCAGGCCCGGCTTCACCATCGGCACCAGTTCGTCGAGGCAGCGGGCCGTGAGCCGGCAGGCCTTGCGCATGCCCTCGAATGCCTCTTCCCCGTAGAGGCGGATTTGCCCTGTGTTGCGCAGGGGCGCCACGGCGGCGTCCAGATAAGTGACCATCGATCAGTCCAGAAAAAAGCGGCGCGGCTGCGGCCGCCTGCTTCATGTGACACCGGCGGGCCTTCGGATCAAGGGCGGATCGGAAGAGAAGGGGCTGGGAACGCCGAAGCGGGCTTCGGGTTGCCCAACTCGCCACGTCAGGCGGCCGCCTGCGCGTCCGGGCCGCCGAGCGGCGCGGCAGCGTCCGCTTCGGCTTTCGCAATCTCGCGACTGGCCTTCTTGGCCGCAGCTTCGCATTTCGAGCGGAATTCCTCGACCTCCGCCTCCGTCAGGTGTTCTATGCCGATGAACTCGTTCTTGGCCTCCGAGATGCGGATCAGCTCGTCCAGCTTGGCCTGCATGGCGGCGCCGTCGCGGTTCTGCGTGTTCTGAATCAGGAACACCATGAGAAACGTCACGATCGTCGTACCGGTGTTGATGATGAGCTGCCAGGTGTCCGAATAGCCGAAGACGGGCCCCGACACCCCCCAGATGATGATCAGCGCAAGGCAGGCGAGAAAGGTCACTGGCTTGCCGGCAAGATAAGCCACTTTGTTGGCGATTGCGGTGAAGTACTTTTCCAAATCCTGCGCGCTCCCGTGAGAGGAAAATGCGGCTTGCCGCTTCAGAGGGTGGCCGCGCCCTTCCTGGGTTCCTCCCAACCGAGCTTGTCGAGCTCCAGGCGGATGCTGCGCAGATCGGCCTCCCAGCCGTCATCGGCGTTCATCGGGCTTTCGGAGGCCGCCCTTTGCAGGCCGCGCGCTTCGGATTCGAGCTCCAGGAGCCTCTTGATCTTCTGCTCCCTCGTGAGGGAGCGATCCTCAGCGACCCGCTGAACTTCCATTTCCCGGAACGTGACCATCTCGCGCACTCCAGCGTGAATCGTCTGGAGAAATGCCGGCAGCGCCTTCTGGTTCCCGGGCAAGCGTGCCGCGGTGCGGCGCAGGCGTTTCGTCGGCAGGAGCCTCAGAACTCGGCGGTGCCTTGCAATGCCTCGTCCAGCAGCCGCTCGTAGCGCTTGCGCGGTACGTCGACAGCGCCGAACGTCCTGAGGTGCTCGGTCGTGAACTGGGTGTCCAGCAGCACGAAGCCACGCTCGACCAGCCGCTCCACCAGATGCACGAGGCAGACTTTCGAGGCGTCCCGCTCGCGCGAGAACATGCTTTCACCGAAGAAGGCGCGGCCGAGCGAAATGCCGTAGAGCCCGCCGGCCAGTCGGCCGTCGCGCCACGCCTCGACGGTATGGCAGTGGCCGCGGCGGAACAGCTCGCCATAGGCTTCACGGATGGGATCGTTGATCCAGGTGCTTTCGCGCCCTTCTCGGCTTTCCGCGCAGCCGTCGACCACCGCGTCGAAATCATGGTCGTAGCGGATGTCGAATTTCCGCTGCCTGACCGCCTTGCGCAGGCTGCGCGAGGCGTGGAAGCCGTCGAGCGGCAGGATGCCGCGCGTTTCCGGGCGCACCCAGAAGACTTCCGGGTCGTCGGCGCTCTCGGCCATCGGAAAGACGCCGGACGCATAGGCCTTCAGCAGGAGGTCGGGCGGGATGCGCTGGCCGGGCGCGCGAGGGCGGCTCACGGCGGGGTGCTCCCGGTGCGGGAGCGCGGCGTCGGCGCGCCGCTACGCCGGCTCCGCGAGATGCTTTTCCAGCCAGTGAATGTCATAGTCGCCATTGGCGATGTCGGGATTGCCCACCAGGTCGCGGAACAGCGGCAGCGTCGTCTTGATGCCGTCGACCACGAATTCGTCGAGTGCCCGGCGCAGCCGCATCATGCACTCGACCCGGTTGCGCCCATGCACGATCAGCTTGCCGATCAGGCTGTCGTAATAGGGCGGGATCCGGTAGCCGGAATAGACGCCGGAATCGACGCGGATGCCGAGCCCGCCCGGCGTGTGGAAATGCGTGATCGTGCCGGGCGAAGGCGTGAATGTCCTCGGATCCTCGGCATTGATGCGGCATTCGATGGCGTGGCCCTGGAAGCGCACCTCTTCCTGTCGCGTCGACAGGCCGCCGCCCGAGGCGACGCGGATCTGCTCGTGCACGAGGTCGATGCCGGTGATCGCCTCGGTCACGGGATGCTCGACCTGGAGGCGCGTGTTCATCTCGATGAAATAGAATTCACCGTCCTCGTAGAGGAACTCGATCGTCCCGGCCCCTGAATAGCCGAGCTCCGCGACGGCGTCGGCGCAGATCCTGCCGATCCTCATCCGCTCCTCCGCATTGAGGGCGGGCGAGTTGGCTTCTTCCCAGACCTTCTGATGCCGCCGCTGCAAGGAACAGTCGCGCTCGCCGAGATGGATGCCCCCGCCGTTGCCGTCGCCGAACACCTGCAATTCGATGTGGCGCGGCTTTTCGAGGTATTTCTCGATATAGACGGAATCGTCACCGAACGCCGCACCGGCCTCGGTGCGCGCCGTGGCGAGCGCGATCTCCAGGTCGGCTTCGCTGCGCGCCACCTTCATGCCGCGTCCGCCGCCGCCGGCGGAGGCCTTGATGATGACGGGATAGCCGATCTCGGCGGCGACGCGCTTCGCCTCGGCGGGGTCGGAGATGGCGCCGTCCGAACCCGGCACGCACGGGATGCCGAGCCGCCTGGCGGTGCGCTTCGCCTCGATCTTGTCGCCCATGATGCGGATGTGGTCGCCGGACGGGCCGATGAAGGTGATGTTGTGCGCGGCCAGTATGTCCGCGAACCGGGCGTTCTCCGACAGGAAGCCGTAGCCGGGATGCACGGCGTCCGCGCCGGTGATCTCGCAGGCGGCGACGATCTGGTGGATGTTGAGGTAGCTTTCGCGCGAGGCCGGCGGGCCGATGCACACGCTCTCGTCGGCGAGCCGCACATGCATGGCATCGGCGTCCGCCGTGGAATGCACCACGACGGTGCGGATGCCGAGCTCCTTGGCGGCGCGCAGGATGCGCAGCGCGATCTCGCCGCGGTTGGCTATGAGGATCTTCTGGAACATCCCCGGCTACTCGATCACCACCAGCGGCTCGCCGTATTCGACCGGCTGCGCGTCCTCGAACAGGATCGCCGTCACCGTGCCGGCGCGCGGCGAGGGGATCTGGTTCATCGTCTTCATCGCCTCGATGATGAGCAGCGTCTGGCCCTCGCGCACCTTCTGGCCGAGCTCGATGAAGGGCTGCGCGTCGGGCGAAGGGGAGCGATAGGCCGTGCCGACCATCGGCGAGGGAACCGCGTTCCTGGCTGAGTCTGCCGGCGCCGGGGCGGCGGAGATCGCGGAAGCCGGCGCCGCCGGTGCGGCGACCGGCAGCGGCGCGGCCGCCACCGCCTGCACGGCACCGGTCTGGCGCGACACGCGGATCCGCAGGTCGTCCTGCTCGATCTCGATCTCGGTGAGATGCGTGTCGTTCAGGATCTCCGCGAGATCGCGGATGAGCTGCTGGTCGATGCCGGATTTCCTGGTCGACATGGTTCTAGCCTTTCTGTCCGGTCAGATGCGCGCCGCCAGCGCCCTGAGCGCCAGCGTGTAGCCGAGCGGCCCCAGGCCGCAGATGACGCCCGTGACGACCGGCGAGGTCATCGTGTGGTGCCGGAACGGCTCGCGCGCGTGGATGTTCGAAAGATGCACCTCGATCGCGGGCAGCGGAGCCACCGAGCGGATCGCGTCGTGCAGGGCGATGGAGGTATGGCCGTAGGCGCCGGGGTTGATGACGATCGCCGCGGCGCGATCGCCCGCCTCCTGGATCCAGTCGACGAGATAGCCCTCGTGGTTCGACTGGCGGAAATCGATGGACAGGCCGAGTTCGGCGGCCGTTTCGTGGCAGTCGGCCTCGATCGCGGCAAGATTCTTGCCGCCGTAGATGGCCGGTTCGCGTTTGCCGAGCGTGTTCAGGTTTGGTCCGTTGAGGACGAAGACCGTTTTGCCCATGGTTTCCCTTCGGCGCCTGACGGCGCGGCCCCTCTATAGTCGCCATAATGGGCCGCGCAAAGAGCGCAAGTGGGTTCTTTCGATGTCAACAGCTTGAAAGGACCGCAACCGGAGGGCCACCGGAGGAAGCAGCGCCCTGCTGCTCCTCGAGGCTGCTTGCCGGTAGGCGCCAGGTGTGGTTCTCTGAAACCGCCTCTCCGGGAATCGGATCATGCGCCCGTTCATCGCTCTTGTGACTGTTTTGGCAGGGCTTGTCGCCGCCCATGCGTCCGACGACCCGGCGGCGGACTTTCGGAAGGCGGACAAGGCGCTGAACGAGACCTTCAGGCAGATCGAGCGTCGCCTCGCGGACGATCCGGACGCAAAGGCGCGCCTGGTTCAGGCGCAACGGTCCTGGATCTCGTTTCGCGACGCCGAATGTGATTTCCAGTCCGGCGGTGCGGACGGCGGCAGCGTCGCGCCGATGGTTGTCGCCACATGCAAGGCCGCGCTGACTTCCGAGCGGGATGATCAGCTGAAGGCCTATCTCGACTGCGAGGAAGGCGATCTGGCCTGTCCGGTGCCCTCGGAATGACCGCTTTTCTCCGCTCCTGAGGGCCGGCATATCAGGCGGGCATTGCCGCCGGGATGCAAGCTCGCTCCAGCGCCGCTTGCCGGGGCTCGCCGTCTGTGGTTTTCTTCCTGTCTCTATGGCAGACCGGCAAACGGGCGGTTTTATCTGTCCGGAGCAGGACATCGGCTCGCAAAGTGCCGGTCCGACCCTTGAGGAAGCACGCACCAAGGCGATTCGATGCGATATACCCACCACGAATACCTGTTCACGCGGGACCACAGGACGCCGGAGGAAATCCGGGCCGGCAAGAGAGAGGCCCTGTTCGGCTGGATCGCTCTGATCGTCTTTTCCGCCGTCGTGCTCGCGGGCGCCAAGCTGCTCTTCGGCTGACGCCGGTTCGTCGCTCGCTTCCGGAACGCCGCGTGGCGTAAGGACAAGCCGCCACGGTCTCGCACCCGCCGGGCATTCGATGCCGGCCGCGGCGATTTGACATTTCGGGCGCCTTGGCCGAGACAGTCTCCATGCGACTGTCCTGCACGATCTGCAAAGGCGGCCTTCAAACAGGCTGATCGCCTGGCGCCTCTACCTGCGATGGCAAGAGCGGCGCCAGGATCGAATCCCGTTCCCCGAAAATAGAATTTCCAGCGCTTCCGTCGAGGTGACTCGCCGCGGCCCGTCCGCGCGCCCTCCATTGCCGGGGCGCACAGCCATGGATTGGCCCGATGTCCTTCAAATACAGCTATACGTTTCCGATCTCCGGCCCCAACAAGGTGCCGCGTTTCAAGAGGTGGGCCGCCGACAACGCGCCCGAGATCGAGGTCAGCCTGCCGCCGCAGGTTCCCGTCAAAAGCGAGGCCATGACCATCCGCCTCAGATCTGCCGAGGATCGACAGACGCTTTTGGCCCGGATGGCCGGCGTCACGATTTGACAAGACGGAACGGAGGCCAACCCGTCCACCGGTTGGCCTCCAATTCTCGGAGTCCGAGGGGAGCCAGTCGAGCCTATGGACGATGGCGCCATTCCACGCGCAATCCGACAGGGGCGGGACAAGCAGGAGCCGTTTCCCTACCCATTCGGTTTCGCATCTTTTGAGATCTCGCCAAGTACTTGGAAAATTTGGCTCGCCGGGCCGGATTCGAACCAGCGACCAACCGGTTAACAGAGGTTTTCTACCGACATTCGTTGCGCCATCGTGCGACACGCTGAAACAGCCGAACTCCATGATTTCCAAGGCATTGCGCGCTACATTCCGTCTCACGTTGTCGCATCGCATCTCGACATGACGCGGGTGGCGAGTTTTCGATCGACGAGTGAGGCAGTGCGGCCGTAGCCGGCCCTCCACCTAATCCTCCGGACCTCGAAAGAAACCCGCCGTCTTTCGACGGCGGGCCAGGTAGCGTATCCCGAGACGAGGATCAGGCGAAGTTGGCCGCGGTCAGGTCCGCGACATTGACGCCGACCAGCTCGACCAGCGTGTCCGAGCCGGTCGTGAAGCCGGCGGCACCGTCGCTGAAGAGCGCATAGGTGTGCCCCTGGAAGGTGAAGGCCGTCCACTCGGTCGTCGGCGTGATGTTGTTGGTCGCGGTATCGGCGGCCATCTGCAGCGTCGTGCCCGAGCCGAGCGCGTCGATGGCGGCCTGACCCGTGGCGCTCATCGCCGTGTAGGTGTAGTCGGCGCCATTGCGGTCGAGGACGTCGCCGCCGGCGCCGGCCTGGAAGCCGGAGACGGTGTCGGTCTTGAGGTCGCCGGTATCGAAGTCCGTGAAGCCCGACGAGGCGGAAGTGACGCGCACCGTGTCCGGGCCGGAACCCAGCTTGATGACGTCGCCAATGGCGAGCCCGTCGCCGGCGGCGGCACCATCCATCTGGTCGGTGCCGAGCACCAGGAGGCCGGCGCTGAAGCCCGACGCGTCGACCGTGACGTGCTGGCCGAACGTCGCGGTGTTGATGGCGTAGATATTCAGAGCCGCATCGCCGGTGACGTTGATCGTCGAGCCGACCTTGACGAGGAGGTTGTTGACATCGTTGTGGTCGCCGGCGGCCAGGTCGCCGCTGGAGTCGAGATTGACCGTGGCCACGGCCGAAGCCGGCGCCACGGCCGACAGGTTGAGCGTGAGAATGTTGACCTGGGCGGGATCGCCGTCGCCGGCCACATGCTGCAGACCATAGTCGCCGCCCACCTTGATGTTGAAGGTGGTGGCCTGGTCCGTCAGCGTGATGGTGGCGTTGTTCGTGTTGTGGCGGAACGTGTAGCTCCACGCGTCACGGGCGTTGGTGACGTCGAAGTCATTGCCGCCGCCATCGGTCAACAGATTGGTGATGGCGGCGTTGGTCAGCGTGGCGCCGTTGACCTTCACATTGTTGCCAGTGTCATAGAACCGGACCTGCTCGATCGAGGTCAGGGCGTTGAGCGCCGCAGCGGCGCCGGCGGTGCTGTAGTCGTCGGCATTGACGGCGACCGCGTCGAAGCCGGCGCCGCCATTGACCTTATCGGCCGTGGTGAGCTTGTCGTAGAACAAGAAGATGTCGTCGCCGCTGCCGCCGGTCACCGTGATGCCGTTGGCGTTGTCGAGATTGTTGACATGGACGCCGCCCGTCGTCGCCGAAGCGTCGACCGTCACCAGCGCGCTGTTGTCCACGAAGCCGACGAAGAGCGGGCCATCGCCGGAGAAGGTCGCCGTCTTCAGGCCATTGGCGGTGTAATAGAGCTGGTTCTCCTCGTAGATCGGATCGGCGCCCGTCGTGGTCGCGACCAGGTGCTCGATGCCCTGGCCGTTGACGTCGCCCGCGCCGAAGGTGAGGGAGCTGTTGGTGAGCGCCACCTTCTGCGTGTCGTCGGTGCCCGTCAGCAGGGAGGGCTGGTACTGGATCATCAGGCCGCCGTCATGCACGTTGCTGGACGTCGCGTCCACGAGGCCGGTGACGTTGATGTAGCCGGCCAGCGCATTGTTGGTGTTGAAGACACCGACCGTCTTGACGCCCGTCGAGGTGCCGAGGTCGAGCACGAACTGGCCGCCGCCGCCAAGCACCTGCGTGTTGACGGTCTCGACGCTGGTCAGCTTCGGAACGACCGGAAGGACCGGGCCCACGCCCAGCGTCGACACGATCGTCAGCGAATCGTCGCCGCCGCCGCCGTCGATGGAGTCGCCGCTGTTCAGCGTCGAATCGAGGATGCTCAAGCCGCCGGCGCTCGCCGTGCCGCTGTAGGCGTCGTTGCCCGACGAGCCGATCAGATGGTCGATCTCCTTCGTCAGGTCGTGCGGCGTCGCGCTGAAGAAGTCGTCAGCCTCGCCCTTCGCCTCGTCGACCGTCGCCGGGTCGGCGGTCACGCCGTCGATCACGCCGTGCGCCGAGTTGTTGGCGGCGTCCGTCAGGCGGCCTTCCTCGTCATAGATGTTGACGCCCGACGTGGCCGCCTCGTTCGACCAGTAGAGGCCGGCGTCCACCTTGTTCTGCAGATAGACCTGGTCCGGGCTGCCGTCGTTGGTCGAGGCGTTGCCGAGGATCGAGTAGACCACGCTGCCGGCAGACTCGCCGGACTCCAGGCGGCCCTTGTAGTAGGCAAGGCCGTCGGCGTCGATCGCGCGGCCGAACACGTTCATGTAGACCTGCGCCAGGAAATCGTCGGGGCTCAGCAGGTCGGGGAACTTCAGATAGGGATAGGTTTCCTGCGCCTCGGGCGAGGCGGCAAAGGAATCGCCGATGTCGGCCGTCGACACGCCGGCCGCAAGGCGGCCGATCCAGTACTGCAGGCCCGTCGGATCGGGCGCACGGTCGTAAAAGCCGATGTATATCTGGGCAATCAGTTCAGCAGGAGTTGCCATTGTGGAAGGATCCTCTTTCCAATGACGGTTGAAAGTTCACGCCGGGGTCCCCGAGCGTCGTTTCCCTTTCGGCACACCGGCACCGTCGCGCCATGCACCGGCCGAAGGGCACGAAAGGAAAAACCTTCCCGAAAAAGAGAATGCTCATGAAAGGCCCCCCTTTCATGAAGCCGCATCCCCGGTTGCGGTAGCATTCAGTCTAGCCAATGCCGAAAACACGCGCAAGTGAAGGCGTGGCGCGAGAATCCTCTCCCCTGGGGGCACAGCGTAGCTGGCAAGGGGAAGCTGTCACGCTTCACGCCGGGCGGCCGCCGCTCATCAGGACCTCGCAAAGCCACATGGACGCCAGGGCGCGCTATCTTCTCATCCCAACCCAAGTCGCCTACAGCTTCGCTCCGGCTGGGCGGGGCCGGTTCACGACCTGACAGGGAGACCGCTCTACCAAACGCTCGCTCCAGCAGGCTCAGGCGGGTGTAGATCGCGGCGCAGCAAATCCGATTTGTGTAGACATGCTGTAGATCTGGCCTTTTTCGGTGATCTACAGAAACTTGTAAGTCTTTGAAATTGTTGGCTCCCCGGGCCGGATTCGAACCAGCGACCAACCGGTTAACAGCCGGTTGCTCTACCACTGAGCTACCGGGGAACAGATGCTCGAGCGAAAGTGGCGCCCCTATAGCAAAGAGAAATCGGGATTGCAAAGCAGACCGCCCTACTTTTTTCGCGTGTCTGGCAAGGCCCCGGCGTGCGCCTTATATGTGCTCCATGCGACCTGCGGCCGAACATGACGCGAACAGCCTGAGCCGCTGCGGACCGCGCGGTGCCGCCGCCGACGGACGGGCGCGTCTGGCGTGAGCCGGCAGCATCCGTCGATTTACCTGTTCGGCCGCCGATTCGCCCTGCCGCGATCGCGGTGGCTCCGTGTCGTCATCGGCGTTGCGCTGATGGTGGGCGGGCTGCTCGGCTTCCTGCCCGTGCTCGGTTTCTGGATGCTGCCGCTCGGCCTGTTCGTCCTGTCCTACGAATTCGCCACGGTGCGGCGCTGGCGGCGTCGTCTGTCCGTCTGGTGGGGACGCCGGCGCGCCGGTCCGGCGGGTCGCTGACGGGGCGGCTTCGGCCGGCGTGAACGCCCCTCCGGAATTTGCGATCGTGTCCTTGTGGGCGCCGAAAGCCTCTGTTAACAGAGCGGCTCGCGGCGCGCCTTCGACTGCCGGCCTCGTGGCGGAGTGGTTACGCAGAGGACTGCAAATCCTTGCACCCCGGTTCGATTCCGGGCGAGGCCTCCAGTCGGCGCTGTCGCGGAACGAGGCTGGCGCGGGGACGTCCGATCGTCGCCCGCCACCATGCGGAACGGATCTGAATGACCGACGATTTTTCTGCGTTGCGCACCAGGATGGTTGATTGCCAGTTGCGCACGACCGACGTCACGGCGCCGGAGATCCTCGACGCCATGGGAAGCGTTCCGCGCGAGGAGTTCGTGCCCGCCGCGCGCCGCGCCCTGGCCTATATCGACGAGGACATCGAGCTGACGGCGGGTGCTGCCGGAAAGGGCGGCAGGTTCCTCATGGAGCCTTCGCCCTTTGCAAGGCTTCTGCAACTGGCCGAGATCGGCCCCGACGATCGTGTTCTCGACGTCGGTTGCGCGTCGGGCTATTCGGCCGCCGTGCTGTCGCGGATCGCGGCATCGGTCGTGGCGCTCGAGGAGGACGCCGCGCTGGCGGAGTCCGCAAGGGCGGCGCTTGCCCGCCTCGGATGCGCGGCCGCTACCGTCGTCACCGGGCCGCTGGCCGCCGGCTATCCGCAAGGGGCGCCCTACGACGTCATCGTGATCGAAGGCGCGGTGGACGAGGTGCCGCCGGCCCTGTTCGGGCAATTGCAGGATGCCGGCCGACTGGTCGCCGTGGAAGGCCACGGCAATGCGGGCATCGCGAAAGTGTATCTGAAGACCGGCGGTGTCGTCTCCGGTCGTCGCGCGTTCAATGCGGCAATTCGGCCACTGCCGGGATTTGAACGTGCCGCCGTGTTTGAATTCTGACAGTTCCGGCTTGTCCGGCCGCATCGGGCGTGATCGCCTTGGCACTGAGTCGGAGCCTGGGGAAAACTCGCCCCGGAGCTTCGGCCGGGTTCTTTTACGATATGCGCACGGCTATCGTCGCTTCCGGCGGCGCGTGGTGAGTCGGGCGACGGAGTGAAGGGGATGACCTTGCGGAGAAGTCGTTGTCTGGTTGCCGCGGTCGCGCTCCTGGTGAGCGTTTCCATGCCGTTGACGGCGTCGGCGGAAACCTTGCTCGGTGCGTTGGCGAAGGCCTACACGAACAATTCGGAACTCAACGCCGCGCGGGCCGGGGTGCGCGTCACGGACGAGGGCGTTGCCATCGCCAAGTCCGGCTATCGGCCGGTGATCTCCGGCGTCGGATCCTACAGCTACACCCGGCAGAATGCCTTCGGCGGCAATACCGACCTTCAGACGGGTTCGTTCGGTATCCAGCTTTCGCAGACGCTTTTCGACGGATTTCAAACGAAGAACTCGGTGAGAACCTCCGAGGCGCAGGTGCGTGCGGCGGTCGAGAACCTGCGTAACACGGAGCAGACGGTGCTCTTCAACGCTGTCAGCGCATACATGGACGTCATCCGCGACCGGAAGATCGCCGCGCTGACGCAGCAGAACCTGCGCTTCCTGACGGAGCAGGTGCGCGCTGCGCGCTCGCGCTTCGACGTGGGCGAGGGCACCCGCACCGACGTGGCGCAGGCCGAGGCCAGCCGCTCGTCCGCCGAGGCGCAGGTCGCAGCGGCGCGCGCCCAGGCGCAGGCGAGCGAGGCGACCTACCGCCAGTATGTCGGCGATGCGCCGGGCAACCTGAAGGCGGCGCCGGCCGCCAAGGGCATGCCGAAAAGCCTCGACGTGGCATTTTCCCGCGCTACGGGCGACCATCCGGCCATCCTGGCCAGCAACCATCTGGTGGATGCGGCGGCCTATGCCGTGAAGGTCGCGGAAGGCGCTTTGCTGCCGCAGCTCAGCGCGTCGGCGGGCGTCTCCCGCAGCTTCCGCGAGACGAACCCGGACTCGCTGCAGGACGGCTATTTCAACGCTGGCACCATCGGCGCGCAGCTCACCATCCCGCTCTACCAGGGCGGCCGCGTGTCGGCGCAGGTGCGTCAGGCCAAGGAATCCCTCGGCCAGGCGCGTATCCAGGTCGACGTGATCCGCGATCAGGTGCGTGCGGCGCTGACCTCGGCATGGACCCAGTTCGCGGCCGCGCGCGAATCCGTCGACGCGTCGAGGAGCGCAATGTCGGCCAGCGCACCACGCTCGACGTGCTCAACGCGCAGGCGGACGTGATCAGCGCCCAAATCAATCTCGCCGGCTCGGAACGGGACACCGTTGTCGCCAGCTATGCGATCCTGAGCGCGATGGGCGACCTCTCCGTCGAGCGGCTCGGGCTGAAGGTCGCGAAATACCGACCGGAGGAGCATTACAACGCCGTCAAGGACAAGTGGCACGGCCTGCGCACCCCGGACGGGCGCTGAGCGCGCAGATAAATTCTGTTAACGGGCCTCTATCCCGAATTTTGGGGATTCTCCGAAGCCGCTGGCTCGGCTAGCCTTAACCGCGGTGATTCCAGGCCCGTCCGGCAGGGCGGCCCTGCCAGACAGAACAGGCCAAGACAGAACAGGCGGCTCCCGACCATGGCACTACCAAGCCCTGCGCAGCGTGAACCCTCGATGGAGGAAATCCTGGCCTCGATCCGGCGGATCATCGAGGACAGCGACACCGAGAAGAGGCGCGAGAGCGCCGGCGGCGCGCCTGTCGCCGCCGTCGCCGCCAATGATACGGAAGGGCAGCGCAGCGTCGAGACGATGGGCATCGAGACGGGCGACGACGCTCCGGAGGATGACGGGCCGTCTGCGCTGGTGGACGAGCTCGACGAGCCCGTCGCGGCCCACCTCGTCGCAGCCAATGCGGACGAGACGGCTGCCGCGCCGCAATCCGAGACGGCTCTCGATGACGATGCGGAAGCAACCGGCGAGTTCAGCATGGCGGACGTCGAACTCGCCTTCGCCGAGGCCGTGAACCTCGATCTCGATTCCCTCGGCGATGTGGGTGCGGGCGAGGCGGTCGCGCAGGCGGAGGCAGCACCCGTCGCGGACTTGCCCGACGATGGCGCCACGGCTGCCGAAATGCATGAGAATATTGCACCGGCGGCCTTGCGGGCGCCGCTGGTCTCCGAGCAGGCGGGGCGCCAGGTGGCCGCCTCCTTCGGCGAACTCGAGGCATTCGCGGCCAGCCGCCGCCGCAGCTTCGACGAGATGGCGGAAGAAATGCTTCGCCCCATGCTGCACGACTGGCTGGACAACAATCTTCCCTATCTCGTCGAGAAGCTCGTGCGGGAAGAAATCGAGCGCATCGCGCGCGGCTAGATCTCCCTCTTGTGGGGGGAGATCTCCGGCAGGACAAAGGGGGCGCGGAGAGATTCGATCTCAACGACCCCTCTTCTAGGGGTTGCCCGGGCCCGGATTTCTGTTCTGTTGACTTGGCAAAGGGGTTCCGGTTTACACCGGGCCGAATGTCCGGTCGCGTCCGCTTCGGCGGTGCGCCGGTTCCATGGGCTCTTGCCGATTTCCGTAACGCCCTGACCAACGCCGCAATCCGGGTGCCTGCCGATGCTTGAAAAAACCTATGACCCGAAGGCGATCGAGCCGAAGATCGCCAGGCAGTGGGACGAGGCGGAAGCGTTCCGCGCCGGCGCCGGAGCGCAGCCCGGGGCAGAATCCTTCGCGGTCGTCATCCCGCCGCCGAACGTCACCGGCTCGCTGCATATGGGCCATGCGCTCAACAACACGCTGCAGGACATCCTGGTCCGCTTCGAGCGCATGCGCGGCAGGAACGTGCTGTGGCAGCCGGGCATGGACCATGCCGGGATAGCCACGCAGATGGTCGTGGAACGCCGCCTGATGGAGCAGCAGATCCACCGGCGCGACCTGACGCGGGACGAATTCATCGAGAAAGTCTGGGAGTGGAAGGCCGAGTCGGGCGACCGGATCTTCAACCAGCTGAAGCGCCTCGGCGCCTCCTGCGACTGGTCGCGCGAGCGCTTCACCATGGACGAGGGCCTGTCGAAGGCGGTGCTTGAGGTCTTCGTCACCCTCTACAAGCAGGGCCTCATCTACAAGGACAAGCGCCTGGTGAACTGGGATCCGGCGCTGCTGACGGCGATCTCCGACCTCGAGGTGGAGCAGCGCGAGATCGACGGCAATCTCTGGCACTTCCGCTATCCGGTGGAGGGCGAGACCTACGACCCGGAGAATCCGAAGTCCTTCATCACGGTCGCCACCACGCGTCCCGAGACGATGCTGGGCGACACCGCCGTGGCCGTCCACCCGGACGACGAGCGCTACCGGCACCTCGTCGGGCGCAATGTCGTGCTGCCGATCGTCGGCCGGAAGATTCCCGTCGTGGCCGACGACTATTCCGATCCGGAAAAGGGCACCGGCGCGGTCAAGATCACGCCGGCGCACGACTTCAACGACTTCGAGGTCGGCCGGCGCCACAAGCTGCCGGCCATCAACGTCATGACGGTCGAAGGCAGGATCGACATTCTCGACAATGAGGACTTTCTTGCCGGGGCCGACGCCAATCCGCAGCGCCGGGACGTGTGGGAGCAGCTGCACGGCATGGACCGCTTCGAGGCGCGCAAGCTGGTCGTGAAGGTGATGGAGGAAGGCGGGTTTCTCGCCGGAATCGAGCCGCACCGCCACATGGTGCCGCATGGCGACCGTGGCGGCGTGCCGATCGAGCCGTTCCTGACCGACCAGTGGTATGTGAACGCCGCCGAGCTGGCGAAGCCGGCCATCGCCTCGGTGCGCCAGGGGCGCACGAACTTCGTGCCGAAGACCTGGGAAAAGACCTATTTCGACTGGATGGAGAACATCCAGCCCTGGTGCATCTCGCGCCAGCTCTGGTGGGGGCACCAGATCCCCGCCTGGTACGGTCCGGACGGGCGCGTCTTCGTGGAGAAGACCGAGCAGGAGGCGCTGGACGCCGCCGTCGAATACTATCTGGCGCTGGACGGACCCTGGAAGGCATGGGTCGAGGAGAAGCTGGAGACTTTCCGGCCGGGCGAAATCCTGACGCGCGACGAGGATGTCCTCGACACCTGGTTCTCCTCCGCGCTCTGGCCTTTCTCGACGCTCGGATGGCCGGACAGGACGCCTGAGCTCGACACCTATTACCAGACCGACGTGCTGGTCACGGGCTTCGACATCATCTTCTTCTGGGTCGCGCGGATGATGATGATGGGGCTGCACTTCATGCACGAGGAGCCCTTCCACACTGTCTATGTGCACGCCCTGGTGCGCGACAAGAACGGGCAGAAGATGTCGAAGTCGAAGGGCAACGTCATCGATCCGCTCGAGCTGATCGACGAATACGGCGCCGATGCGCTGCGCTTCACGCTGGCCGTCATGGCCGCCCAGGGGCGCGACGTGAAGCTCGACCCGGCGCGGGTGGCGGGCTACCGGAATTTCGGCACGAAGCTCTGGAACGCGACCCGCTTCGCCGAGATGAACGGCGTCGAGCGCAACGACGACCTGTGGCTGAGCGACGCGAAGCTGACCGTCAACCGGTGGATCCTGACAGAGCTGACGCGCGCCTCGCGCGAGATCACCGAGGGCATCACGGGATATCGTTTCAACGATGCGGCGGCGGCGGCCTATCGCTTCGTCTGGAATCTCTTCTGCGACTGGTATGTCGAGCTGCTGAAGCCGGTCTTCGGCGGCAAGGACGAGGCCGCCAAGCAGGAAAGCCGCGCGGTTGCCGCCTTCGTGCTCGACGAGATCTACAAGCTGCTGCATCCGATGATGCCGTTCATGACGGAGGAGCTGTGGGCACATACCGCCCCGCGCGGCCGGACGCGCGACACGCTGCTTTGCCATGCCGCTTGGCCCCATCCCGATTTCGAGGACCGGGAGGCTGCGGCGGAGATCAACTGGCTGGTCGATCTGGTTTCGGGCATAAGGTCGGTCCGCTCGGAAATGAACGTGCCTCCGGCCGCGATCGCTCCGCTCGTCGTCATCGACGCCGACGCCGATACCGAGCAGCGTCTGTCCCGGCACGAGGACGCGATCAGGCGGCTGGGGCGCATCGGCGAGATTTCACGGCAGGCCTCGGCGCCGCGCGCCTCCGCCCAGATCGTCGTCGGCGAGGCGACCTTCTGCCTGCCGCTCGGCGCGCTCATCGACCTGAAGGCCGAGGCGGGACGGCTGCGCAAGGATCTCGCCCGCACGACGGAAGAGATCGCGCGTCTCTTCAAGAAGCTGTCCAACGAGCGCTATGTGGCCAATGCGCCGGAAGCGGTCGTCGCCGCCGATCGCGAAAAGCTGGCGGAGTACGAGGCAGCGCAGGCCAGGCTCCAAGCCGCGCTGACGCGAATCGAGGCTGCGGCCGTTTGATTCGACCGGCACGGGCGCTCGGCGCGGAACGGAAGCGGACCGGTTCCTTGACCTGCCGGAACGGGGGTCCGGCCGCTCGTCGCCATATTTTCTGCCTCATTGTTGCCGTAATGCTACAACCCTGCGCCTCCGCCGGGATTTTTTATTAAATTGTTGATATAAATGTAAATTTTTAGCGGTCTCTCCGGTGGCTGGGTCTCGTGCCCGGTGCCGTCGCCGTTTTCTCGCCGAAAAGCCGGCCGCCGCGCACGTCACGCGGCCTGGGTCGCAAGGTTGGCACCAGCAAACCTGTTGCTTGTCGCATTTGAAATGGTTCTAGCTGGTGAAGCGGCTGAGGAGAGGCAAGGGATGGATTCCACATCATTCAAGGTGACCGTGGCGGGCGCTGGCCTCATCGCGCTGGCTTTCGTGAACACCGCGCAGGCGAACGGTTTCGCGCGCGGCACCGCCGACACGGACATCCTGTACGAGGACGGCAACTTCACCATGCGCGCCGGGGCGACTTATGTCAGCCCGAACCGCAAATATACGGCCGAAGGCAATCCCGCCAACATCGGCACGAATGCCTATCAGGACTATGTCATCCCGTCGGCGGCATTCAAGCTGGGCCTGACCGACAATTTCAGCTGCGCGGGCACCTATACGCAGCCTTACGGCGGTTCGGTCAAGTATGCGGCTCCGCGCCTGAGCGGCAAGACCGAGGAAGGGTTCACGGTCGACGAGTTCGCCGCGACCTGCGCCGTGAAGTTCCATGCCGGCAAGGGCAATCTCTACCTTCTGGGCGGCGTGTTCCAGGAAAACTTCGACTACAGCCGCAACAACGTTTCGCCCCTGGGCCCGCTGCATCTCGAACTCAATGGCGTGGATCAGGGCTATCGTGTCGGCGTCGGCTACGACATTCCCGAGATCGCGCTCAGGGCGCAGCTGCTCTACCGTTCGGGCTCGGACTACGGCGCAAGCGGGACGCTGACCGGCCCGGCAGGGGTTCTGGCGCCGACCCTGGTGGGCGTCAATGGCATCACCGCCACGACGCAGATCCCGGCCGCCGCCCTGGGCATCGGACATCTGCCGCAGACGGTCGAGGCGAAGTTCCAGACGGGCGTGGCGCCCGGCTGGCTCGTCTTCACCGACATCAAGTGGAGCGACTGGAGTGTCCAGAAGAGCCTCGACGTGCGCTCCGCCGCCACGGGCGGCCTCATCAGCCAGGATCTCTACAACTGGAAGGACGGCTGGACCTTTACGGCGGGCGTCGGCCATCAGTTCAACGAAACGATCGCCGGTGCCGTCAGCCTGACCTACGACCAGGGCGTGACGACGGGCTATGACCTGTCCAGCGATACATGGACCCTCGCGGGCGGCGTGTCCGCGAAGGATTCGTTCGGCGGCGAGTTGCGAGCCGGTGTCGGCGTCAGCTACCTGACGTCGGCTGCCGAGACGCAATATGCGCCGGGAACCAACGCCGCCGTCGAGGCCGGCTGGGCCTATGCCGCGAACGTGTCCTATCGCGTGAAATGGTAGACGCGCCGTTCCGCACGATCCTCCGAAGGCCGGGCTTGTCCCGGCCTTTTCATTTGGTGGCCGCGGGAACACAGCGCCCGGAATAGCTTGCCTGGAGCATCGGAAACGGCATCCGGAGCAGGGCTGTTCGCGATTTGTGGTGTTTGCGCAACACTCTCTCAATCAGGGCTGTTGTATAAGAAGCGTCGGAACCTTCGCCCAGTTCCCGCCATAAACCCGGAGCACCCCATGTCCGGTCCCGGCAGGAGATCGGGTCCGCCGCAGCCGCCGCGGCAAGGAACATGATGAACGAAAGACGCCACAAGAAAGCAGGGTCGAGCGCCGGCGCCGGATTCGGCGCTTCGCCCGCCGCGCCGAGCGTGCACGGCCCCACTTTGGCCGAAAAGGCCGGCGATCGTCGCCAAGGTGCCTTTCCGGCCGCGCCGTCGCGTATCGTCGGCGTCCGTCTCGACCGCCATGCGGCGGATCGCAGCCGTCCGGCCCGTATCCTGCTGGACCGGGAGCTTGCGGCGAGAGCCGGAAGGATATCGCCCGGCGCATCGCGTGAGGTGGATGCAGCAGCCGTGCGTTTGCACGAGACGGATTTTGCGTGGGCGGACGGCGCGTTCGCGAGCGCAGGATGAAAGAACAGGTTGTCATGTTCATAGTTCGGCACCTGCCGCGTTCCCTGAGTGCCGCCCTTCTGGGCACCGTCCTGTGCCTGCCCGCCGTTCCCGCGCTTGCCTTCGACACCAACGCGCCGAAAGAGAAGGGCAGCCCCTGGGCCGTGTTCCAGCGCGGCTTCGACGCCTACAAGAGCGGTCACAAGGACCAGGCCGTCGAGGCTTACAGATACGCCGCGGAGAACGGCCAGATCGGCGCGACCTGGAAGCTGGCGCGCATGTATGCCGAGGGTGACGGCGTCACCCGCAACGACTATCAGGCCTTCAAGTTCTTCAACGAGATCATCGATCAGGACGTCGAGCCCGGCAGTCCCGAGGAAAGCTATGTCTCCGATGCGCTCGTGGCGCTCGGCGGCTACATGAGGACCGGCATACCCGGCTCGGTCGATCCCGATCCTGCCGCCGCGCAGGAGTATTACATGCGCGCGGCGGCCAACTACCGCAATGCCGAGGCCCAGTACGAGATGGGCAAGATGTTCCTGACCGGGGAGGGCGGCACGAAGGCCAGCATCCGCCAGGCGGGCCGCTGGCTCCAGCTCGCGGCGGCGAAGGGCCACGCAGGCGCGCAGGCGACACTCGGCAACCTGCTTTTCCAGAGCGGCAAGATCGTTCGCGGGCTGGCGATGATGACCGCGGCTCTCGAACGTGCCGCGCCGGGCGATCGCCCGTGGATTCGCGGCATGCAGGAGGAGGCCTTCGCGGTGGCCGGCGAGGCGGACCGGCGCACGGCGATCGCTCTTGCCGAGGACATGCTCGCAAAGGGCAGCAGCCAGTAGCGGTTACGTCGACCGCTCGAACTCGTCGTTTCCCGAAGGCAGCATTCGCAGCGCCCGCCCGACCGATTCGGGCTTTGTCCCGGTCTCCTGGGCGAACTCCAGAAGCGTCGGCTCATGTGCGAGAACGAAATTCAGGACGCCGGCCAGAAAGCCGGGTTCCGCGGCCGCCGTCCGGATCCGGGACGGCTCGATCCCGGTCACGGCCACGAAGCGGGAGAGCAGCCCGGCATTGCCGGCGATGAAGCCGAGCGCCGCTATGGCGACCTGCTCGGCGTCCTCGCGTCCGACCGTTCCTTGAGACATGCCGTCGGTCTCCCTTATCATGGCTGACGCCCGACCCGCCGGCCGCAAGGCGCGCAGTTTGCCTTTCGTCAATGTTCTTGGGCTAAGGATGGGATGGGAGCAAGCCCCTTGGGGCGCCGGGCAGGACCGATTGCCCAATAGAGCCAGAGCCGAGCAGCGATGCCGAAGAAAGTGATGATCGTCGAGGACAACGAGCTCAACATGAAGCTCTTCCGCGACCTCATTGAGGCGATCGGTTACGAGACGGTGCGCACCCGCAACGGCCTCGAGGCGATGGACCTTGCGCGCACGCATCGGCCCGATCTCATCTTGATGGACATACAGCTTCCCGAGGTCTCCGGCCTGGAGGTCACGAAATGGCTGAAGGACGACGACGAACTGCACGTCATCCCGGTGATCGCCGTGACGGCCTTCGCCATGAAGGGCGACGAGGAGCGGATCCGGCAGGGCGGCTGCGAGGCCTACATCTCCAAGCCGATCTCCGTGCCGCGTTTCATCGAGACCATAAAGTCCTATCTGGGCGATGCATGATGCGCGTCCCGGACCTCTCGGAGTGATCGCGGAATGACTGCGCGTATCTTGGTCGTTGACGACATACCGGCGAACGTGAAGCTGCTGGAGGTCCGGCTGCGCGCGGAATACTTCGAGGTGCTGACCGCCGGCAACGGGCAGGAGGCGCTCGACGCCTGCGAGCACGGCAGGGTGGACGTCGTGCTGCTCGACATCATGATGCCCGGAATGGACGGCTTCGAGGTCTGCCGCCGGCTCAAGGCGGATCCGGCGACGGCCCATATTCCGGTGGTCATGGTGACGGCGCTCGACCAGGTCGCGGATCGCATCCAGGGCCTGGAGGCGGGCGCCGACGATTTCCTGACGAAGCCCGTCAACGACCTGCAATTGCTGACCCGGGTGAAGAGCCTGGTCCGGCTGAAATCCCTGACCGACGAATTGCGCCTGCGCGCCTCGACGACCCGCGACATCGGGATAGAAGAGCTCCTCAGCCGCACCCACCCCGACCTGTTCGCCCGGCCGAGCGTGCTGATCGTCGACGAGCAGACTTCTTCCTCGGAGGCGCTCTCCCAGATGCTTGGGGACAAGGCCGAAGTGACGGTCGAGGCCGATCCGCAGGCGGCGATCTTCCGCGCGGCGGAAAATCCCTTCGACGTGGTCGTCGTGGCCAGCCGCTTCGCCGATTTCGATCCGCTGCGTCTCTGCTCGCAATTGCGCTCGATCGACCGCACGCGGCTCATTCCGATCGTCCTGGTGGTGGAGGACAGCGACGATGCGCGCATCGTCAGGGGGCTGGAGCTCGGCATCAATGATTATCTGACGCGCCCGGTGGACAGGCAGGAGCTTCTGGCCCGGCTCGACACGCAGGTGCGGCGCAAGCGCTACAACGACCATCTGCGCGAAAGCGTGGCCCGCACCATCGAGATGGCGGTGACCGACGGCCTGACGGGGCTGCATAACCGCCGCTACCTCGACAGCCACCTGCAGACGCTGTTCGATCGCGCCGTCGCGCGCAAGCGCCCGCTGTCGATCGTGATGCTCGATCTCGACCGCTTCAAGGCGGTCAACGACACGCACGGGCATGACGGCGGCGACGCCGTGCTGCGGGAGATGGCGCGCCGCCTGCGCAAGAATGTCCGGGGCATCGACCTGGCATGCCGCTATGGCGGCGAGGAGTTCATCGTCGTCATGCCCGACACGGAGGCCGATGTCGCGGAGCTGGTCGCGGAGCGCATCCGCTCCGAGATCGCCGAAGTGCCGTTCAGCCTCGGTGAGAATGGCCCGCTGCTGACGGTCACGGTGAGCGTCGGGGTCTCGACGCTGCAACGCGGATCCGACGCGCCACGGGATCTGATGAAACGCGCCGATCTCGCTCTCTATGAGGCGAAGGCGGGCGGCCGCAACCGCGTGGTGGCCAGGGCCGCCTGACGACCGCCCGCAGATACAGGCCGGCTTTCGGGAGCGGTCAGAAGCGGGTGATGACGCTCATCCCGACGCCCTCGAACCTGTCCATGGCCATCAGCGCGGCAGGAGCCTCGTCGAGCGAAATTTCCTTCCCCACGAGGCGGTCCGGCGCCAGCCTTCCGGCCGAGATCATGTCCAGCATCGGCTGGTAGCGGAACGCCTGCATGCCGTGGCTGCCCCTGATCTCCAGCTCGAAGGCGATCACCTTCGCCATGGGGATTGCAGCCTTGGCGTGATCGCCCAGCATCAGGCCGACCTGCACATGGCGCCCGCGCCGCCGCAGGTTGGAGACGGAATTGTAGCAGGTGGTCGGGTGCCCGAGCGCGTCTATCGACATATGCGCGCCGCCGCCGGTGATCTGCTTGACCGCCTTCACCACGTTGGGCGTGGTCTTCGCGTTGACGGTCGCGATCGCTCCGAGCCTTGCGGCCTCGGCGAGCTTTTCCTCGGCAAGGTCGATCGCCACGACATTGGCGCCCATGGCGCTGGCGATCATCACCGCCGAGAGGCCGACGCCGCCGCAGCCATGGACGGCGACCCATTCGCCCGGCCGCACCCGGCCCTGGTCGACGATCGCCCGGAAGGAGGTGACGAAGCGGCAGCCCAGGCTGGCGGCGGTCGAGAAGGCCATGCCGTCGGGAAGGCGTACGAGATTGGCGTCGGCATGGTCGATGGCGACATATTCGGCGAAGGAGCCCCAGGCGTTGAAGCCCGGCTGGGCCTGATGCTCGCAGACCTGCTGGTTGCCCGACACGCATTCGAAGCATTGGCCGCATGCCACGACGAACGGCACGGTGACACGCTCGCCGACCGAAAAGCGGCTGACGGAGGAGCCGACTGCGGCGATCGTGCCGGCCAGTTCGTGGCCCGGCACATGCGGCAGGCGGATGTCCGGATCGTGGCCCATCCAGCCGTGCCAGTCGCTGCGGCAGAGCCCGGTCGCCTCGACCTTGATGACCACGCCGTCGCTGGCCGGCGCGGGGTCCGGCACGGTTTCGATGGCGGGTGCAGCCTCGAAGGCCCTGTAGACGACCGCGCGCATGATGCCTCCTGCTTACTCCCCCCGAGTCGTCGCGCACTATCGGGCATCGGGCCGGCTTTGTGGAGGGGCTACAGCGGGTCGCCCGATACCGGGACCGGGCGGTTCGCTGTAGCTTTCGTTTTCGCATCGCTCTTGCCGAAAACCGGCATCCACTTTTCGGCGCGATGCTTTATGCGCGCAGCGCGAGCTTCTTGAAGCTGGCCGTCTGGTCGCGGATGGCGGTTTCGGCCGGCAGGCGTTCCATCGAGGACGCGCCGTAGAAGCCGTGGATGCGGTCGCAGCGCCCCAGGATGTAGGCGGCGTCGTCGGGCATGGAGATCGGCCCGCCGTGGCAGAGCAGGATCACGTCCTCGCGCACCGAGCGGGCGGCGGCCGCGATCGCGTCGATCGCCGTCACGCAATCGTCGAGCGATTTCGAGCTGGTCGCCCCGATCGTGCCGCCCGTGGTCACGCCCATATGCGCCACCACGATGTCGGCGCCGGCTTTCGTCATGGCGCGCGCCTCGTCCGGGTTGAAGACATAGGGCGTGGTGAGCAGATCCAGCCGGTGCGCCTCGGCGATCATGTCCACTTCGAGCCCGAAGCCCATGCCGGTCTCCTCGAAGCTCTGCCGCATGGCGCCGTCGAACAGCCCGACGGTCGGAAAATTCTGCACGCCCGAAAAGCCCATTTCCTTCAGCTCGGCGAGGAAGCGCGGCATCAGCACGAAGGGGTCGGTGCCGTTGACCCCGGCGAGCACCGGCGTCCTGGTGACGACCGGAAGCACCTCGACGGCCATCTCGCGGACGATCTCGTTGGCGTTTCCGTAGGCGAGCAGCCCGGCGGCCGAACCGCGCCCCGCCATGCGGTAGCGGCCGGAATTGTAGATGATGATGAGGTCGATGCCGCCCGCCTCCTCGGACTTGGCGGAAAGGCCGGTGCCCGCGCCGCCGCCGATGATCGGCTGGCGCTTCTCGATCATGGCACGGAATTTTGCGAGGATATCCTTGCGGGGAACGGCGGGCATCTTCGATTCTCTCCGGAATGCTGCTGCAAAGACCTATCGGGCGATTTCGCGGAACGCCGCGACGGCTGCCTTCGCGAAGGCCGGATCGTTGACGTGGAGCGGCAGGCGGACGAGCCTGCGGTCCGTCGTGACCTTCAGCGTATCCTCGATGGCCGAGAACAGGGCGTCGTCGGCCTGGACGTCCCGGAAGGCGCCGTCCTCGATGTCGAGCGCCGACACGCCCTTTTCGGGGATCAGGAACCGGACGGGGCCTTCGCAGGCATTGAGCCTGCCGGCGATCCAGGCGCCGATCTCGCGGCATTCGGCCGGCGTGGTGCGCATCAGCGTGACGTTGGGATTGTGCTCGTAGAAAAGGCGGTCCCTGTACCGGGCCGGAATGGTCGGCGGCGCCCAGAAATTGACCATGTCGAGCGCGCCGACCGAGCCGACATAGGGCAGCTTCGTGCGGGCGATCGCGCCGAATCGGTCTTCGGTCGCGGCAAGCACGCCGCCGCACAGCAGGTCGCATACCTCCGTGGTGGTGATGTCGAGCACGCCGGTCAGGAGGCCGCTGTCGGCAAGCTTCTCCATCGCCCGCCCGCCGGTTCCCGTGGCGTGAAACACCATGCAGTCGTAATCGGCGCGCAGTTCCTCCACCATCGTGGTGACGCAGGGCGTGGTCACGCCGAACATCGTCAGGCCGAGCGCGGGCTTGCCCACGGCCGGCGGGGCAGGGGTCCTTGCCATGCCGGCGATCGCCTGGGCGGCATTGTGGAGGATGACGCGCGACAGGCGGTTCAGCCCGGCCATGTCCGTGATCGACGGCACCATGACGATGTCGGAGACGTCGACATATGGCGCGACATCGCCGGAGGCGAGCGTCGACACCATGACCTTGGGCAGGCCGAGCGGCAGGGCGCGCATCCCGGCCGTGACAATGGACGTGCCGCCGCCGCCGCCGATCCCGATGACGCCGGCAATGTCCGTCCGCCCGGCGATGAAGGCGGCGAACGCCTTTCCCATGGCAGCGACCGCCGTGCCGCGGTCGTCGGTGCCGAGCACCGCGCCGGCGCCGTCCGGATGAAACGACGCGACCGTCGCGGCGGGGATGTCTGTTTCCGCCGTGGACGGTCGGGTGCCGACATCCACCCGCGTGACCGCCATGCCGGTCGCGGCGATGCAATCCGCCAGGTAGGCGAGTTCGTCGCCTTTCGTGTCGGCCGTGCCGACGACGTAGATGCTGCGCACGCTTCCTCCCGCCGGAGCCCGGCCGTTCCTTGCGTCGTCGAGCCGTCAATGGCGCCCGTTGCCATTGTTTTGAGATGTGCGTATCATATTGATATGGACGTCTCACGTCAACGATCCGAGGCGCCGGCGGAGCGCGGCGCGAGGGCGCGCACGCGCCGCCTGATGCTCGCCGTAGCGACGCGGCTGATGCAGGACGGCCTCGTTCCCTCCGTCAGCGAGGTGGCGGCCGCGGCGGACGTGTCGCGCGCCACCGCCTATCGCTATTTCCCAAGCCAGGCGGCCCTCGTGGAGGCCGTGGTCGACGAGGCGCTGGGCCCGATCCTCGATTGGCATTCGCCGGCGAAAGACGTGCGGGCGCGGGTGAACGACCTGCTGGTGGGGTCGATCCCGCGCATCGAAGCCTTCGAGGCGACGTTTCGAGCAGCGCTCCGGCATGCCATCGACCAGCGCCCGCAAATGACCGAGGGCGAGGCCGGCGCCGATGCGCCCTTCAAGAGGGGGCATCGGGTCAAGCTGCTGAGCGAAGCCGTCACGCGCTCCTCCGCCGGATTGCCGGAGGAGGACGCCGGGCGCCTGATCCGGGCGCTGTCGCTTCTTTTCGGGGTGGAGGCGCTGATCGTCCTCAAGGACATCTGGGGCGCCGACAGCGCCGAGGCCAGGGAAGTGATCGTGTGGGCCGCCGACGCGCTTGTCGAGGCGGCGGTTTCGCAGGCGGGCGGATGCAAGGAGTGATCTTCAATCTGGTCTGACCAAACGGGCGGGAAAAACCGCCGCCGGAGCGGAAAGCGGATAGGGGCGCATGGCGGTTCGCCGCTACGGGAAAGAATTCAAAATGTCGAGTATTCTGATACCTTTGCGCCCGATTGAGGATTTCTGCATCTTGCGGACAGATGAGAAAGCTCTTGACCGTTCTTGAGAATTGGTAATACCAGATGAAAGAGTAAAGCGAGTTCCGGGTTGCGTGGATGCATGCGATCCGGGTGGTTTGCCTGGAGCCTGCAAGGCCGACCGGAGGAGAAGAAGGCAGGAATCTGCCGTGAGGCGGGCCATCGGCGGGACAGCGGGCAAGGCTGCCGCGGTGATGGTGGGAACGACGCGCTAAAGGGAGGAACCAGGATGCGCACAGTATTGGCCGGCTTGGCTGCCGGTGTTTCCATGATGGTGTACGCGTCGTCGGCTTTCGCGACGGAGCTGACGATCTTCTGGGCCGAGTGGGACCCGTCCAACTACCTGCAGGAGCTCGGCAACGAGTATGAGAAGGAGACCGGGGTCAAGGTCACCGTCGAGACGACGCCCTGGGCGGACTTCCAGACCAAGGCTTTCTCGGAGTTCAACGCCAAGGGCAGCGCCTACGACCTCATCGTCGGCGACTCGCAGTGGCTGGGAGCCGCCTCGGAAGGCGGCCACTATGTCGACCTGACCGATTTCGTGAAAAACAACAACGTCCTGGACAAGATGGCTCCGGCGACGGTCAAGTTCTATTCCGAATATCCCGGCGGCAGCGGCAAATACTGGTCGATTCCCGCCGAAGGCGACGCGGTGGGCTGGTCCTACCGCAAGGACTGGTTCGAGGATCCGAAGGAAAAGGAGGCGTTCAAGGCCAAGTACGGCTACGACCTCGATGTACCGAAGGACTGGAAGCAGCTCCGCGACATCGCCGAGTTCTTCTATCGTCCGGACGAAAAGCGGTACGCGCGATCTACACGGACAATTCCTACGACGCGATGGCGATGGGCTTCGAGAACGCGCTGTTCTCCTTCGGCGGCGACCTTGGCGACTATTCGACCTACAAGGTCGACGGCTTCATCAACTCGGACAAGGCGGTGGCCGCGCTCGACGCCTACAAGGAGCTCTACAAGTTCACGCCGCCGGGCTGGGCCAAGACCTTCTTCGCGGAGGACAACCAAGCCATCACCGAGAATCTTGCGGCGATGAGCATGAACTTCTTCGCCTTCTTCCCGGCATTGGTGAACGAGGCCTCGAACCCGAACGCCAAGGTGACCGGCTTCTTCGCCAATCCTCCGGGGCCTGACGGCGACCAGTTCGCCGCGCTCGGCGGGCAGGGTATCTCCGTCGTCTCCTATTCCGAGAACAAGGAAGAGGCGATGAAGTTCCTGGAGTGGTTCATCAAGGACGAGACGCAGAAGAAGTGGGCCGAGCTGGGCGGCTATACCTGCAACAAGGCCGTCCTGGAATCGGCCGAGTTCCAGAACGCCACGCCATACAACAAGGCGTTCTACGACACGATGTTCAAGGTCAAGGATTTCTGGGCCGTGCCGGAGTACGCAGAGCTTCTCCAGCAGTTGAACCAGCGTCTCTATCCGGCGATCGTCGGCGGCGAGGGCACGTCGAAGGACACGCTCGACGCTCTGGCCCAGGACTGGAACGCGACGTTCAAGAAGTACGGCCGCGGCCAGTAGGCCGCACGACATCGGCGGAGGGGACGACACCCGCCCCCTCCGTCTCCGCGAAAACTCTCAGGGGAGGAGAGTATTGGCCACCGCAGTCATGACGACGCTGGATCCGAAGTCGCGCGCCGCAGCGCGCGGCATGAGCGACCTCGCGATCCGCAACCTCTTCATCGTCCCGACCATCCTTTTCCTGATCGTCTTCAACATCTTTCCGCTGATCTACTCGCTCGGCTACTCGTTCACGGACTTCCGCGCCTCGACCAACGCGCCGGCGAACTTCGTCGGGTTGCAAAACTACCGCGAGCTGCTGAACGACCCCTATATCTGGTCGAACTTCTCCATTACCGCGAAATACGTGATCGTCTCGGTCGTCGGGCAGGTCCTGGTCGGCTTCGGCACGGCCATGCTGCTCAATCGCGACATCCCGATGAAGGGGCTGATCACGACCCTGCTGCTGCTGCCGATGATGCTGTCCATGGCCGTCGTCGGCCTGTTCTGGAAGCTGCTCTACGACCCGTCCTTCGGCATCATCAATTACGCGCTGGGGCTCGGCACCTTCGAATGGCTCGCCAATCCCGACATGGCGCTCTATGCCGTCGCGCTGACCGACATCTGGATGTGGTCGCCCTTCGTCATGCTCTTGTCGCTGGCCGGCCTGTCGGCGGTGCCGAAGCATCTCTACGAGGCGGCGGCGATCGATAGGGCCGGGCCGTTCTACACCTTCTTCCGCATCACCCTGCCGCTGGTGGCACCGATCCTGATGATCGCGATCATCTTCAGGACGATGGAGGCCTTCAAGACCTTCGACCTCGCCTACATCCTGACCAGCCAGCCGACGACGGAGGTGATCTCGATCCGCCTCTACAAGATGGCGTTCCAGGAGTGGCAGACGGGGCGCTCCTGCGCGCTCGCCTATATCGTGCTCATCATGGTGCTGGCCATCACCAACATCTATGTCAAATACCTCAACAAGGTGAAGGAGCGCTGAGATGGCCGCCGTCCGCACCTCCACCGAAGTCACGCTCAATCGCGTCGCGATCGCGGCGGTGATCGTCATCACGCTGATCTTCCTGGCGCCGATCTACTGGATCGTCTCCACCTCGTTCAAGCCGCGCAACCTGGCGACCACCGTGCCGCCGACGGTCGTCTTCCAGCCCGAGGTCTCGCCCTATGTGAAGCTGTTCACCAAGCGCTCGCAACTCCGCGCGCCGCCGTCGCCGGAGGACTATGCGGCCGCCCCCTGGTGGGAGCGCATCGTCTTCGACGGCGGCGAGAAGGTGAACCGCGACGGCAAGGGTCAGGTCCAGTTCTCCGCCTATCCGGACCGCTTCATGAATTCGCTCATCGTGGCGATCACCTCGACCGTTCTCGCCGTCGGCATGGGGACGTTCACGGCCTACGGCTTCTCGCGCTTCAAGATGAAGGGGGAGGGGGACCTGCTCTTCTTCATCCTCTCGACGCGCATGCTGCCGCCCGTCGTCGTCGCGATCCCGATGTTCCTGATGTACCGCGTGGTCGGCCTCAACGACACGCATTGGGGCCTGATCATCCTCTACACGGCCTTCAACCTCTCCTTCTCGGTCTGGCTGATGAAGGGCTTCATCGACGAGATCCCGAAGGAATACGAGGAGGCGGCGCTGGTCGACGGCTACACGCGCATGCAGGCCTTCTTCAAGGTCGTGCTGCCGGAGGCGGCCACCGGCATCGCTGCGACGGCCGTGTTCTGCTTCATCACGGCCTGGAACGAATACGCCTTCGCGCTCATCATGACCAACCGCCGCGCCCAGACCGCGCCGCCCTTCATCCCGAGCCAGGTCGGATCCGGCCTGCCGGACTGGACGGTCATCGCGGCGGGCACGGTGCTGTTCCTGCTGCCGGTGGCGATCTTCACCTTCCTCCTGCGCAACCATCTCCTGCGCGGCATGTCCTTCGGAGCGATCCGCAAATGATCCCGGGCTACAAACTCCAGCGCATCGCCGAGATCGTGATGATCGCCGGCATCGTGCTGCTCTGCCAGCCGTGGAGCCTGTTCCTGCACCGCTACGGGCTGACGATCATCATCGTCGGCCTGCTCACCTTTATGTTCACCGGCTGGTTCGGGGCGCCCGCGCCGAAGGAGGCCGATCCCCTCAGGAACGAGGACCATCACGGATGACCTCGATCGAGCTTCGTGCAATCCAGAAATTCTTCGGCGCTGTCCAGGTCATCAAGGACCTGAACCTGAAGATCGAGGACAACGAGTTCATCGTGCTGCTCGGCCAGTCCGGCTGCGGCAAGACCACGACGCTGCGTGCGGTGGCGGGGCTGGAGACCATCGACGAGGGCGACATCCTGATCGACGGCCAGCCGGTGCAGCACCTCAAATGCTCAGACCGGGACATCGCCATGGTGTTCCAGTCCTTCTCGCTCTATCCGCACATGACCGTCTACGAGAACATCGCCTTTCCGCTGCGCGCCACGCGCATGAGCAAGGGCGAGGTCGACAAGGCGGTGCGCGAGATCGCCGGCGTGCTGCGCATCGGCAATCTGCTGAACAGGAAGCCCTCCGCGCTCTCCGGTGGCGACATGCAGCGTGTGGCGATCGGCCGGGCGCTGGTGCGCCGCCCCAAGGCGATGCTGATGGACGAGCCGATCGGCGCGCTCGACGCCAAGCTGCGCGAGGAGATGCGGGCCGAGATCAAGCGGCTCCACCTCAAGCAGGGCTCGACCACCATCTACGTCACCCACGACCAGATCGAGGCGATGAGCCTCGCCGACCGCATCGTCATCATGCATGAGGGCGTGCTCCAGCAGGTCGGCTCGCCGGAAGAGGTGTATGCCCGTCCGGCCAACATGTTCGTGGCGCAGTTCGTCGGCAGCCCGGTGATGAACCTGGCGAAGGCCACCGTCTCGCGGAACGGCGATGACGCGAATGTCGCCGTCGAAGGGTCCGCCGAGGGGTTCGGCTTTCCGGGCAGCCTGCTCGGCATGCTGGACGCGGCCCGGAGTGCGAAAAGCGACCTGGCGCTCGGTATCCGGCCGGAAGGCGTGCTGGTCGCCCGCGAGGCGCAGGACGGCTATCTGCCGGTCGAGGCGCATATCATCGAGCCGCTCGGATCCTACGACATCGTGGACCTGAAGGTGGGCTCCCAGATGCTGCGCGCCCGCACGCGGTCGGGTTTCGTGCCGCGGGCCGGCGAGCGCGTCTGGGCGAAGATCGATCCGGCGCAGGCGCATTTCTTCGACACCGCCAGCGGCAACTCGCTCGGCGTGAGGCTCTGATCCATGGCCCGCATCGAACTCCGCGACATCACCAAGACCTTCGGCCACCACACGGCGCTGAAGAACCTCAGCCTCGACATCGCCGATGGCGAGTTCTTCGTGCTGCTCGGTGAAACCGGCGCCGGCAAGACGACGACGCTGCGGCTGGTCGCCGGCCTCGAAAAGCCGACCGAGGGCAAGGTCGTCATCGACGGCGTCGACGTCGCCGACTGGGGCGCGGCCGAACGCGACGTGGCGCTCGTCCTCCAGCAATATTCCCTCTATCCGCGCTACACCGTGCGCGAGAACCTGGAATTTCCGCTGAAGTCGAAGATCCGCCGCGTGCCCGACGACGAGATCCGGGAGCGCGTCGCCCGCGCGGCGAAGACCTTGCGGATCGAGCACCTGCTGGAGCGCAAGACCGATCGCCTCTCCGGCGGCGAGATGCAGCGCGTCTCCATCGGCCGGGCGATCGTGCGCAAGCCGCGCGTGTTCCTGATGGACGAGCCGCTGTCGGCGCTCGACGCGAAGCTGCGCGAGGCGCTGCGCACCGAACTGAAAAACATCCAGATGAATCTCGGCCAGACCTTCCTGTTCGTCACGCACGACCAGATCGAGGCCATGTCTATGGGCGACAAGGTGGGCGTCCTGAACCACGGCCGCCTGGTCCAGACCGGCACGCCGCAGGAAATCTACAACAATCCGCGCGACACCTTCGTCGCCTCCTTCGTCGGCTCGCCGCCGATGAACCTGATCGACGGCAGGCTTGCGGGCGGGCGCGCGGTCTTCCACCCGATGCGCTTCGAGCTGCCCTATGACGGCAAGGCGAAGGCCGGCGCGGCGACCGACGAGCGCCTGCTCACCTTCGGCATCCGGCCGGAAGACGTCACGCTGGAGGCCGGCGGCCCGGTCGAGGCGCTGGTCCATGACGTGGAGAACCACGGCGTGGAAAAGATCGTCACGCTGCGCGTCGGCGACACGATCCTGCGCGCCACCACGCCGGCCCGGACCGAGCTCGCCATCGAGGATACCGTGCGCTTCGGCTGGAACGCCGACAAGGTGGCGCTGTTCGACCGCGGCACGGGCGTCAGCCTCCGGCATCAGGCCTGAGGCTTCACGCGAGGCTTCCGTCGACTTTTCACAACCGATGGACTGCGGCCCTGCGGTCGGCGATAGTGCGCGCGGCTGGCAGCCGCGCCGGCTTGAAGGTCGCAGGGGATCGGGATGATGAAGCGCATCGTGTTCACAGGTGGGTCGGGCAAGGCCGGGAAGCACGTGGTGCCGTGGCTGAAGGAGCGCGGCGACTACGAGATCTTGAACGTCGACCTGAAGCCGCTCGATTGCCCGGGCGTCAACACGCTGATCACCGACGTGACCGACAGCGGGCAGGTGTTCAACGCGCTCTCCATGCATTTCGGCTTTGACGGCTACGAAGAGCCCGGCGGACCGAAGAAGATCGACGCCGTCGTCCACTTCGCGGCCGTTCCGCGCGTGCTGATCCAGCCCGACAACGTCACCTTCCAGGCGAATGTGATGGGCACCTACAATGTGATCGAGGCGGCGATGAAGCTCGGCATCCGCAAGGTGGTCATCGCGTCGAGCGAGACGACCTACGGCGTCTGCTTCGCGGAGGGAGAGAAGGACTTCAAGCGCCTCCCGCTGGAGGAGGATTACGAGATCGACCCGATGGACAGCTACGGTCTGTCCAAGCAGCTCAACGAGCATACGGCGCGGGCCTTCGCCGACCGCTATGGCGCCGACATCTACGCGTTGCGCATCGGCAACGTGATTGAGCCGCACGAATACGGGCCGTTCAGGACCTATGCGGAAAACCCGCCGCTTAGGAAGCGCAACGCGTGGAGCTACATCGACGCGCGCGACCTCGGCCAGATCGTGCATCTGTGCCTTGAGAAGGACGGTCTCGGCTTCCAGGTCTTCAACGCGACCAACGACACGATCACCGCCGATCAGCCGACCGAGGAGTTCCTGGCGAAATGGGCGCCGAAGACGCCGCGCACGCGCCGGATGGAAGGCTACGAGGCGCCGCTCTCCAACCGCAAGATCCACGAGGTCCTGGGATTCCGGGAGGAGCACGACTGGCGCAGATACGCGCGAGGAGACGGTGATGACCGCGACCGCGCGCGACCGTCTGGAGGACATCCTGTCCGAGCTCCAGAAGCGCGCTCCGGA
>JAFKJW010000091.1 GCA_017305925.1 Hyphomicrobiales bacterium | reverse complement strand
CGGCGAGTTCAAGGGCGGCCACACCGGCGAGGTCAACGCGCTAGCCGTGTCGGAAGCGCTCGGCCTCATGGTGACGGGCAGCGCCGACCAGACCTTGAAACTCTGGAACCTCAGGACGCGCGAGCTGATCGTCAGCCTGTTCTTCGCGGGCGACGAATGGATCGTCTGGATGCCGCAGGGCTATTATTATTCCTCCGATGACGGCGACAAGTTCATCGGCTGGCAGGTGAACGACGGCCGCCGGGCGGAAGGCCGTTTCATCCGCGGCGACCAGCTCAAGCGGCATCTCTGGAGCCCGGAGCTGGTGCGCCGCGCCATCATCCTGAAAAGCGCGGATGCCGCGGTGAGGGAGATGCGACCCGGTGTGAATCGCGAATTGCAGAAGCTTCTCGCTCATCGTCCGCCGGAATTCGACATCCGCGTGGCCGACGACCAGTCCGGCGTGCAGGACGGCTTCGTCGCCGTCGAGATTTCCGGCGACGACACGGCCGCCGCGGCGTCGGAATATTCCGTGCTGTCGAACAGCATAAAGGTCGGCGATTTCACCCCGCGTGACATTGGCGGCCCGTCCGGCAAGAAGATCGTGCAGGTGCCGCTGGCCGAAGGCGCCAACACGATCCGTGTCACCGGCGTCGATGAAAAGGGCTACCTCACCGAGCGCAGCGTCGTGGCGATCGGCAAGAAGCGCGACACGGCGCCGAAGACGGGCAAGCTCTATGTCGCGGTGATCGGCGTGAACGACTACCCGAAGCTCGATACGGCATGCGGCGGCCGCTCCTGCGACCTGCGCTTCTCGGTGGGCGACGCCTCGGGCCTGCTGCGCGCGGTGGCCGACAAGATGGCGCCGCTGGCCTCGGACATGGAAGCGCTCGTTCTGGTCAACCGCGACGCGCTCGACCGCGACGCCGACGCTGCGGCGGCGGTCAGGACGATCGCTCCGGGCGGCCGCATCCTCGAGCCCGATTCCGACACGATCGAGGACGAGCTCGCCGACTTCCTCGACAAGCCGACGGTCGACGACCGGACCATCGTGTTCGTCGCCGGCCATGGGGTGAATGTGGACGAGGACTATTATTTCGTGCCGACCAACGCCCGCCAGGACGACAGCGGCAAGTGGAAGCGCTCCTCGCTCGTCGACTGGTCGGACATCCAGCGCACGCTGGAGCGCACCAAGGGCATGCGCGTCCTCATGCTTGACACCTGCCATGCGGCCAACGCCTTCAATCCGAGCCTCGAAAAGGAGTCGGCCGACTCCAAGCTGGTCGTCTATTCCGCGACGGCGGCCAACAGCACGGCCGCGGAGATGGCCGACCTGAAGCACGGCGTCTTCACCTATGCCGTGATCGAGGGGCTGCGCGGCAAGGCCAATTTGTTCGGCGACGGGGTCTACCTGCTCGGCCTCGGCGAGTTCGTCTCGCACGAGGTGGCGCGGCTCACCGGCGCGAAGCAGACGCCGTTCTTCCGGCTGAACAACATGGCGAACCAGTTGATCGCGCTGCCCTGACATGCGGTGGCTCGCCGTTCTTGTCGCGACGCTGCTGGCGATTGGAGCCGCGTCGGCGTCCCCCCGCTGTCCTCCGGGAGACGAGAACTTTCCGCGCTTCGGCAACGATCCGGCGCTTTTCCGCGGCGCGATCGACAAGGTGACCGGCTTTGAGCCGACCGCTCAAAAACTCACCGGCATCGTGGTGCCGCATCATCTTCTCGCCGACCGGCTTGTGGCGCTCGGCTTCAGGGCGGCCTCCGCCCACAGCTATCGCCGCATCGTCATCCTGTCGCCCGACCATTTCCGCAGGACCGCGAAGATGTTCGCCACCAGCGCGCGTGGCTACGAGACCGAGTTCGGCCCGGTCGAAGCGGATGCCGAAGCCGTGCGGCAGCTCCGCGTCAATGCTCCCGGCCTCATCGAGGAGTCCTGCCTGTTCGACAAGGAGCATGGCGTACGCGCGCTCCTGCCCTTCGTCAGGCACTATTTTCCTGGCGCGAAGGTCGTGCCGGTCGCCATGTCGGTGAAGTCGAAGCGCGCTGACTGGGACGCGCTGCTCGCCGCCCTCCTGCCCATCGTGACGGACGACACGCTGGTCGTGGAATCGACCGACTTCTCGCACTACCTGCCGCAGCCGGTGGCGCGCCGCTTCGACCAGCAGACGCTCAACGTCCTCGCCTCCGGAAACCTCGACATGATCGCGGCGTTGAGGCAGCCGGACCATGCGGATTCGGTCGGCGCGCTCTATGTCCAGACGGCCTTGCAGCGCCGCCGCTTCGCGGCGCAGCCGCTGGTCATCGCCAACGAAAGTTCCAACACCTTCGCGGAACGGCCGATGGAGGAGACGACGAGCTACAATGTCGTGCTCTTCGGTGCCGCCGGGCCGGATTTCGACAGCGCCGCCGCGCCGGGGTCCGAGGTCTATTATCTCGCCGGCGACACCAATTTCGGCCGCGCCATGAAGATGGCGCTGCTCGATCCCGACGCGGCCGAGAAAGTGAGGCAGGCGATCCTGGCCGTGACCAGGGGCCGGCCGCTCATCGTCAATCTCGAAGGCGTGATCCTGCCCAACGTGCCGGCCGGCCTCGACGGGCTGACGCTCGCCATGCCGGAGGACGTCACCTTGCGCTGGCTGAAGGCGCTGAACGTCGTCGCCGTCAGCCTTGCCAACAACCACGCCAACGATCTCGGCGCCTCCGGCCTCGCCGAAACCGCGAGGGCGCTCGATGCCGCCGGGATCCGGCATTTCGGCCAGGGCGAGACGCTGTCGCTGCCCCGTCTCGATGTGGTCGGCCTGACGGACCTCGATTCCAACGGCGCGGTGCAGACGCGGCTGATCTCGGACGACCTGCTGGGGCGGCTGGCGCGCCCCGACCCCGGCAAGGCGGTGCTCGCCATGGTCCACTGGGGACGCGAATATGTGGCGGAACCGTCGCCGCGCGAGGTCGGCCTGGCGGACAGCATGCGGCTGGCGGGCGCGGCGGCGATCGTCGGCGGCCATCCGCATGTCGCCAGCACGGGCGTCGCGGCGCTGGCGGGCGGCGACACGGCCGTGGTCTATTCGCTCGGAAACTTCCTGTTCGACCAGACGGCGGCCAAGGCGTCGGGCCAGTTGGTGGAGGTTCGCGTCTTCCCGCAGGGCACGCTCTACCTGCGCGCCGTCCCTATTCCCAACCTGTTCGACCTCGCGGCCCGGCGTCAGCAGCCGCCCGCTTCTTCCGGCAGATAGCACTGCGCGGGCGTCGAAGTCGAAACGTAAGCGGACGGTTTCGGACGGAAGAAGAAGAAGGCGACCGGCTTGCTCTGCCGCTCGCTGCCGTCGGAGAAGCGCGCCGACACCGTGAACTCGTGGTAGGACATCATGTCCGCCGAGAGCTTCAGCCGCGACTGCAGTTCCTGCAGCCTCTTGTTGCCGCGCACCGGCATGGGGATCGTGTAGTCCTGCTGGTTGATCGGGAATTTCACATCCTGAAAGCGCGGCGCGTCCGGGGCGCCGCCGAAGCCGTCGCCGCATTCGGCGGCCTCCTCCGGCAGCTCGATCGTCGCCAGAGCGATGTCCACGCGGAACGTCTCGGACTGGTGATAGGTCCGGTCGTAGTCGTCGGTCCAGTCATAGTCGATCTTGCCCGTCGCCGTCGTGGAGAGCTTGTCCTCGCCCCAGACGTAGTCGGCCAGTTCGCCGAACTTGACGCTGTTGGTCACCTGGCTCCGGCAGACGTTGAGGCTGTCGCGCGACTGGCAATGGAAGCGCTGGCTGGCCAGCTTGTCCGTCTCCACGCCGGCCGCGCGAAGCGTCTCCTCCAGCGACACGTCGGTGCCGTCCGTTATGTTGGCGACATCCACGGGAAAGGCGCGGGAGAGCGGGCCGTCTTCCTGTTCGCCCTTGAACTGCACGGACAGCTTCACGTTTTTGGCGTCGCCCCAGCCATTGTTCTTCACCGTGAAGGTCGGGCGGAAGCCGACGCAGCCTCGATGGCCTTCAAGCGTCAGGATCGGCTTGCGGTAGGCGATGCTGTTGCGGACCTTCAGCTCCATGGCGTCGAGCTTCACCCGCGATCCGTCGGTCGTGCGCAGGTCGACATCGACGAAGGCCGGGACGTTTTCCCAGTCCATGCCGCCGACGATGGAATCGTAGCCGACCTCGCCGTCGCCCCGCCAGGCGGCGTTCATCTGCTCGTTCTCGGGGAAGATGGAGATGGCATCGTCGCCCACGTTCTGCACGTAGCGCTGCTCCGACTCCTGGTTCATGCGCTCGTCGACCGAGATGGCGATCTCGACCTTTCCTGCGTCGCCGCCGCCGCCGGCCTGGGCCTTCAGCAGCCCGCCGATCGTCGCGTCGGCCAGCCGGTCGCGCTCGTCGCCGATCTCCCTGCCCATCGACCATCTGGAGGCATAGGTGCTGCCGCCGGGAAGCGTCGTCCTGCCGGTACCGTCCCGCAGGCCGGCGACGAAGGACCCCTCGTAGAGCTCGCCGGTCGGCAGCGCCAGCCGGCCTTTGCCGGTGGCGACGCCGCGGCGGAAATCGCCTTCGTACCGGCTGCCGTCCCTGGCGATGTGAACGCCGCGTCCGTCGAGCGCGCCGTCGAGAAAATTACCCTCGAAGACCTCGCCGGAGCGCAGTTCCAGCCGCCCGGCGCCGTTCGGCCGGCCATTCGCCAGCAATCCCTTGTAGACGCTGTAGACGGCCCGCGGATCGTAGCTCGCCGAGCCGCGCACGCGCCAGGTCAGCGTGCCCTTGCCGGACAGGGTGCCGTCGGGAGCGATCTGGGCAGGGGCCTTCGGATCGGGCTCCCAGAGGAATTCGAGGTTCTTCGCCGGTTCGGCGTTCCAGACGCGCACCAGCGCGCGCGCCACCGTCTTCGACTGCGCGTCGTAGAGGATCTGGACGCGCGTCGACCATTCGCCTTCGGCGATGTCGGACGCGGAAGCGGCGACCGTGCCGAGAAGCCCCAGGACGGCCGCCAGTCCGAGCGCGCGAATGGTCGACGATGCCTGCATGAAGCCCCCCGGCACTGCGTATCCAGCGTCTTCAGCCTAATCGCCGATCGGCGACATCGCAACAGGCCTGGACGGCAGGAAAGCCGGCGTCGGTCGGGCTTCGCCGGCTCTGCGCCGGCATGGAGGCCTTCAGAGATCGGCGGCCGGCGTGATGTCGCGATGCTGCGTTTCGATCTCGCCCCTTACGGCCTTGAGGACCTTGTCGCCCGGCGCCTGCTTGACGGTGTGCCCGTCCGATGTCTTGCCGACCACGACAAAGGCGGCCTCCGAAAGCGCCTCCTCCGCCCCGCGCGAGGTTCCCTCGTCGGTGCGGACCATGGCGATCGGTCGGGCCTTGTTCACCGGCTTGATCTCGGCCTGCATGAGCTCGCGCATCAGCTCCGGATTTCCGGCAAAGCCTTCCGACAGATCCGCGGCGGTTGCCTGCCCGGCCCACAGCGCGGCTGAAGCGACCGCAAGGCCGGCGAGTTTGGAGGTAAAGGTCTTCATTTCGAGGGACTCTCCCAAGTCGTTGATGCCGGTAAGACTATCCGGGATCGTGGCAGGATCATGGAGTCATGAAAAGACCTTGGTTTCGTCGGATTTACAGGGGAAGGACGACTTTCGGGCGTATTTCTATATTCGTTTGGTTGCTTGCCTGGATAGCGTCTACCGCCGCCTTTCTTTATGAACGCAAGCTGAACGGAAAGCCGACGACGCACGTGTCGGACCGCCCGCCTAAAAATTTTCAAGATCGACTGGGACAAAGCGCTTCCGCCAATGCGCTGCGTTGCTTTAGATGGCGGTGGATCGATCGGCCGGGGTGGCTTTTCAATCAGCGAACGTCTCTGTCTCAGGAGGTAGTCTTGAACTCGAAACGGCTTGGCCCCTTGGCGGGCTCATGTCTCTTGGCTCTGGCGGCGACGGTCTGCGCCGCGCCCCTTGCCCTCGCGGAGAGCGGAGCGCCGCTCGCGGAAGCATCGGCCATCAAGCGGGTGCCGGAAGCGCGCGCCGCGGCGCGCGAGGCCAATGGCGACAGCAACGACCGCATTTTCGGCGGCGACGTGGCAGCTCCCGGGGCATGGCCGTTCCAGGTCGCGCTCCTGACCTCCTATTCGCTCGATACCCGTCCGGAATCGCAGCTCGACGCGCAGTTCTGCGGCGGCTCGCTGATCGCGCCGAACTGGGTTCTCACTGCTGCGCACTGCCTCGTCTATGACGGCAAGGACATTCCGGCGCAGGCCATAACGGTGCTCACCAATGCCAGCAATCTCGGCGAGGGCAAGCGCCACCAGGTCGCGGCGACCTTCGTCCATGAGGGCTTCGACAAGAACATGGCGGCCCTCGACAACGACATCGGCCTGATCAGGCTCGCCGACAAGGCCGATGCGGCGCCGATCGCGCTGCCGTCAGGCCCGACCGCCGAGAGCGGCAAGGCGACCGTGACGGGCTGGGGCCGGCTGGACAACGGCACGTTCCCCGCCGACCTGATGCAGGTGGACATCGACGTCACCACGAACGAGGCATGCAACTCCGGCCTGAAGAGCATCTATGCCAAGGATCTCGGGAAGATCCTGCATAGCTGGGCGCCGCGGCTGCGGCTCTCCGATGCGTCCATCGACATGGCGACCGACGCCATGTCGAAGGGCATGTCCGACCCGCTGACCGAAAACATGCTGTGCGCCGGCGTGAAGGAAGGCGGCCGCGACTCCTGCCAGGGCGACAGCGGCGGCCCGCTCTTCACCAGCGAAGGCGGAAAGGTGACGCAGATCGGCGTGGTGAGCTGGGGCGAGGGTCCGATGGACGCCCAGGCGCCCTGCGGGCATGAAAACGCCTATGGCGTCTACACCCGCCTTGCGAACTACACGGACTGGATCAAATCCAAGATGAGCGCCAAATAAGCGCCCACCGACGGGCAGGCAGGAAGGCGGCGGGACACCCCGCCGCTTCTCCGCTCCTCAGCCGGACCACGGTCCGTGATGCGCGCCGTCCGCGTCGATCCGCTCGAAGCCGTGCGCGCCGAAGAAATCCCGTTGCGCCTGGATCAGGTTCGACGTGCCGCGCCCCTGGCGGTAGCCGTCGAAATAGGCGAGCGCCGACGAAAGCGCCGGCGCTGGCAGGCCGGCCTCGGCTGAAACGGCGACGACGCGGCGGAGCGCCGGGCTCGCCTCCTTCATCATGGCGACGAAGTCGGGCGCCATCAGAAGGTTGGCGACGCCGCTGTCCCGATCGAACGCCTCCGCGATGCGCCCCAGGAACTGCGAGCGGATGATGCAGCCGGCCCGCCAGATCTTCGCGATGGTCGGCATGGGCAGGTTCCAGCCGAACTCCTTCGAGGCCGCGGCCATCACCGCGAAACCCTGCGCATAGGCGGCGATCTTGCCGGCGAAGAGCGCAAGCTCCAGATCGTCGACGATATCCTTCGAGACCCTGCCCGCCGTGGCCGGTCCGTAGGCCGCCTCGGCGGCGAGCCGCTCGGTCTTCATGGACGAGATGACGCGCGCCGCCACCGCCGCCTCGATGGCCGTCGCCGGGACGCCGAGCGTCTGCGCCTCGATCGCGGACCATTTGCCGGTGCCCTTCTGGCCGGCGCGGTCGAGGATGACGTCCACCACCGGCCTGCCGGTCTGCGGATCATCGGCTGCGAGGACCTTCGCCGTGATCTCGATCAGGAAGGAATTCAGCCGCCCCTCGTTCCAGCGCGCGAAGACCGCGCCGATTTCCTTCGCCTGCATGCCGAGCCCGTCGCGCAGCATGCCGTAGATCTCGGCGATCATCTGCATGTCGGCATATTCGATGCCGTTGTGGATGGTCTTGACGAAATGCCCCGCGCCGTCCGGCCCGAGCCAGGCCGAGCATGCCTCGCCCTCGTATTTGGCCGAGATGGCCGTCAGCGTCGGCTCGATGCGATCGTAGGATTCGCTTGTGCCGCCGACCATGATCGAGGGGCCATGGCGCGCGCCCTCCTCGCCGCCAGACACGCCCATGCCGATGAAGGTGAGCCCGCTGCCTTCCAGCTCGGCGAAGCGCCGGCGCGTGTCGTGGAAATTGGCGTTGCCGGCGTCGATGATGATGTCGTTCCTCGAAAGGACGGGCTTGAGGTGCCGGATCTGCTCGTCCACGGCAGCGCCCGCCTGCACCATCACGATGATCGGGCGCGGCGGACGGATGGCCTCGGCCAGCGCCTCGATCGTCTCGCAGGGGACGATCCGGTCGGCCAGCGCGCCGGCTTCCCGCATGAAGGGTCCGAGTCGCGCCGTGGTACGGTTGAAGACGGCGATCCGGTGGCCCTTCTCGGCGATGTTCAGCGCCAGGTTGGAGCCCATCACCCCGAGTCCGATCAGGCCGATTTCGGCTTTCTGCGTCATGTCCATCCGATTGTTTCCGTCCGTGCCGTCTCCGAAGGATATTCGTCCGCGCGGCAGTCCGCGTCAACAAGAGGCCTGGGCCGGCTCGCCCGTCTTGCGGCTTGCCGCGGCGGCGCGACGCAGCTAGGCAGGGGCGACGGTCCGGTCCGGCCCGTGCGGCCTCCGTGCCGCTTCTTCCGAGAGTCTTCCAGGCATGAACAGCGGTGTTGTCCTCGCCCTCGTGGCCTATGCGGTCTATGCGTGGGGCGACGGCTTCATCAAGAGCGCCGGAGGCGCGTTGTCGGTCTTCGAGATCGGCTTCTTCAACGTGCTGTTCGCCGGCATCTTCCTGCTGTTCCTCAAGCCCGGCGGCGAGCGTTGGCACGGCTTCTGGCGCATGGGCCGGCCATGGGCCGTGCATGCGCGCGCCGTCTCCGGGCTCGCGGCCGGCATATGCAGCGTCTATGCCTTCACCACGATCCCGCTCGCCGAAACCTATGCTCTGATCTTTCTCGCGCCGATCTTCGTCACGCTGCTTTCCGTCGTGCTGCTGCGCGAGAGCGTCGGGCCGTGGCGCTGGTTCGCCGTGGCGATGGGGTTCGCCGGCGTGCTTCTGGTGGTCAGGCCGGGCTTCCGGACGCTGGAGCTCGGCCATCTCGCGGCCCTCGCCGTCGCCTTCCTCGCCGCCTGCACCATCATCCTGATGCGTTCGCTTGCCGAAGAAAAGCAGACCACCATGCTGGGCATGCTGATCGCCTACGGGCTGGTCTTCAACGGCCTTGCCGCAGCGGCCACGTCTTCGTTCCAGCTTCCGGGCTGGCGGCTGATGCTTTTCCTGATGGCGGCCGGCCTCTGCACGGCGGGCGGGCACAGGCTGCAACTGCTGGCGACGCGACGCAGCCCCGCCAACCTGATCGCGCCGACGCATTATTCGCAGATCCTCTGGGCCGTGGTGATCGGCGCGGCCTTCTTCGGCGAATATCCGGATTGGATCAGCCTCGTCGGCATGGCGGTGGTGGCCGCGTCCGGCCTGCTGACGCTGGTGCGGGAGCGCATCCGGCTGGGCGTCGTGCGCTGGAATCCCTTCGCGCGCAACCGCCTGTAGAGCATGATGCCGGAAAGTTGCAGGCTTTCCGGAAGACGTCATGCGGCAAGGCAGACAGATGGAGCGCGGCCGGCGCTACCGCATCTCCTCCAGCGGCACCGGATCGACGTCCGTCTCGTCGGCGTTGTCGCCGGCGCTCGCCCAGATGAAGGCGTAGTTCTGCGTGCCGACGGCGGCCTGTATCGACCACGGCGGCGAGATCACCGCCTGCTCGTTGGCCACCACGATGTGGCGCGTTTCCGCGGGCTCGCCCATGAGGTGCAGGACGCGCTGGTCGGGACGTATGCCGAGATAGAGCCGGGCCTCGGCGCGGCGCGGATGCAGCGCCGCGCTCTCGCTGCTCCACACCGAACCCTCGGCGAGCACCGTCATGCCGACCGCAAGCTGGCAGGTGTCGACGCTCCCCTCGTAGACGTAGCGGAAGGTTGCGCGGGCGCTCGCGGTCGCGGCGCTGCCATGGTCAATGCGTACGGCATCCGCGCTGCGAACGAGCCGCGTCGGCAGTTCCTTGTGGGCCGGCGCGCTGACCAGGTAGAAGCGCGCCGGCCGCAGCGGATCGTCGCTGGAGAACGACACCGGGCCGATGCCGCGCCCGAGATAGATCATGTCCCGCCGCGCCAGCGTGTAGGTGCCCGTCAGCGTGACGACCTGGCCGTCGCCGCCGATGTTGACCGCGACCATCTCGCGGCGGTCGAGAAAATGCGCGTTGCCCGTTTCCCGTGCCGCCGGCAGGAAGATCTCGCGGTCGAGCGGAAGGATCCCCCCGAGGATCAGCCGGTCGTAATGCGTGTAGACGAGCCGCGTCTCGCGCGGGACGAACAGCCCGTCCGCGAGAAAGGCCGCGCGCAGCGCCTCCGTGTCGAGGGCTTTCGCCTCCCGCGGGCCGATCATCGGCCTGCTTTCTATCGCCATGTCCCGCCCCGTTCGCGGCCGTCCGCCGCCGTCAAAGCTCCAACCTATATGGTTTCTAGCCCAAAATCGTTGCCGATTGCTCTCCTGCCCTGCCGACGGTCCCGGCTCAGGCCATCCGCCCGAACCAGGCGCCATAGGGGCCGAGGCTGATCCGGCCGCCGCTCGCGGCGGCAGCGAAGCCGTGGCCGCCGAGGCCGGTAAGCGCTACGTCTTCGCCCAGCGAAAGCGACGCGTTGCGCGGCCCCAGATTGAAGGCGCAGACGATCTCCTCGTTGCCGTGGCTGCGGGTAAAGACGAGCACGTCGTCGTCGGCCGCCAGGAAGTCGATGTCGCCCTTCGCCAGGGCCGGATGGGCGCGGCGGAAGGCGAGGAAGCGGCGATAGTGCTCCAGCAGCGAGTCCGGGCGGACCGCCTCGACGTCCACCGCGATCATGCGGTGCTCCGGCGGAATGGGCAGCCACGGCTTGCCCGTGGAGAAGCCGGCATTCGGTGATCCGGCCTCCCACGGCATCGGCGTGCGGCAGCCGTCGCGGCCTTTGAACTCCGGCCACATGGTCTTGCCGTAGGGATCTTGCAGATCCTCAAAGGCGATGTCCGCCTCGGTCAGGCCGAGCTCCTCGCCCTGGTAGAGACAGACCGAGCCGCGCAGGCTCATCAGCAGCGCCGACAGGACCTTGAGATAGGCCGCGGAATCCGGCTCGCCGGCGCCCCAGCGCGTGGCGTGGCGCACCACGTCGTGGTTGGAGAGCGCCCAGCAGGCCCAGCCGTCGGGAGCGACGCGGCCGAATTCCTCCAGCACGTCGCGGATCTTCGCCGCGCCCATCTTGTCCGGTCCGAGGAAATCGAAGGAGTAGCACATGTGGACGCGCCGGCCGCTCGTATAGGCGGCGACGATCTCCAGCCCACGCTGCGAATCGCCCACCTCGCCGACCGCCGCCTTGGCCGGGTATTCGTCGAGCAGCGCGCGGAAGCGCTCCAGAAAGGCGAGATTCTCCGGCTGGCTCTTGTCGTGGAGGTGATTCTGGAAATTGTACGGGTTGACCGCCGGCGCGGTCGATGCATTGCGCTCGTCCGGCGGCAGCGGCGGATTGTCCTCGAGCCCCCGGCTGTGAAAGTAGAAATTGATCGTGTCCAGCCGGAAGCCGTCTATGCCGCGCTCCAGCCAGAAGCGGGCCGCGTCGAGCAGCGCATCCTGCACGTCCCCGTTGTGGAAATTGAGGTCGGGCTGCTCGGCCAGGAAATTGTGCAGGTAGTATTGCATCCGCCGCGTGTCCCACTGCCAGGCGGAGCCGCCGAAGATGGACAGCCAGTTGTTGGGCGGCGTGCCGTCCGGCCTGGGATCGGCCCAGACATACCAGTCGGCCCTCGGGTTGTCGCGGCTCGACCGGCTTTCCTTGAACCACGGATGCTGGTCCGAGGTATGCGAGATGACGATGTCGGTCATCACCTTGAGGCCGAGCCGGTGCGCCTCCGCCACCAGCGCGTCGAAATCCTCCAGCGTGCCGAACAGCGGGTCAACGGCGCAATAGTCCGAGACGTCGTAGCCGAAGTCCTTCATGGGCGATTTCGCGATGGGCGAGATCCAGATCGCGTCCGCCCCGAGTTCGGCGATGTGCGGCAGGCGGCGCATGATGCCCTTCAGGTCGCCGACGCCGTCGCCGTCCGTGTCCTGATAGCTGCGCGGATAGATCTGGTAGATTACCGCGCCGCGCCACCATTCGGGGTCGAGGGATTGGGTTGCTTGCGTCATCCAGGGGCTCCCGTTCCGTTCACCTCCCGCCGTCCAGCGTGGCGAGCGCGCCGTAGAGTTCCGGCCGGCGGTCGCGGAAAAGGCCCCAGGCGGCGCGGTTCGAGCGCAGCTCAGCCCGGTCGAAGTCCGCGGTCAGCACCGCCTCGCCGTCACGCCTGGCCTCCGCGCGAAGCTCGCCGGAAGGGCCGGCGATGAAGGACGAGCCGTAATAGGTCTGTGTCCTGCCGGCAACCGTTTCGGTTCCGATTCGGTTGGCCGCGGCCACTGGCATCAGATTCGCGCCCGCGTGGCCGCGCATGGTGATGCGCCAGTGCTCCATGGAATCGAAATCGGGCCGCCCCGGTTCGGAGCCGATGGCCGTCGGGTAGAGCAGGAACTCCGCGCCCATCAGCGCCATCGTGCGGGCGGCCTCCGGAAACCACTGGTCCCAGCAGATGCCGACGCCGATCGTCCCGAAGCGGGTCTGCCAGACGCGGAAGCCGGTATCGCCCGGATTGAAGTAGAATTTTTCCGAGTAGCCGGGCCCGTCGGGTATGTGCGACTTGCGGTAGATGCCGAGCGCAGCGCCCTTGTCGTCCACCATGACCAGCGAATTGTAGTGAGCCTGGTTGCGGCGCTCGAAGAGCGAGACCGGAATGACGACGCCGAGTTCGGCGGCGAGCGCCCGCATCGCCTTCAGCGTCGGATGGCTGTCATCCAGCGGCCGGGCGCGGCGGAAATGTTCCGGGTTCTCCTCCTGGCAGAAATAGTGGCCCTCGAAAAGCTCCTGCGCCAGCACGATGTTGGCGCCCTGCCGGGCCGCCTGCCTAACGAGCCGCGAGGCGGTGGCGACGTTCTCCTCCGCGACGTCGCTGCAGGCGAACTGCACGACGCCGAGCCTGACCCTGTCCTGTCCGTCCATCATCGATCCTCGAAGCCCGTCAGCACGCCGACCGCGTTGACGCCTATCTCGTCCACGGCATAGCCGCCCTCCATGACGAAGAGGGTGGGCTTGCCGAGCTTTGCGATGCGCGCGCCGATCTTCGGATAATCGGCGCTCGCCAGCTTGAACTGGCTGATCGGATCCTTCTCGAACGTGTCGACGCCGAGCGAGACGATCACCACGTCCGGTCCGTAGGCTTCGAGCTTGGCACAGGCGTCCTCCAGGGAAGCGCTCCACTCGTCGAACGTCGTGCCGAACGGCATCGGATAATTGTGGTTGAAGCCCTCTCCGGCGCCTTCACCGATCTCGTCCGCATGGCCGAGGAAATAAGGATATTCGACCATCGGATCGGCGTGCAGGTTGAGGAGCTGCACGTCGCCGCGCCGGTAGAAGATCTCCTGCGTGCCGTTGCCGTGGTGATAGTCGACGTCAAGGATGGAGATGCGCGCCGCGCCCTGGTCGCGGAACCATTGCGCGACCACGGCGGCGTTGTTGATGTAACAATAGCCACCCATGAAGGCGGAGCCGGCATGATGTCCCGGCGGCCGGCAGAGCGCGAAGGCCGCCCGCTCGCCCGCCTGCACGAGCTTCGCGCCGGTCAGCGCGACGTCGTAGGACGACTTGATCGCCTCCCAGGTGCCGGCGACGAAGTTGGCGCCCGCGTCGAAGGAATAGAACCCCAGCAGCGCGTCGATGGTCGCCGGGCGCCGGTCGCCGCGCAGGCCGCGCGTCGGCCAGGTGAAGGGAATGGTCGAGCCGTCGCGGCCGGAGGCTTCCCAGAGCGGCCAGACGGTCGGCATGAAGTCGATGAAGTCTTCCCGGTGGACGCGCTTGGCATGGGACAGGTCATGTTCTCCGGGCGGCAGGATCGGGCCGAGCTTCACCGCCTCGACGCGCGCCTTGATGATCTCGGCGCGCGACGGCTTCTCGAAGGCCGGCACGATAGCGCCGGAGATCAGTTCGAAGTTCCCGGCATGGCCGGCATGCCTGGGGGAATAGACGGTCTTCATGCGATCCTCGCTTCTGCGCCCACAGGCTAGCCGCTGCGCACCGCATCTCACAAGGGCTGGCTGGAAGGGCGCCGTCCGTTTCGCGCCGCGGAGCGTCGTTGGACCAATGAGCTCCTCAATGATTAGGCCAGAGAATCGGCTGGCCGGACTGCCGAGCTCGGTGCTAGCCTCCTGTTGCCGGGACAATCCAGGGAAAAATCATGGCCGAAAGCGCGGATCTGATCGTCATCAACGCAAAGGTTCTGACCGTCGACGACGACAATCCACGCGCCGAGGCTGTTGCCGTGAAGGACGGCAGGATCGTGGCCGTCGGCGACCGCGCCGCGATCGCGGACCTCAAGGGCGCGGGTACGGAGGTCGTCGATGCGGCGGGCGGTTCCGTCGTGCCGGGCTTCGTCGAGGCGCATATGCACCTGTTCACCGGCGCGGCCGAGCTGCCGCACCTCCAGCTCTTCGGCGTGCACGGCTTCGAGGCGCTGGCGGATGCCGTGCGTGCCTATGCCGCCGAAAATCCCGAGCGAAAACTCCTTCAGGCGCAGGGCGCGGACTATACGATCCTCTCCGCGGGCGAGCGCGTCACCCGCCATCACCTCGACCGCGTCCTCGCCGACCGTCCCTTCGCGATGACCTCGCCGGACCACCATACGATGTGGGCCAACACCAGGGCCTTGGAGCTCGCCGGCCTGCTGCATGGAAAGCAGGTCGGCCCGGGTAACGAGGTCGTCATGGGCAGCGACGGCCTGGCGGAGGGCGAGCTGCGCGAGGGCGAGGCGTTCGGGCCCCTGCTCGACCTCGCCGGGGAGGGCCGCGTGCGGCTCGGCCTGTCGACCGGTGGCGAGCCCGACCCGTACCCGACGCCGGATCAGCAGGCGTCGGACCGCGCCATCATGAAGCGCGGCCTGGAATGGTGCGCGCGCCACGGCATCACGTCGGTCCAGAACATGGACGGCAATCTTCACCAGTTGGAGCTGCTGTCCGAGGTCGAGGCCGAGGGCGATCTGCTTTGCCGCGTGCAGATCCCGTTCCACTACAAGAACTTCATGACGCCCGACGCGCTCGCCAAGGCGACGCTGATGAAGGAGCGCTACCACTCCGACTGGCTCAAGTCCGGCATGGTGAAGGTGTTCATGGACGGCGTGCTCGACAGCTGGACCGCGGTGATGATCGAGCCCTATGCCGACCGGCCGGATTGGGTGGGCGAGCCGCTTTTCACGCGGGAGGCGTTCAACGTGGCGGCCATAGAAGCCGACAGGCGCGGCCTGCAAATCGCGGTCCACGCGATCGGCGACGGCGCGGTGCGCTCGGTGCTTGACGGCTACGAGGCCGCGCAGAAGGCGAACGGCCGCCGCGACAGCCGCCATCGCATCGAGCACATCGAGGTGATCCACGCCGACGACGTGCCGCGGCTGGCCGGCCTCGGCGTTCTGGCCTCCATGCAGCCGCCGCACCCGCCCGGCTCGATGGGCCTGCCGCTGGAGCCGACCGTGTCGCGCATCGGCAGGGCGCGCTGGCCGCTCTCCTATGCATGGCGAACCATCAAGAACACCGGCGCGCATGTCGTCTTCGCCTCCGACTGGCCCGTTTCTCCGATCGATCCCATCCTGGGCATCCAGGCGGCGGTGACGCGCAAGCCGTGGGCGGCGACCGATCCGGTGCAGAGCTTTTCGCTCATGGAGGCGCTTGCCGGCTATACGATCGAAGGCGCCTATGCGGAGTTTGCGGAAGACAGGAAGGGCAGGCTCAGGCCGGGCTACTTCGCCGACCTCGTCGTCCTGTCCGGCGATATCGAGGCGCAGCCCGTGGAGACGCTGATGGAGATCAGGCCGGTGACGACGATCTGCGGCGGCAAGGTGACCTATCGGGCTTGAGCCCGGCACGTTGTGATTGCCAAGGCGAGCCGCCTGTGGTGACATCGGAAGGGAACAGAAAGCGCCGCGAAGAGCGCAAGGTCTAGCAATGGGGTGACACGTGCTGGAAAAGCCGGATCTGCCTGCGATCGACGTCAAGGGCGTCATGAAGGTTTTCGGGACCGGTGATTCCGCCTTCGCAGCGCTGAACGACGTTTCCGTCTCGATCCGCGAGAACGAGTTCTTCACGCTTCTCGGCCCCTCGGGCTGCGGCAAGACAACGCTTCTCAGGCTTATCGCCGGTTTCGACTATCCGACCTCCGGCGAGATACGCCTGCATGGCGAGGACATCGCCACGCTTCCCCCCTACAAGCGGCCGGTCAACACGGTGTTCCAGTCATATGCGCTGTTCCCGCATATGACGGTGGGGCAGAACATCGGCTTCGGCTTGCAGATGCTCGGCCGCTCGAAGGCCGAGATCGAGGCGCGCGTCGACGAGATGCTGCGCCTGGTGCGCATGGAGGCGCTGAAGAACCGCCGGACCAGCCAGATCTCCGGCGGCCAGCAGCAGCGCGTGGCGCTCGCCCGCGCGCTGGCGCCGCAGCCCAAGGTGCTGCTCCTCGACGAGCCGCTTTCGGCGCTCGACTACAAGCTGCGCAAGGAGATGCAGATCGAGCTGAAGCGGCTGCAGACCGAGACCGGCATCACCTTCATCTTCGTGACGCACGACCAGGAGGAAGCGCTGACCATGTCGGACCGCATCGCGGTGATGTCGGCCGGCAAGATCCTCCAGGTCGGCTCGCCCTGGGACATCTACGACCGCCCGGCCGAACGCTTCGTCGCCGATTTTATCGGCGAGACGAATTTCCTGCCCGCCACGCTGGTCGCCATGGAAGGCGGCAAGGCGAAGATGCGGCTGCGCTCCGGCGTGGAGATCGCGGCGACGGTGGCGGAAGGCTTCGCGCCCGGCGGCGAGGCCACCATCGTGGTCCGGCCGGAGCACGCCAAGGCGGTGAAGACGGGAGGCGACCTCAAGGGCCAGGTGGAGAACGTCGTCTATTTCGGCACCGACACGCACATCCATGTGAGGCTCGACGACGGCGAGCGCTTCATGGTGCGCCAGCAGAACTCGCGCAGCCAGTCCTGCGGCTTCGAGGCGGGCGACGCGATCGGCGTCCAGATCGGCGCCGACGCGGCGCAGGTCCTGAGGGACTGATCATGGCGAGCGCTGCGGAAGTCGCCGAAAGCAGGGAGCGCGAGGACGTCAGGCGGCGCTGGCTCCTGTCGGCGCCGGCGCTCCTGATCATCTTCCTCGCCGGCACCGGCCCGCTGCTGATCGTCCTCGTCTATTCCTTCCTGACGCCGGGCGACTACGGCGACGTGAAGTGGCAGTTCTCGACCGATGCATGGGTGGGCGTGCTCTTCGAGCGCGACATCTTCGACGACACGCTGTCGCTGGCCTCCGCCCACATGGCGATCTTCTGGCGCTCCGCGCTGCTGTCGCTGGCGACGACCATCCTGACGCTGATCTTCGGCTTCCCGACCGCCTATTTCATCGCCACCCGGCCGGAAAGCCGGCGCGAGGTCTGGCTGTTCCTGATCACCATTCCCTTCTGGACCAACCTGCTCATCCGCACCTTCGCCATGAAGGAGGTGCTGCGCAACGAGGGGCTGGTCAATTCGCTGCTGCAATTTCTCCGCATCACCGACCAGCCCATCCAGTTCATGTTCACGGACTTCGCCGTGCTGATGGGCATGACCTATGTCTACCTGCCGCTGATGGTGCTGCCGCTCTACGCCAGCATGGAGAAGATCGACTTCCGGCTGGTCGAGGCCGGGTACGATCTCTATGCGACCCGCTTCCAGGTGCTGCGCCGCATCCTCCTGCCGCTGGTGAAGCCCGGCGTCATCGCCGGCTCCATCCTCGTCTTCATTCCCTCGCTCGGCGCCTATGTGACGCCGCGCGTCATGGGCGGCGGCACCAACCTGATGATCGGTAACCTCATCGAGCTGCAATTCGGCCAGGGCCGCAACTGGCCGCTCGGCGCGTCGCTGTCGATCACGCTGATGGCGATCGTCATGGTCGCGCTGCTGGTCTATGTCCGCTATGCCGGGCGGGAAGGCGGACAGCATGGCTGAGCGCTATTTCGACGTGCGGCGGCAGACGGGGTTCACCACCGTCGCGATGATCTGCTTTTTCCTGCTCTACCTGCCGATCGCGACGCTCGTCGTTTACGCCTTCAACGACAACGATTCCGTCGCCATCTGGAAGGGTTTCTCGCTGCGCTGGTTCTATTCGGCCTGGCACAACGGGCAGGTGATCGACGCGTCCATCCGCTCCTTCCAGATCGCCACCGTCGCGGCGATCCTGGCGACGATCGCCGCCACCATGGCCGCGCTCGCCACCACGCGCACGAAGCCCTATCGCGGCCTGACCGTCAAATACGCCTTCATCAACCAGCCGCTGATGGTGCCCGAGATCGTCACGGCGGTCGCGCTTCTGGTCTTCTTCTCGCGCGTCAAGGTGTGGACCGGCTATTCGGGGCTCGGCTACCTGATCGCCGCGCACACCGCCTTCTGCATCCCCTTCGCCTATCTGCCCATCCGGGCGCGGCTCGAAGGCATGGACCTGTCGCTGGAGACGGCCGCCGCCGATCTCTACGCCAACCGGTGGAACGCCTTCCGCTATGTGACGCTGCCGCTGTTGTGGCCCGGCATCCTCGCCGGGCTGATGCTGGCCTTCGTCATCTCGCTCGACGACGTGGTGATCACCGAATTCGTGAAGTCCGGCGGGCAGGACACGCTGCCGACCTACATGCTGGGGCAGCTCCGGCGCATCGTGACGCCCGAGATCAATGCGATCTCGACGGTGTTCCTTCTGCTCTCCATCGCCATCGTCACGATCTTCTTCTTCGTCAGCAGGAAACGGGCGTGACCGGCAACCACTTCAGGACCAACGAAACGGGAGAAGGCACATGAAACACGCAATCACTGGGGGGCTCGCCGCCCTGGGGCTTCTGGCCTCGGCCGGCCTTGCCGCCGCGGACGGCACGCTCAACATTTACAACTGGGGCAACTACACCAGCCCCGACCTGATCAAGAAGTTCGAGGAGCAGTACAAGGTCAAGGTGACGGTCACCGACTACGATTCCAACGACACGGCGCTGGCCAAGATCCGCCAGGGCGGCCACGGCTTCGACATCGTCGTGCCCTCGGCGAGCGTCGTTCCGATCTGGATCAAGGAAGGCCTCGTCCTGGAGACCCGGCCCGACCAGATGGAGAACTTCAAGAACGTCGATCCCAGATGGGTCGACGTTCCGTTCGATCCGGGCCGCCACTACTCGGTTCCGTGGCAGTGGGGCACCACCGGCGTCACGGTGAACACCTCCGTCTACAAGGGCGATCCGAACACCTCGGCGATCTTCCTCGATCCGCCGCCGGAACTCGTCGGCAAGATCAACGTCGTGCCGGAGATGATCGACGTCATGCACATGGCGATCAAATATGTCGGCGGGGAGCCCTGCACGGGCGACAAGGAGATCCTGAAGAAGGTGCGCGACCTTCTCGTGGCGGCCAAGCCGAAATGGCTGTCGCTCGACTACGCCAATGTCGACGCCTATGCCAAGGGCGACACCTCGGCCGGCGTGAACTGGAACGGCGCGTCCTTCCGCGCTCGCCTGCAGAACAAGGACATCGTCTACGGCTATCCGAAGGAAGGCTATCCGGTCTGGATGGACAACGTGATGGTGCTGAAGGACGCCAAGAACGTCGAGAACGCCAAGCTGTTCCAGAACTTCATCATGGATCCGCAGAATGCCGCGCTGATCTCGTCCTTCGCCCGCTACGCCAACGGCATCAAGGGTTCCCAGCAGTACATGCCGGAGGACATGCAGACGGCGCCCGAGGTGAACATCCCCGAGCAGTTCGTCGCGGCCGGCCAGTTCACCGGAACATGCGAGCCCGACGTGCAGGCGCTCTACACCAAGATCTGGACGGACCTGCTGAAGTAGGCTCGTCTTTTTCGCAGGCAGGAGAGGGCGGCCGCGTGCCGCCCTTTTCGTCTCGCCGGCGCCCTTTATCCGAAGACCTGCTCGCCCTTGATCCAGACGCCCCGCACAGCGAGGTCGTCGTCCAGATGGACGAAGCTTGCGTCCGTCCCGGAGCCGAGTCGGCCCATCCGGCCGGACACGCCCATCACCTCGGCCGGATAGAGCGAAGCCATCCTCAGCGCCTCCTCCAGCGGCAGGCCGATCTGCCGGTGCATGAACCGGACCGCCGAGATCATGTCGAGATCCGCCCCGGCCAGCGTCCCGTCGGCCAGCCGCAGGCTGCCGTCCCTGCGGTGGATGGTGCGCCCGTTCAGCGTGAAGGAGGTCATCTCCGTGCCGAGCGTCGCCATCGCGTCGGTGACGAGGAAGATGCGTCCCGGTCCCTTCTTGGCACGCAAGGCGAGTGCGATGGTGCGCGGATCGACGTGGACGCCGTCGGCGATCAGGCCGGCCGACAGGCCGCCGATATCGAGCGCGGCCCCCGCTACGCCGGGCTCGCGGCTGCCGATCTGGCTCATCGCGTTGAAGAGATGCGTGACCGCCCGCGCCCCGGCTTCCGCCATTTCGGTCGCGCCGTCACAGGTCGTGTCGGTGTGCCCGATGCTGACCACGATCCCGGCTTCCGCCAGAGCCTTCACCTGGTCCGGCTCGACGGATTCGCGCGCCACCGTGGAGTAGAGCGCCGGTACCCCGCACTTTGCCCCGATCAGGAAGGCGAGGTCCGCCTGCGTCATCGGCCGGATGAGCCGCGGATCGTGAGCGCCCTTGCGCGCCAGCGACAGATGCGGTCCTTCGAGATGCAGGCCGAGCAGTCCCGGAACGCCCTCCGTCAGCGCCGCCGCGCCCGCCTCCACCGCGCGCGCCGTGGTTTCGGGCGTATCGGTGATCAGCGTCGCGAGAAGCGCGGTCGTGCCGAACGGCGCATGGGCCGCGCAGATCGTTCGGATGGTCTCGACGTCCTGCCGGTCGTTGAGCATGATGCCGCCGCCGCCGTTCACCTGGAGGTCGACGAAGCCGGGAACCAGCAGGCCGCCGTCCAGCGCCACGGACGGCATGCCGCGCGGCAGGTCGCGTTCCGACGCCAGCCCCGTGACGGCGCCGCGTTCCACCAGAAGGGCCGTGCCCTCGTGCCACCGCTGTCCGTCGAACAGGCGCGCGCCCGTTGCCGCGTAGCGTTCCGGCCCGTCGGTCATGAGGGTCTCCCGAACAGGCGCGCGGCCATCGCGACCGCGCCGCCGAGCGCGTCTTGGAGCGGCGGCCGCACCAGCGCGCGGACGGGCGGCGACAGCCTCGGCTCGTAGAGCTGCGCCAGGCCGCCGAGCAGCGCCAGCGGCTCGTCCTCCTGCAGCCCGAGGCGCGCGATGGAAGCCTCGATGACGGCGAGGCCGCGCTGCAGGATTGCCTCGGCCACCGGGTCGCCCCGTTCGGCATGATCGAAGACCTTCGGCGCGAAACCGCCGAAATCGCCGGGCTTGGCCGATGCCGCAAAGCCGATGATCCTGCCCGGATCGCCCGCGAAGG
>JAFKJW010000090.1 GCA_017305925.1 Hyphomicrobiales bacterium | reverse complement strand
GATCGGACGGCCACAAGGATTGCGCCAATCGCCAAAGCTGCCGATCTCCCCCCTTGAGGGGGAGATGTCCGGCAGGACAGAGGGGGGTGATATTGCCTCGACACCCCCGCCTCTTCTCTCCGTCACCCACCTCACCCGCGACTATCCCGGCCGCCGCGTCTCGCTCTTCCGCCACGGTCCGCCCTTCCGCGCCGTCGACAACGTCACCTTCTCGATGCAGCCCGGGCAGTCCGTCGCGCTGGTCGGCCGCTCGGGCTGCGGGAAGTCGACGCTGGCGCGAATGATCCTGGCGCTCGACAGGCCGACATCCGGCGACATCCGCTTCCGCGGCGAAAGCCTGGCCGGAAAATCGGAGGCGGAACTCCGGCCGGCGCGGCGCGACATGCAGGTGGTGTTCCAGGACCCTTACGGCTCGTTCGACCCGCGCCATCGCGTCGAGAGGCTTGTGGCCGAGCCGCTGCATCTCCTCGACGCGAAGCCGGACCGCGCCGAACGGCGCGACAGGGTGGCCACGGCGCTGCGGGAGGTCGGCCTCGCGCCGGACGACATGGACAAATATCCGCACGAATTTTCCGGCGGCCAGCGGCAGCGCATCTCGATCGCGCGCGCGCTGATCACCCGGCCGAAGCTGATCGTCGCCGACGAACCCGTCTCCGCGCTCGACGTGTCGATCCGCGCCCGGATCCTCGACCTTTTCGCCGAGCTGAACGACAGGCTGGGCATCGCCTATCTGTTCATCACGCACGACCTGACCGTGGCGCGCGCCATCACCGACGACGTGATGGTCATGGCGGAGGGGCGCATCGTGGAAAGCGGCGCGACGGGCGCGGTGCTCGACGATCCGCAGTCGGACGCGGCACGGGAACTGGTCGCCGCCGCGCCCGACCTGAACCGGGCGATCAGGAGGCGCTTGCAGGAACAGGGTTAGCACAGGCGGGCGCTGGGCCGGCCGGTCGAAAACCTCAGGCCCCGCCCTTCACCACATCGTCCGCATCGAGGCCCAGCGTGTCCATGATGCGGCGCAGCAGCCGGATTTCCTGGGACGCAAGCTGCTTGTCCGCCTTGGCGATCTCGGCCATGTGGCGGGCGAGCTGCTGCCGGCGCTCGATCTTCAGCCCGCGAAAAAGCGCCAGCGCCTGTCCGCCATTCGTCTCGTAGCCGAAATCGTTGAGATACCGCACGACCGCGTCCATGCTCTCGTCGGCGATGCCGAAGGATTCCCGGCAGATGCGGCGGAACGTCGCCATCTCGTGCTCTTCCACCTCGCCGTCCGCGAGGATCATGCGGAACAGAAGAAGCAGCTCCGCCGACAGCACCGGATCGTCCGCGACCTTGCGGGCGCCGGGATCTCCCTCGAAAAGCGAGCGTATATGCGCGATCAATCCACCAGCGGCCATGGATGCCTTCCCGAAAAACGGCAAAGTGGTAGCGGCTTTTCGCGATTGCGCAACACGGCTCCATGGCGGCGGCATCCGTTTGCCACGTCTTCGTTGCGCTTCGGAAACACTGCCGCCAACTTCAAGCGATCGGCGGGCGTGCGAAAAATGCGCAAATTCATCTTTGCTTAAGCTCTCGATAACCGGCCAGTAACGATGTGCCGCTAGAACGGAACCACGGCGGCACCGACACCGCCGACCGCTCCGGATCAGGTCTCGCGTACCGGAGCCCGTGACTTTCGCAGTGTTCAGTTCGCGAAAGGCCATGCGTTCGAATGGCAAAGCCGCGTTCTCGAAAGAGGCGCGGTTTTTGCCGTTCGGCCGCGCATTCGCCGAAAGCCACGCGAGGCGTCATATGCCGGTCGAAGCGTCGGGCACCATCATCCCGTCCTTGTTGGCCAGCACGATCGCCGCGCCGCCCTCGACCCGCACGACCAGCAGCCGGATGTCCCACACACCGCCGTTGCGGACGGCGCGGGACACGACCGTGCCCTCGCCCCTGCTGCCGTGAACGGGAATGACGAAGCTCGCCCTGCCCGTTCCCTCGGCCTCTATCTCCACATGCCCTGAGATCCAATAGGCGTCGCGAACATCGTCGCCGAGCGCCGCCTTGACGCGCTCGTCGCTACGGACGGCTTGCATGGTCATGGCGTAGGCTTCGCTGCCCTTCATGATTCGCGGCAGGCCGACCGCGACGCCGGCGACCAGCAGAGCCGCCAGCCCCCAGACGATGAAGCCGGCGATCGCCCAGCCGCGCTGCGTGCTGCGGAAGTGCTCGGCGTCGCGCCAGGCGCGGTTGCGCCAGGCCCAGCGGCTGCCGCGCGCGCCGAGCACGAAGACCATCACCAGATTGACGAGCGGGATGAAGCACAGAAGCGCGATGAACGTGCTGTTGCCGATACCCCATATCCAGTTGAGCAGGAACGCGCCCCAGTTCCACCTGTCGAGCTCGGCCGGTATCTCTGCGGGGTCGTTCAACGCGCGCGTCGCCATCCGGCACCTCTCGGGCAGGCTTTGCCGTCCGGCATGTTGCGCCGGCGGCCGGCTCGGTCAAGCCCGGCGCGACAGGCGACGGAAATTGGCGCGCACGCGCTTGCCCGCCGGCTTCAGCGCCGCGTCCGCCGCCTCGCGCAGCGCCTCTCCGTTGACCAGCGCTGGCACGCGCCCCGCAATCACGTCCGGCCAAAAACTCCATGCCGCCTTGGCGAGCGACAATTGCGCCGCGGCGGCTCCCTCGGCTGCCGCCGCGGCTTTCTCCGCGACCGAGCGCGCCGTCTCGGACGGCCAGCGGTCGCCATGCCGCGCCTCTCCCGCCAGCAGCGGCAGCCGGGCGAGCATGACGGCCGGTGCCAGCATCAGGTTCGTCGCCACCGCCGTGACCGGGTGACTGAACTTCCGAGAACGCCTGCGGGACATGGGAAAATACCTTTCGAGGGCACGCCGCCCGAAAGCGGAAACCGCCTTCGGGATAACGACATGCGTGAAATAAAAGATTCAAGGCGTGAGGAGCGACTCCGAAAGATCGCGACACGCCTTGGACGACCGGCGGATGAAACGCTTCACCCGCCAGCCGGTTGCATGTGGATTCCGCGATTCACTTACCCCTGAGGTCGGCGGCGGCGAGGTCGAGCGCCCTGGCGATGCGGTCACAGGCGAGGTCGATGGTCTCGCGTGTCCAGACGAGCGGCGGCGAGAGGATCATCGTGTCGCCGGTCGCCCGCATCATCAGGCCGTTGGCGATCGCATGGTCGCGCACCACCACGGCGGCGCTGCCGGACGGCAGGTAGCGCTCGCGGCTCGCCCTGTCCTTGACGATCTCGATCGCGCCGAGAAGACCGAAGGTCCGCACCTCCCCCACCAGGTCGTGGCCCGCGATGCGCTTCTGAAGCTGTTCGGCGAGATAGGGACCGGTTTCGTCGCGCACCCGGTCGATCAGCCCCTCGCTCTCGATGATCTCGAGGTTCTTCAGCGCCACGGCGCAGGCCACCGGATGGCCGGAATAGGTGTAGCCGTGGAAGAACTCGCCGCCCTTCTCCGTCAGCGTGCCGGCGATCCGGTCGCTGACGAGGAGCGCCGACAGCGGCTGATAGCCGGAGGTCAGCGCCTTCGCGGTGGTGATCGTGTCCGCCTCGATGCCGAGCGACTGCGCGGCGAACCATGCGCCGGTGCGCCCGTAGCCGGTGATCACCTCGTCCAGCATCAAGAGCACGTCGTATTTCTTCACGATGCGCTGGACTTCCGGCCAGTAGCTCGCCGGCGGGATCTTGACGCCGCCCGCCCCCTGGATCGGCTCGGCGATGAAGGCGGCGACGTTCTCCGGCCCGGCATCGAGGATGGCGTCCTCCACGGCTTTCGCCGCGCGCAGCCCGAAATCGTGGTCGCTCTCGCCGGGCAGGGCAAGCTCGAACGCATAGGGCATCATGACATGCACGATGTTGGGGACGGCGCCGCCGAGCTGCTCGTGCATGTGCTCCATGCCGCCGAGCGACGCGCCCGCCACGGTCGAGCCGTGATAGGCCATCTGCCGGGAGATGATGCGGTTCTTGGCGGGCTTGCCTTCCAGCGCCCAATAGTGGCGCACGAGCCTGAGCGCGGTGTCGTTCGACTCCGAGCCCGACGACCCGAAGAACACCTGGTTGAGGTTCGGCGGCGCGATCTCGGCGATTTTTTGGGCAAGCAGCGTCGAGGGCGGCGTCGTGCAGCGGAAGAAGGAATTGTAGTAGGGCAGCTCCTTCATCTGCTCGTAGGCCGCCTCGGCCAGCTCTTTGCGGCCATAGCCGATATTGACGCACCACAGGCCCGCCATCGCGTCGAGGAGGGCGCCGCCCTCGGTGTCGTAGACATAGGGGCCCTCGCCCCGCGAGATCATGCGCGAGCCTGCGGCGCGCAGGTCCTTGTGGTCTGTGAACGGATGCAAATGGTGCGATGCGTCGATCTGCTGAAGCTGCTTCAGCGAATAATTGCGGTAAGTCATGGACTTGCTCCCAGAACGTGAATCGATCCGGCAATGCCGGGGCGGATTCAGGGCCTGGCGGGCGGGGAGTAGCCGATGCGGGCGCACAGACGCAGAAGCTCGGGATGCAGCGTGCGGCGCGACGGCGTCGACACCGCATCGGGCGCTATGAGCTTCATGGCGGACATGTCCCAGAATAGCCGAGACTCCTCCCTTGCATCAAGCCGGGCAAGCAGTCGCCCCGGGGCGACCGCTTGAAAAGGTATCGACACCGGTCGGACGCCCGCGCGCCATACCTCAGGCGATCGCCCTGCGCGTGCGCCAGCCATGTCGCTTCCCTCGCGCAATTGGTCGTCGCCTCCGCAATCAGCCGCGGGCGCAGCGTCCATTATGCCGTCCGCACCGCACAGATCGAGGATCTCCATGAACGACGCCGAGCCAGCTGTCCCTGCCGAGCGCTCCCGCCGGGGCGGCCGCGCCGGCAAGCGCTTCGGCGCGACGGCCGCCTTCGAGCAGCCGCCGTTCCGGCAATTGAAGATCCCCTTCGCGCCGACGAAGCTTGTTTCCGACGACGAGCTGGAATCCATCCACCTCGCCTCGCTGCGCGTGCTGAAGGAGATCGGCGTCGACGTCCTGCACGACGAGGCGCGCCGCATCATGAAGGCGCATGGCGCCGACGTGCGTGAGGATACCATGCGCGTGCGCTTCGATCCCGACATGATCCTCGGCCTGGTCGCGCACGCGCCGTCCGAGTTCACCATCCACGCCCGCAACCCGGCCCATGACCTGCATTTCGGCGGCGACAGCATCGTCTTCGCCCAGGTCGCCTCGGCTCCGAACTGCTCCGACCTCGACAACGGCCGGCGGCCGGGCAACCAGGCCGACTATCGCGAATTCCTCAAGCTGGCGCAGATGCACAACGTCGTCCATGCCACCGGCGGCTATCCGGTCGAGCCAACCGACATCCATCCCTCGATCCGCCACCTGGAATGCATTCGCGACCTCGCCACCCTCACCGACAAGGTGTTCCACATCTATTCGCTCGGCCGCGAGCGCAACCTCGACGGCATCGAGATCGCCCGCATCGCGCGCGGCATATCGCGTGAGCAACTGGAGCGCGAGCCGTCCGTCTTCACCATCATCAACACCAACTCGCCGCTGAAGCTCGACATCCCGATGATGGAAGGCATCATCCAGATGGCGTCGCACGGACAGGTCGTCATCGTCACGCCGTTTACGCTCTCGGGCGCCATGGCGCCCGTCACCGTCGCCGGCGCGCTGGTGCAGCAGAACGCCGAGGCGCTGGCCGGCATCGCCTTCACCCAGATGGTGCGGAAGGGCGCGCCGGTCGGCTATGGCGGCTTCACCTCCAACGTCGACATGAAGTCCGGGGCGCCTGCCTTCGGCACGCCGGAATACATGAAGGCGCAGCTCGTCGGCGGCCAGCTCGCCCGACGCTACCGCATCCCCTACCGCACCTCCAACACCTGCGCCGCCAACGCGGTGGACGCGCAGGCCGCCTATGAGAGCGTCTTTTCGCTGTGGGGCGCGATCCAGGGCGGCGGCAACTTCCTCATGCACGGCGCCGGCTGGCTGGAGGGCGGCTTGCGGGCGTCCTACGAGAAATTCATCCTCGACATCGACCTCCTGCAGATGGTGGCGGAGTTTTTGACGCCGCTCGACCTCTCGGAGGATGCTCTTGCCGTGGAAGCCATCCGAGACGTCGGCCCCGGCGGGCATTTCTTCGGCACGCCGCACACGCAGGCCCGCTACAAGACAGCCTTCTACGCGCCGATCCTGTCGGACTGGCGCAATTTCGAGACCTGGACGGAAGCAGGCTCCCCGACCGCCCTGGAGAAGGCCAACCGCGTCTGGAAGGAGCGGCTGGCCACCTACGAGGAGCCGCCCATGGACCCCGCGATCCGCGAGGAGCTCGACGCCTTCGTGGAAAAACGCATCGCCGAAGGCGGCGCGCCGACGGATTTTTGACCTTCGTGGCGGCTGATCGCCCTCCACTCCGCCCCTGTCACCAATCGTAGAATCATATCTTCAACCCACGGACCCATCCTCATGAAATCCCATTACAAAGCGGTTGTGATCGGCGGCGGGGTCGTCGGCTGCTCGGTGCTTTATCACCTTGCCCGCGCCGGCTGGACCGACATCGTGCTGATCGAGCGCTCGGAGCTCACCTCCGGCTCGTCCTGGCATGCGGCGGGCGGCTTCCACACGCTGAACGGCGACCCGAACGTCGCCAAGCTCCAGGCCTACACCGTGCAGCTCTACAAGGAGCTGGAGGAACTGTCCGGCCAGTCCTGCTCGCTGCACCTGACCGGCGGCGTGATGCTGGCCGACAGCCCCGAGCGCATGGATTTCCTGCGCCTCGCCCACGCCAAGGGCCGCTATCTCGGCATGGATACCGAGCTGATCACGCCGGCCGAGGCGAAGGCCATGTTCCCCTTCATGGACGAGAGCCATTTCGTCGGCGCCATGTGGGACCCGGTGGAGGGCCATCTCGATCCGTCCGGCACGACGATCGCCTATTCCAAGGCGGCTAAAAAGCTCGGCGCCGAGATCGTGCTGCGCAATCCGGTGAAGGAGCTCACCCAGCAGCCGGACGGCACCTGGGACGTGATCACCGAGCAAGGCACCGTGCAGGCCGAGCACGTCGTCAATTGCGGCGGCCTGTGGGCCCGCGAGATCGGCCGCATGGTCGGCGTCGAGCTGCCGGTGCTCGCCATGGAGCACATGTACCTCCTGACCGAGCCGATGCCGGAAGTGGAAGCCTTCAACAGGGAGACCGGCCGCGAGATGGTCGGCGTGCTCGACTTCAAGGGCGAGATCTACACCCGCCAGGAGCGCAACGGCATCCTGCTCGGCACCTACGAGAAGGCCTGCAAGCCGTGGTCGCCCGTCAACACGCCATGGGATTTCGGCCACGAGCTGCTGGCGCCGGACCTCGACCGCATCGCACCCTCGCTGGAGGTCGGCTTCCGGCATTTCCCCGGCATCGCCAACGCCGGCATCAAGCAGGTGATCAACGGCCCCTTCACCTTCGCGCCGGACGGCAACCCGCTGGTCGGCCCCGTGCAGGGGCTCACGAATTTCTGGTGCGCCTGCGCCGTCATGGCCGGCTTTTCGCAAGGCGGCGGCGTCGGGCTGGCGCTGTCGAACTGGATGGTGAACGGCGATCCGGGGTTTGACGTCTGGGGCATGGACGTCGCCCGCTTCGGCGAATGGGCGAGCCTGCGCTATACCAACGCCAAGGTGCGCGAGAACTATTCTCGCCGCTTCTCCATCCGCTTCCCCAACGAGGAACTGCCGGCCGCGCGGCCCGCGCAGACCACCCCTCTCTACGACACGATGCTCGCGCAGAACGCCGTCATGGGCGATTCGTGGGGGCTGGAGACGCCGCTCTGGTTCGCGCCGAAGGGCATGGAGCCGAAGGACATCGTCTCCTTCCACCGCTCGAACGATTTCGAGCATGTCGGCAACGAGGTGCGGAAAACGCGCGAGTCGGTCGGCGTCACCGAGATCGCCAATTTCGCCAAATACGAGGTCGGCGGGCCGGGTTCGGAGGATTTTCTCAACCGGCTGATGACCAACAGGATGCCGAAGACAGGCCGCATCGTGCTCACCCCGATGCTCAACGAATCCGGCAAGCTGATCGGCGATTTCACGATCGCGAAAACCGGCGACGAGAAATTCATGATCTGGGGCTCGTCCGCGGCCCAAAAGTACCATATGCGCTGGTTCGAGAAGCATTTGCCGAAGGACGGCAGCGTCCGCATCCACCGCTTCGATCAGACGCTGGTCGGCCTTTCCATCGCCGGGCCCAATTCCCAGAAGCTTCTGCAAAAGCTGGTCGATGCCGACGTGTCGTCCAAGGCGTTCCGCTTCATGGATTTCCGCGAGATGGCGGTGGGCGGCGCGCCCTGCATGGTCAACCGCCTCAGCTACACCGGCGACCTCGGCTACGAGATCTGGATGCAGCCGGCCTATCAGCGGCTGGTCTATAAGGCGATCAAGGAGGCCGGCGAAGAGTTCGGCATCGTCGATTTCGGCATGCGGGCGCTGCTCTCCATGCGGCTGGAAAAGAATTTCCCGACATGGTTCCGTGAGCTGCGGCCGATCTACGGACCCTTCGAAGGCGCCATGGAGCGCTTCGTCAAGCTGGAGAAGAACGATTTCATCGGCCGCGACGCCGCCGCCAGGGAGCTTTCCGAAGGCCCGAAGCTGAAACGCGTCTCGCTGATGGTGGACGCCCTCGACGCCGACGTGATGGGCGACGAGCCGATCTGGGCGAAGGTTTCGGGCAAGGATTTCGGCACGGTGGAAAAAACCCACGATTTCGGCGCGCCGCGTTTCGACGCGACGGGCAAGGAAGTGCGGACATCGACCGCGGCGACGGGCGCCTCGGCCATCCGCGGCCTGCATGACGGCCAATGGTCCGTGGTCGGCTGGGTGACGTCGGGCGGCTACGCGCACCATGTCGGCAGGTCGATGGCGCAGGGCTACGTGCCGGCAGCCTTGGCCGACGACGAAAGCGAGGGCCTGTTCGAGATCGAGATCCTCGGACACCGCCGCCCGGCGCGTATCAACGCTGAGCCGCTGTTCGACCCGGACGGCGGGAAGATGCGGGGTTAGATCCCCGCGGCGTGCGTCCTTCGAGGCTCGCCCTCATGAGGTTATCGCCATTCTCGGCCACGCCGTGCGGGCTCGCGCCTCAGGATGAGGACGGTCGGCGCATCGAGCCCGCTATGTGGCGGGTTCGACAAACCACGGTCCTCATCCTGAGGCGCGAGCGAAGCGAGCCTCGAAGGACGCACCTGAAAGCGCTGTCTTCAACACCCTCACCACATCCGGCGGCGTCGTTTTCGCCGTGATGAACGGCAGGCCCTTGCGCGGCGCGGTCCAGCCGACAGCGACGAGATCGTGTGCCGCCGGTTCATGGCGTTCGGCCAGCGCCCAGCTCATGCAGTCGATGGCGGCGACATCGGCCCTGCTCTGCGCCACCGCGCGGATCGAGGCTCTGTGGCCGCCGGTCTCGATGCGGTCGGCAAAAATATCGAGGCTTTCCCCGATCGCCTGCAAATCGCGCGCGAGCCCCATGATGCCGGACATGGAATCGGGAACGTTGAAAGCGAAGCGCTTGCCGCGCAGCAGATCCAGCGGAAGGCGCATCTTGCCGTCGGTCGGTGCAGGCATACCCCTTGTCCTGCCGGACATATCCCCCTCAGAGTGGGAGATGTCCGGCAGGACAGAGGGGGAAGCATCGAAGCCCGTCGCCGAACGATCGGCCGCATCCTGCCGCCGCATCACGATCGCGCTGGAATAGCCCTCCCCCTTCCCGCCTTCGATGCCGTCATAATTCTGCTGGCCGACCACATGGACATGGTCTGCGAGGCCCAGTTCCAGCGGCCCCCAGCAGGTCTGGGCAAGGAGGATATCGGGCCGCTTCCAGAAATCCAGCAGATCGCCGGTGGCGCGCGTCAGCCCTGCGGGCGCGTCGATGCCGGCCGCGTGCAACCGGTCGCGTATGGCGGCCCATTCGGCGTCGACCTCCTCGCGCCGCTCCGGCCAATCATACATGGGCAGCGCTGCGATGCCGGCTGTCATTCGGCCGGCTGCACGGCCTGCGCCTGGTCCGCCTGGCGCTTCGCCTGCCATGCCGCCGCGCCGCCGCATTCGGGCGTCGCGCGCAGCACGGGATGAACCACCGGCTCCTTCGGCCTGAAGGCCCATGCTTTCAGCATGGCGAGGTAGTTGGGGAACACATAGCCGTTGTTGGCCCTCACCCACTCGTCGCGCCGCTCGCGGAAAAGCCGCGGCAGTTCGTACCAGGCAGCGGTCGGCCGCGCGTGGTGGACGAAATGCAGGTTGTTGTTGAGGAAGAGGAACGACAGCGGCGTCTTCTCGACGATGACGGTGCGGCCCTCCGGAGCATCGGACCACTGATGCTCGGCGAAGGTGCGGATGGCGATCATCGACTGCCCCAGCCAGGCGGGCACGAGGACGTAGAGCCAGAGCGGGATGCCGAAGCCCCAGGCGACGACCGCAAGGACGGGCAAGACGCCGGCGACATGGAGCATCCATGCCTGCCGGATCGCCCTGTCTCCGGCCAGCATCTGCCGGGCATCCCCGGCGACGAAGCCGATGACCGACAGCCACGGGCCGATGACGAAGCGCCCCACCATGGTGTTGTTGACCCGCAGCAGCAGCCGCAGCCAGCCGGGCATGGCCTCGTGCCGCCACAGCGCCTGATAATAGCTTTCGGGATCGTCGAACGGGTCGGTCAGGCGCTCGTCGGCGTGATGGCGCAGATGCAGCGTCTTGTAGCGCCGGTACGGCCAGGCCAGTCCCAGCGGGAAGAACACCAGCGCCTCGTTGGCCAGCGCGTTGCGGGTCGGATGGCCGTGCAGCACCTCATGGATCAGCGAGGATTGCAGCGCCACGGCAAAGGCCATCAGCAGAAGAGCGACGACGGGAAGGGACGGCCAGACCCAAAGGCCGGCGGCCGCCCACGTGCCGTAGCAAAAGACGATGAGCACGACGGTCGGCCATTCGACCGAAGGCTTGCGGCTCTTTCTGCCTATTCTGTCCATGCAAGGTGCCAAACTGCTGATTCCTGACAGCATGGTGTCACCAGAAGAGGCGCCGGCAAACGGGAGAAAGCGCAGAATCTGTTTATATTGCGCATATTTATTCTCATCTGTTATGCTTAGTAAACAAATCTGTCCGTTGATGGCAGGAGAACATGGACAAGCGTGACGTCTCGGCGCTGTTCCGCGAGCGGCTGAAGACACTGCTTTCGCGTTCCGGCATGAACCAGTCGGCCTTCGCCGCCTCGATCGGCATCGACCGCTCGGCGCTGTCGCAGATCCTGTCGGGCGCCTCCACGAGGCTGCCCCGCGCCGAGACGCTGATGACCATCGCCGGCGAGCACAAGGTGTCGCTCGACTGGCTGCTGGGGCTCAGCCAGGACGAGGCGCTGACCGGCGAGATTCGCGACATGCTGGAGATCGAGGAAGGCGTTTCCGGCTATGGCGAGTCCTTCATGGCGAAGTGGTACGCGGAAGCCGCGGGCGCAAAAGTGCGCTACGTGCCGGCCGGCATCCCCGACCTCCTGCGCAGCGAGGCGCTGGTCGACTACGAGGCGGCCATCAGCGAGCGCGATCCGGGCGTGCAGGCCAGCGAGGCGCGCGAGCGCATCGACTACAACCGCCGCCCGGAAACCGACATGGAAGCCTGCATGCCGCGCCACACGCTGGAGATCTTCGCGCGCGGCATGGGCATCTGGCGCGATTTTCCGCAAGCCGCGCGCCGCGCCCAGCTCCGCCACATGGCGCGGCTGCTGGACGACCTCTATCCGGCCTTCCGCCTCTTCCTCTATGACGGCCGCGTCCGCTATTCGGTCCCCTACACCATCTTCGGGCCGTATCGCGCGGCGATCTATGTCGGCGACATGTATCTGGTGCTGAACGCGCCGACGCCCATCGCAACGCTGATGCGCCATTTCGACAATCTGATCCGCGCGGCCGACATCCACGCCCACGAGGCAGCCGCCTTCGCGATCAGGCTGGCGGAAGAGATTTAACGCCTCGGTTGACCTCATATAAAGACTTCTTTATATGATTATTCAATCTTCCCCTTCCTGCGAAAGCACCCGCGATGCTCAATCCGATCGATGCCCTGCTTGCCGAGAAGGGCGTGCTGCTCGCCGACGGCGCGACCGGCACGAATCTCTTCGCCATGGGCCTTCAGGCCGGCGAGGCGCCCGAGCTGCTCAACGAGATCGCGCCCGAGACGATCGCAAAGCTCCATCAGGGCTTTGTCGACGCCGGCGCCGACATCATCCTCACCAACTCCTTCGGCGGCACGCGCCACCGGCTGAAGCTGCACCACGCGCAGGACCGCGTCTTCGGGATCAACAGGCGCGCCGCCGAGATCGCCCGCTCGGTCGCCGACAAGGCCGGCCGCAAGGTGATCGTCGCGGGCTCGGTCGGCCCGACCGGCGAATTGCTCGTTCCGCTCGGCGCGCTCTCCTATGAAGAGGCGGTCGCCGCCTTCGTGGAGCAGATCGAGGGATTGAAGGCCGGCGGCGCCGAGGTCGCCTGGATCGAGACCATGTCGGCGCCCGGCGAGATCCGGGCCGCCGCCGAGGCCGCCATCAAGGTCGGCCTGCCCTACACCTATACCGGTTCCTTCGACACGGCCGGCCGCACCATGATGGGCCTGCTGCCGAGGGATATTCACGGCGTCGCGGAAGGGCTGGCGGATGCACCTGTCGCGGTCGGCGCCAATTGCGGCGTCGGCGCCTCCGATATCCTTGCCTCGCTGCTCGACATGACCGACGCGCGGCCCGAGGCGACCGTGATCGTCAAGGGCAATTGCGGCATTCCCGAATTCCGCGGCTCGGAGATCCACTATTCCGGCACGCCGGAGCTGATGGCCGACTACGCACGACTGGCGGTGGATGCCGGCGCGAAAATCGTCGGCGGCTGCTGCGGCACCTCCTTCGAGCATCTGGCTGCGATGCGCCGGGCGCTCGACAGCCATAGCAAGGGCGCACGGCCAACCGTCGAGACGGTGACCGGGCGCATCGGCCCGATGCGCAACAAGCTGGCCGCCGCCAACACAGCCGAGACCGCCGAAGGCCGCCGCGAACGGCGCCGCAGCCGGGCGTAATCCGGCTCATCACGCTTCGTCATCCTCGGACAAGCGACCGCGTAGCGGAAGCGCGATCCGAGCATCCATGCCCGACCGTTCATTGAAGCCTGCCGCGGCATGGAACGGCGCTCCTCGTGAACCGTTCAGGCATGGATCCCAGGGTCTGCGCGACGGCCTTCGGCCTGCTCCGCCCCGCGATGACGAACGGATGGTTGTCGTGCGTCGGTTTTTCCACGCAGGTGGCATCACGCAAACGTGGTCATCCTCGGGCGAAGCAGGAGCGGAGCGAGCTGCGAAGACCCGGGGATCCATGCCTGAGCGCTCGTGAAGCCTGTCCGCCCTACAGGTCTTCCAGTTCGCGCCGCGCCCTCTTCAGGATGTCGCGGGCCTTTGCCGCCTGCTCGGCGGTCAGCGAACCGGAGCGCAGCCGGCTGAAGACGGCGAAGCCCAGTGCCTTCACCTCCTGGCCGAGCGCCGCGCCGCTCACTTCCTCCGAGCTTTCCGCGATCTGCGCGTTGATCCGGTCGAGCTCGGCCTGGTTCTCCGCCAGATAGGCCCGGCCCTCTTCGGTGATCGAATAGAGCTTCTTGTTGCCGTGCGCCTCCGAGGAGACGAGGTCTGCCTCCTCCAGCATCTGCAGCATCGGATAGATCGCGCCCGGGCTCGGGCTGTAGGCGCCTTCGAACTTCGCCTCCAGCGCCTTGATGATGTCGTAGCCGTGGCGAGGCTCCTCGGCGATCAGGCCGAGCACGACGAGACGCAGCGCCCCCGAATCGAACATGCGCGGACCGCGTCCGCCGAACGGACCCCGTCCGTGCCGCCCGAAGGGACCGCGCCCGCCGAACGGTCCGCGCCCGAAACCACGCCCGCCGCCGTCGCGACCCGCCATCTCCCATTCGCCGCGGCCACGACCGCGGAAACCTTCGCATCCATGAAACATCGTATCGTCCTTTCGATATGTTTTCGATACGTCATATCTATCAAAAGATATAACTTTTACAAGATAGATCGCGATATTTTCCGCGAGAGGCCGCGCCGAAGGCGGTCCGTGAGAAAGCAATTGCCTGAGAAACAAAGAAAAAAGGCCGGCAAGGGTTTCCCCTTGCCGGCCACGCCTCACCGCCCACGGCCGGCTTCAGCATCGGGCGGTCGCCCGGAGAAGCCGGCCCATTGCCGCCCGCACGACGGCCGCGCGCCGAGGCCAACGCAGCGCGGCCGCGAGAGACGTCCCCCAAGCCCGAACGGGACATCCCTGATTGCAGACGACAATTCCCGCACCAATCCGCCCTTCGGGCTTCAGGTGCTTTCGATCATGGGACGAAGGCGCGGATGCTATCCTTGGGGAAATTCGACGCGCGTGCAGACACATGCGCGTGAGGGCGATGTGAACGGGCGCTTGCGCGAAAGAAAAAGGCCCGGCGCGGCGGCCGGGCCTCCTGCATGCGATGCCGGAAGGCCTACGGCTTGCTCTTGTCGAGCGCCGCCGCCAGCCGCACCAGCGACAGAAACTCCGAGCGGTAGCCGAAAGGATCGGCGCCGCGCGCGGCCGAGGCGATCCCGGCGATGCGATCCCAGCCCATCGAGGCGGTCTGGTCGCCGTCGCGCAGCTTTTGCCCGAAGGCCGCCACCGCCACGGAGAAGCGCTGGTCGGTTGTCGCCTGGTCGAAGGAGGCGATCTCGTTGGCGCCCGTCACCGGCGTGGTGATCAGTTTTGAGGCATCCGCGTCGGGCAGCTTGTAGCGGATCTTCACGAAGGCGTATTCGTCGGCGTTCGCCACGCCGCCATTGTCGGTCGAGGCCTCGCCATAGCGCAAGTCGTCGATCATCTGCGGCTGGCCCTTCGGCGTGACCTCGTAGATCGCCGTCACCGAGTGGCCCGAGCCGATCTCGCCGGCGTCGACGCGGTCGTTGTTGAAGTCCTCGCGGGCAAGCGCACGGGTCTCGTAGCCGATCAGCCGGTATTCGGCGACCTTCGCCGGATTGAACTCGACCTGGATTTTTACGTCCTTGGCGATCGGGAACATGGTCGAGGAGGCTTCCTGGACCAGCACCTTCTCGGCCTCCTGCAACGTGTCGATATAGGCGGCCGTGCCGTTGCCGTTCTGAGCGATCGTCTGCATCATCCGGTCGTTGAGGTTGCCGCGCCCGAATCCGAACACCGACAGGAAGACGCCGGACCGGCGCTCCTCCTCGATCAGCCGCTTCAGATCGTCGTCGTCCGTCTGGCCGACATTGAAGTCGCCGTCCGTCGCCAGCATGACGCGGTTGACGCCATCCTTGACGAAGGATTTCTGGGCCAGCCGGTAGGCTTCGCGCAGGCCGGCCTCGCCGGCCGTCGAGCCGCCGGCCGAAAGATTGTCGATCGCCTGAAGGATCCTGTCCTTTTCCGAAGCCCTGGTCGGCTCCAGGACCGTGCCGGCCTCGCCGGCATAGGCGACGATGGAGACCGTGTCGTCGGCTCTCAGCTTGCCGACCAGCAGGCGGAAGGCCGATTGCAGCAGCGGCAGCTTGTCCGGCGCGTTCATCGAGCCCGACGTGTCGATGAGGAAGACGAGATTGGCTCTCGGCTGGACGGCCGGCTGCACGTCGTAGCCCTTGATGGCGACATGCATCAGCTTGTGGCCCTCGTTCCACGGCGCGGGCATGACCGAAACGGTCGTGTTGAACGGCGGATCGGCCGAGTCCGGACCCTTCCAGTCATAGGGGAAGTAGTTGATCATCTCCTCGACGCGCACCGTGTCGGGCTGCGGCAGGAAGCCAGCCTTCAGCGAGGCGCGCGCGAAGGAATAGGAGGCCGTGTCGACGTCGATCGAGAAGGTCGATACCGGGTCGGTCGCGGCCGACTTCACCGGATTGGTCTTGAATTCGGCGAAGCGGTCGCGGTTCTCCTCCGGCTGCGCGACCGTGTCGGCCGGCGCTGGCTGGACGACACCTTTCGCGCTCTCCGCGCGCAGCTTGGCCGCGCCCTGCCCCAAGGCCCGGTTCTGGCTTCCGGCCATGAACTGTCCGCTGGGAGCCGGCATGGCCCTTTCATAAGCCTTGTCGGAAAGAGCATCGGCTTCCGGCGCGAGCGCGGCGGCCGGCTGTTCCGCTTCCATGTCAAGGCCGCGGGATCGTGGCTCCGTGGCCGGCGCAGCCTCCTGCTTCGCAACGTCCATCTTGCGCGAAGCGCCGGTGTCCTGCCCCTGCCCGGGCTTCGGCGGAACGAGATGAGCGATCGGCTTCTCCTCCGCTGAATCCGACTGTTCGACCGGCTGCTTGGCAACCTGCGTCTCGCTCTTCGTTCCGGCCGCGCCGTCTTCGATCGGCGGCTGCGGCGCGAAGTTGAAGCGGCTTTCCTCCATGATGTGATAGGTGGCGTAGCCGGCGATCGGCAGCGCGACGAGCGTCGCCAGCGCCGGCGTGGCGAGAAGTTTCTTTTGCATGATGTCTCTCCAGAGCTTCGTTGCTCGCTCCGTGAGACGCGGCCGCGCCGCCTTTCCTTTGGCTGTCGCCGCCGAATTTTCGCCATCAAAACTGTCGAGCGCGGCGCGCAAAGCGGCGGCGCGGGCTTCCGCCCGGGGAGCCGGCACCTTCGTCCGCCGCAGGATATCGAGTTCGTCGTGGTCCGTCATATCAGTCATCCCCGGCCACGCGCATCAGGTCGCGCAGCCGCTTCTTCGCCTCGTGGACGTGCCAGGAGACCGTTGCCTCCGCGAGGCCCATCGCATCGGCCGCCTGGGCGTGGCTCATGCCCTCGCCATAGACGAGCATGACCGCCTCGCGCTGCTTGTCCGGCAGCCTGCGCACCGAGGTCCAGAGCCGTTCCGCCTGGTCGTCCGGCTCCTCCGGCATCTCGCCGGCGATCGCCGCATGCACGCCGAAGGCCTCCGTCTTCAGGCTGTCCCGCAGCGTCTTGCGCTTCAGGTCGCGCGCGGCGTTCATCGTCATCGCATAGAGCCATGTGGTGAAGGCGCCCTCGCCCCTGAAGGTGCGGATCGCCTTGCCGAGCCGCACGCAGACCTCCTGCGCGATGTCCTCGGCGTCGGCGCGGTTGCCGGACCAGCGCCAGGCGACGCGATGGATGAAATCGTAGTGCCTTCCGACGAGTTCGCCGAAAGCCTGCCTGTCGCCGCTGCGCGCCCGCCCGACCAGTTCCCGGTCGGACACGACGTCGTCTTCCAGCACCATCGCCGTCATTTGCCCATTGGACGAAGCTTTAGCGCCGAACCTTTGGGCGAAAGGGAAAATTTTGCAAAGGGCACGCCCCGCCAAAGGAATCCTCCGGATTTGCCTGCCCGGCCAAATCGTGAGATGACGCCCTGGCGGAGATGCGCGGGCCACCGCGTTCCCGGCACCTCAAGACCGACATGACGCAAAGCACCTCGCTCGACCTCCGCCGCCGCTCGCGCATGCGCAATCTGCGTTCCCGCGCCGAGCGGGAGGGCGCCCGCCTGCAATTCATCGCCCGCACCGGCTCGCTCTTGGCGGTCGGCTTCTTCTTCGCGCTCGTCGGCAAGTGGAACGCCGCGCTTTATTTCGTCCTGGCGGAGCTGCTTGCCCTGATGGTTCTGGGCTGGCTGCAATACCGCCTGGCGCGGCGGCGCGAGGCGCCCGCCTGGATCGGCTATGTCATCGGCACGCTCGACGTCGCGGTCATCACCGCGCTGATCATCATCCCGAACCCCTTCGGCGTCGCCGGCGTCCCGCCCGCCATGCAGTTGCGCGAGAGCGGCTTCAAATATCTCATCATCTTCGTCTGCCTGGGCGCGCTGACGCTGTCACCGCGGCTCGCGCTATGGCTCGGCGTGGCGGCGGCGCTCGCGTGGCTGGGCGGCGTGCTGTGGGTGGCGTTCCGCCCGGGAACCATCATCCCGGCCACGCAGCTCTACGGGATGCCGCTGGAAGAACGGCTGAGCTTCTACCTCAACCCCAACTTCCTCGACGCCTTCGACCAGGCCGCGAACGTCTTCGTCATGCTGATCATCGGCGTCATCATCGCGCTGGTCGTCTCCCGCTCGCGCCGCCTGGCCGATGCCTATATCAAGGCCGAGCGGGCGCGCTCGAACCTGTCGCGCCACTTTTCCCCGAACGTCGTCGACGATCTCGCCTCGGAAGACGAGCCTTTCGGCCCCGTCCGCCGGCAGGACGTCGCCGTGCTCTTCGCCGACATCGTGGGCTTCACCGCCTATTCCGAGGAGCACCCCGCCGAGGACGTGTTCGTCCTGCTGCGCCAGTTCCACCGGCGCATGGAGCAGGTGGTCTTCGACCATGGCGGCACCGTCGACAACTACATCGGCGACTGCATCATGGCGACATTCGGCGTGCCGCGCGCCGGCGCGGACGACGCCACGCGCGCCATCCGCTGCGCCATCGCCATGGCGGCGTCCTTGGACGACCTGAACGCGCAGCGCAGGACGGCCGGCCTGGTGCCGATCGACGTGCGAATCGGCGCGCAATACGGGCCGGTGGTGATCGGCGCGGTCGGCAGCGAACGCAACCTCTCCTTCGCCGTCGTCGGCGACACGGTGAACGTGGCGAGCCGCCTGCAGGTGCTCTGCCGCGACCTCGACGCCCGCGCCGCCTTCGGTGGCGCGCTGCTCGAGGCCGCCCGCAAGGAAACCGCAACGGCGCTTCCTCTCCTGGCCGAGGATCGCGGACCGATCCATCTCAGAGGTCGCGACGAGCCCGTGCAAGTCTGGACCCTGCCGCTCGTCGCCGCGATCACGCCGCACGCGCTTTCGGCCTGAGGGAAGCCGCCATGTGGAAGGCCTGAACGGCGGCCGGATAGCGATACGCCGCGCCATGCGGGCAGGCATTCCGGTCGAGGCATCCCCTCTCCCGGCAGGCCGCGCCCGACGCGCCGCGCACATGGCCGAGGCATGCCGGATAGTCGAACGACGCTTCCGCATAGGCATCGACCGGACAGGCTTTCAGGCAGGGTTTTCCGATGCACAGGTCGCAAAGGTGAACCGCCGCACGAGGCGCTTCCGCTGCGATCTCGATGTCGAACAGCAACGCACCGCGATAGGCATGCCAGAGGCCGTATTCGGGATGCATGAGGATGCCGAGCGGCGAGGACCTCAGCCCTTCGGCCCGCATCGCCCATCGCTGGAACGGCAGAAAGGGTCGGTCCGACGGCGACACGGCGCGCGCCCCGAACCGCTCCGCGATCCCGCCGATCACCTCCCGGCACCATGTGTCGAGCGGCTCGGCGAGGTCGGCCGGCTGTCGCGCGCGCCAGCGCATGAAGTGCGGCCAGTAGGTCGCGCCGGCGTTGCCGATCAGCACCGCCGAACGAGCAGGCGCGCCGGAGGGACCGGGTGGCGCATCCTCCCGCCCCGCGAAATCGATACCGCCACGCAGGATAAGGCCATAGGGCACAAGCGCTTTTAGCAGCCGCTCCTGCGTTGGCGTAGAAAGCGGCGCAGCGTCAGGCGGCACGGTCGATTTCAAGCCGCACGGAAAGCCCGGCAGCTCGCGCAAGCGCAATCAGGGCATCAAGGCTGAAATTTCCTATCCGCCCCCGCAACAGATCGTTGAGACGGGGCTGCGTGATCCCCAATCGGCGCGCCGCTTCTGCCTGCGTAAGCTCCCATTCGCGCACCTGCCGCTCTATCGCGATCAGCAAGGTGGACCGCATTTTCATGCTCGCGGCCTCGGCGGGAGAAGATTCCAGGGCATCCCAGACATTGTCGAAGCTTTCACGCTGCATGAGAGTCCTCATATCTGCTTGAAGCGAGTTGCAGCGACCTCGATATCGCGCTTCGAAGTCTGTTGCGACTTCTTCTGGAACGCATGGAGCACGTAAACGGCCTCTTCGAAGCTTGCGACATACATGACCCTGCACGCACCATGCTCGTCCCGGATGCGGATTTCACGGACGCCCGCCCCGATGCCCGGCATCGGCTTCCAGTCGCTCGGCTCAAACCCCAGTTGCACCTTGTGCAACTGAACACCTGCCTCTCGGCGCTGATTCTCAGGAAACCGCCGAAGCTCATCCCGCGCGTCACCGAGGAACTCCAGCCGCTTCATCAATATCCGCCACTTATATCAAAACTTGTATAGAAAGAACAGTCACCCCTCCCCCGGCGCCTTGAACGCGCTGCGCCAGACTTCCTTGTGGATGATGTCGGCCACTTTAGCCCGGCCGTCTTCGGGCTTCCTTCACGTGAAGGCGTCGGGCATCGACTCCTTCTTCCTGGCGATGAAGTCCTTCAGCCCGTCGTCTATGCCCGGATCGAGCGGCGGCGCCTCGTAGCTCTCCAGCCAGCGGCGGCAAAGCTCGTTGGCGCGCTGGTCGGCGCGCTTTTCGCCCTCGGCCAGCCATTGCTCGTAGGAATTGTTGTCGGCGATCGTCGAGCGGTAGAAGGCGGTCTGGAAATTCGCCTGGGTATGGTCGCAGCCGAGGTAATGGCTGCCGGGGCCGACCTGGCGGATGGCGTCCATCGCCTGCCCGTTCTCCGAGAGGTCGACGCCCTCGGCCATCTTCTGCGCCATGCCGAGCTGGTCGACGTCCATCATGAACTTCTCGTAGCCGGAGGAAAGCCCGCCCTCCAGCCAGCCGGCCGCATGCAGCACGAAATTGGTGCCGGCGAGCAGCGTGGAGTTCAGCGTGTTGGCGCTCTCATAGGCGGCCTGCGCGTCGGCCACCTTGGAGGCGCAGAGCGAGCCGCCGGTGCGGAACGGCAGGCCGAGCCGCCGGGCGAGCTGGGCAGCGCCGTAGGAGACAAGCGACGGCTCCGGGGTGCCGAAGGTGGGCGCGCCCGATTGCATCGAGATGGAGGAGGCGAAGGTGCCGAACAGCACCGGCGCGCCGGGCCTGACGAGCTGCGTCAGCGCGGCGCCCGCCAACACTTCGGCCAGCACCTGGGTGAGCGTGCCGGCAACCGTCACCGGGCTCATGGCGCCGGCCAGGATGAACGGCGTGACGATGCAGGCCTGGTTGTGCCGCGCATAGACCTTCAGTGCGCCGAGCATCGTCTCGTCGAAGACCATCGGCGAGTTGGCGTTGATGAGCGAGGTCGTGACCGTGTTGTTTTCGACGAAATCGTCGCCGAACACGATCTTGGCCATCGCCACCGTGTCCTCGGCGCGCTCCGGCGCCGTCACCGAGCCCATGAACGGCTTGTCGGAATATTTGATGTGGCTGTAGACCATGTCGAGGTGACGCTTGTTCACCGGCACGTCCACCGGCTCGCACACCGTGCCGCCCGAATGGTGGATCGACGGCGCCATGTAGGCGAGCTTCACGAAATTGCGGAAATCCTCGATCGTGGCGTAGCGGCGGTTGCCGTCGAGGTCGCGCACGAAGGGCGGGCCGTAGACCGGCGCGAACACGGTGGCCTTGCCGCCGATCTCGACATTGCGTTCCGGGTTGCGCGCATGCTGGGTATAGACTTTCGGGGCCGTCTTCAGGATTGAGCGCGGCAGGCCGCGCGGGAAGCGCACGCGCTCGCCCTTGATGTCG
>JAFKJW010000089.1 GCA_017305925.1 Hyphomicrobiales bacterium | reverse complement strand
TTTCCTTTCACGCTTGTCAGAAACTACCGCCGAGTCGGATGCCGAACGTGTGACTTTGGGCGTTGCCATCGAATCCGAACGACGTCTGGTAGTCGAATCGCAACGTCATGTTGTCGTCGAGCTTCGTATCGACGCCGAGGCCGACGGTCAGATAGTCGCGCATGTAGCTGTCGAGATCGAGGGTATAGGGCAACGTGCCGAGGTCGGCATAGCCGATGCTGGCCTGGCTCGATAGCGCCGGAAGGCGACGATGACCGCTTCCTCCTCGACGGAGAGGACCGTCGATCGTGGCTCCCTCGGTCCGGTCGGCAGGTCGGCGACCGTGGTCCGTCCCTTCCACTTCGCGACGATCTTCTGGTTGATCCCATAGCGCTTGGCCAGCGCCCTCAGGCTCTCTTGACTATGCCGTATCGGGGTCGCGCGGCGACAACAATGCCGCAAGAGAACCCTCGGACCGCAACATCTGCCTCGAACCTGCTGGCCGTACCCGTTCAAGATGGAAGTTATCGGCTGAGTGAAAGAAATTTATCGATCATAGTCAATTTCGACACCATCGCTGAAAGTCCGTTCGGCGCGCTCGGCGATCTCGTGGTCGTTCCCGACGAGGCCGCCCGCGTCCGGGTCGAGCTGTCGAGCATTTCGCGCTGGGCGACATCCGCCACACCGACGGCAGGCCATGGGAATTCTGCACGCGCTCGATCCTGAAGGCGGCGCTGGACCGGCTGGAAAAGGTCGCGGGCCTTACCCTGTTCGGCGCATTCGAGCATGAGTTCCAGTTTCGCAACGGGTCAAGCCGCTCGGAGACGCCTTTTCCACCTCGGGCTTCCGCGCCGAGCGCCGCCTGGCGGAAACGCTCGTGGCGGCGATGCGGGCCGCCGGACTGGCCCCCGATACCTTCATGAAGGAATATGGGGCGGGGCAATACGAAGTGACCATGGGCCCCGCGCATGGCGTGGCCATAGCGGATCATTCGACGATCCTGCGCGAATTGCTGACCGCCGTCGCCGCCCGGTCCGGCCGCGATGTGAGGTTTACGCCGATCCGCGATCCCGCCGGCGTGGGCAACGGCGTGCACGTGCATCTGAGCTTCATGCGCGGCGGCGTGCCGGAGACCTGGAATCGCGACGGCAAGCACGAACTGACCGCGACGGCGGACGGGCCTATGACCAGCGGTCACCCATGTGGGGAGCCGACGGCGTCGCGGATCGCGCGGACGGCTGCCAGCGCGGTACGCGTGCGCGTCGTGTCGACGAATTCGGGCCAGCTCGACAGGACGACGGCGGCGAACTCCGCGGCCGGGTCGATGTAGATCATCTGTCCGAACACGCCGCGCGCCATGTAGGCGCGGCTCGCACCGCCCTCGATCCAGAACTGGTTATGGTAGGCGCCCTGCGGCAGCGCCTCGTGATAGATGCCGCCGAAAAGCTGCGGCCGGGCGCCGGCCGTGATCTCCTCGATCCATGCCGCAGGGACGATGCGCCCGCCGTTCATCTCGCCGTGCCCCAGGTGCAGGAGGGCGAAGCGGCCATAGTCGCGCAGCGTGGCGTTGAAGCCGCCGTCGCCGAGCGCGTAGCCAGCCGGATCGACGGTGAAATAGGCGTCCTCTCCTGCGCCCATCGGCGCCCACAGTTCCCGGCTGACAAGCTCGGCCAGCGGCATGCCGCCGACACGCTGCAGGACGAAGGACAGCACGTCCGTCTCGATCGAGCGATAGCGGAAGGAAGCGCCATGCGCGCATTCCGCCTCCGTCAGCGTCAGGATCAGTTCCCACACCGAAGCCGGCCAGCTCGGGTCCCGGCGCTCCTTCCAGCCGCAGGCGGCGTCCACCTTGGCCATATGCGAGTCGAGCGCGGTATAGGTTTCGTCGAAGACCACCCCGCTCGTCATGTCGAGGACGTGCTGGACGGAAGCCCCGCGATAGGCAGTGGCCGCCAGTTCGGGCAGATATTCGGTGAGGGGTGCCGCCGGGTCGAGCAGCCCCCTGCCGACCAGGATCCCGGCGACCGTGCCGACGACGGACTTCGCCACGGATTGCGACAGGTGCGTCGTGCGCGCGCTCATGCCGTTGTGGTAGCGCTCGGCGACAACCCTGCCGCGATGCAGGATCAGCAGGCCGTCATTGTAACTCGTGCGCAGGAAACCGGCGATCGTGTCGCGCCGTCCGTCGACCTCGAAGCCGATCGCGTCGATGTCCTGATGCGCCTCGGGCAACGGACTTGCCGGTCCCTCCCCACGCCAGACCTGCGCGGTCGGCACCATTTCGCGGACATGCTGGAACGTCCAGCGATTCCAAGGCGCCCGGTCCCAGTCCTCGCGGGGGATGATCGGGGCGCCGGGCCTGGCGGGGTCGCGAAATGCAGGAAAGTCGTTCGTCGTACCGGGCATCGCATCGTGTCCTTCTGTGGGGATCGGAGGGGCAGTCCTTGCGGTGCGGGTAAGCCAGGGCTTTCGAGCGTCATCCGATCCACGATCGAATGACGCTGTCCGGCGCATCACGCTTCAGAATATCTGGTTCCTGCGGATCTGGGTCAGATAGCGCTTCATGCGGATGAGCTTCTGGTTCTCGACCCGGTCCAGCCGTCGCGCCACCAGCGTGGAGATGATGTCGACGGCGACCAGCGCGGCAATCCGCGACGTCGTCGGAGTGTAGAGGTCGGTGTTTTCCAGCGTCTCCACATTGATCAGCAAGTCGGCGTAATTGGCGAGCGCGGTATCGGCGGAGGCGGTGATCGCGATCACCTTCGCGCCCTGTTCGCGCGCCAGCCGCGCCAGCTCCACGATGGACAGCGTCTCGCCCGTATTGGAGATCGTCACCGCCACGTCGCCCGGACGCATCATCGATGCCGCCATGAGCTGCTGGTGGCTGTCCATCGTCGCATGGCACGGCACGCCCAGCAGGGGAAACTTCTGCTGAAAATCCTGCGCGACGATGGCCGAGGCGCCGAAGCCGAAGATTTCCAGGCTGCGCGCGCCGAGGATCAGCGCGACCGCCTCGTTCACCTGGGTCATGTCCAGCTTGTGGCGCGCCCAGTCCAGCGAGGTTATCGTATAGTCGAAGATCTTGGCGGCGACCTGTTCGGGCGTGTCGTCGGAGATGATCGCCGATTGCGTCGCCGGCGTGCCGAGCGCCAGGCTTTGCGCCAGGCGGATCTTGAAGTCCTGGAATCCCTCGCAGCCGATGGCGGTGCAAAAGCGGATCACCGTCGGCTGGCTGACCTCGGCGATGTCGGCGGTCTCGGCGACGGTGGCGTTCAGGATGCGGTCCGGATTCTCCAGAACGACATCGGCGACCTTCCGGTCGGACTTGCGCAAATCTGGGCGCATCATCCGGATCGCCTCGAGGATGTTTCGCGGCGCGCGGGTTTCGACCGGGGTGTTCATTTGGATGGCGCTCTGCTGGCTACGGAACCAGGCTATAGGACAATTCCGTCCGCGCCGCCACGGCATGCGGCGTTGTCGACGCCGCGGCGGCTTCCTCGACTTCGGCCCTGGCGACGGTGTTGAAGTCGAACAGCCCGAAATGATGCGCGATCATCGCGCCGATGCCCGCCCCGCGCGCCAGCGCCAGCGCCTCCTGCATCGTCATGTTGCCCGGCACGCCGTTGGCCGCGCGCTGCGCGTCGCGCCCGTTGACGGGAAACAGCGCAAGATCGGCGCCGAGCGCCCGCACTTCCTGTGCCTGACCCGGAAAGGGAATGGTGTCGCCGGAGTGAAAGACGGTGCGGCCTGCGACCGTCAGAGCGAGACCGAGGAAGCGGTGGGCGCCGTCGGCGTCCCGCTCCAGCGTCTCATGCGCGGCACGGACCGCCGACAGCCGGATCCCCGCCACGTCCAGCGTCTCTCCGGCCTCCACGCAGACCAGACGGCCGGCCGCGATCCCCGACCGGTCGAGCGCCACGGCGCGGGCCGCCCGCGGCGCGACCAGCAGCGCGCCCGGATTGGCCGTCATGAGGGCCGGCAGCGTGCCGGGGTCGAGGTGATCGGTATGGGCGTGGGTGGCGAGCACGAGGTCGACATGGGCGATCTCGTGCGGGGAGACGGGCGCCGGCATCATGCGCAGATGGGGAAATTTCGCGCCCCGATATTTCTCGGCCAGGGAATCCGACAGGTAGGCGTCGATGACCGCCCTGCGGCCCCCGCCCTCGATGACGAACCCTGCCTGGCCCAGCCACCACAGCCGCGATTCGCACCCCGGCGGGCGGGCCAGCAGAGCCGGAAGCGGCTCGGCCAGGGGTGTTTCAGCCAGCCGCATGGGAGCCCGGCAGATGGACCAGCAGATTCGCCACCGCGATCTCGGTAGCGCGGCGTACGCTGGCGTCGGTCAGGCCGCCGATATGGCTGGTGGCGATCACGCGGGGATGCGCGGCCAGCCCGCCGGGCGCGGGCGGTTCCGTCGCGAAGACGTCGGTCGCATAGGCCGAGACGCGGCCCTCGTCCAGCGCGGCGGCCAGCGCCGCATCATCGATCAGGCCGGCACGCGCCGTGTTGACGATGATCGCGCCGCGCCGCATCGTCCCGAGCGCCGTCGCATCCAGCACCGGGCGGCCGTCGGCCGGCATCGGACAATGCAGCGACAGGATTTCCGCGTGCTCGATCACTTCCGGTAGGTCCGCATAAGCGACCTGCCCGGCAAGCGCGCCAAGGTCGGGACGGAACGGATCGGTGCCCAGCACCCTCGCACCCAAAGCCGCCATCACGCCGGCCACCTTGCGGCCGATGGCGCCCAGCCCGACGATGCCGACCGTCGCCCCTTCGATCTCGCGGCCCTTGAGACGCGGCCATTGCCCGTCGCGGACGCCCCGGCTGACATCCGGCAGGCTGCGGCAGGCGGCGAGCGCCAGTCCGATCGCCAACTCGGCGACACCGGTGGCATTGGCGGCCAGGGCCCGCTCGATGCGGATGCCCCGCGCTTTGGCCTCGGCCAGCGGCAGGCTGTCGACGCCGGTACCGTTGCGGCTGATCACCTTCAGCCGGTCGGCGGCGGCGATGACGGCGGGCGAGACCGGCTCGACTCCCGCCAGCCAGCCTTCGACGCCGGGAACGAGGCGCAGGAGCTCGGCTTCGTCGGGCGTCCTGCCCGGCGTCGAAAACACCAGCTCATGCCCGGCGTTGCGCAGGGGGCGGAGCTCCGGCGGAGGGTCGGAGGTCAGAGAGCGCGGCGTGATCAGGATGCGCGCCACGATCTAGCCTTTCGCAGCCGCATGGGCGATGCGGGTAAGGCGCTCGATCGTTGCAGCATCCGTGCCGATCGTGATGTGGAACACCTCGGCGATCACCTGCGTCCAGCCGTGGATGAAATAGGTCCAACCGTCGACGACCGTCAGGCCGCGGGCTTTTTCCTGCACGCGGGCCTGATCGAGGAAAACCAGATCGCCGCGGTAGTTCAAATCCCAGACCACAGCGTTCTTTGGAAACACAGCGGCGTCGGTCAGCGGCGAGCCGGGCGCGTCCTTGCCGAGCCCGGTCGCGTTGATGACGAGCGAACCGGGCTTCAGCCCCGGCAGCACCGCATCGTTGCCGGCCGGCGTCGGCGCCAGCACATAGTCCAGTTTCACCGCAGTCTCGATCTCGCGGTGGATGTGCAGGATCTCGTCGAGGCGGTGCTGCGAGCGGTTCGAGACGACGATGCGCGAGGGAACGTCCGCGCCGCGCTCGGTGCGCATCAGATGCCATGTCAGCGCGATGGTCGATCCGCCGGCGCCGATCGAGAACACCTCGGCGCCGGTCCGGGCGAAATAGCCGGGACCGAGGAAACCGTCGATGGAAAGCCCTGAGGAGATCGGGTCCTTCGCATGGCAGACGAGCTTGCCGTCCGCCTTCGAAATGCACGACGTCTCCTTCATCAGCGTCGCGAAGGGGTCGATCACGTCGAACATGTCGCGGCAGGCGTTGAACAGGTCGATCTTGTGGGTCGTCACCAGCGCGCCCAGCGACAGGGCGTCGTCGCGGATGAAGGCGACCGCCTCGCGATAGGCCGCCGGATCGGCATGCAGCGGGAAGTCCATCCCCTTGATCTGCACGTCGCCCAGGCCGAGCTCCTTCGCCCAGGCGGGAAAGACCTTCATGATCGAGCTCTTGGCCGTAGTGACGCCGATGAAGTAAAGCGTCGGCTTCTCGGCTGGCGTGTAGCGGCTCATCCGCGGATCTCCTTCGCGCGAGCGACGGCGGCGCGCGCCTTGGCCGCGATGCCGGACCAGTCGCCGTTGCGCATGTCCTCGGCCTTGGCGATCCAGGTGCCGCCCACGGCGGCGATCTCGGGCATCGCCAGCCAGTCCTTCATGGTCTCGAGCGTCACTCCGCCGGTCGGGATGAAGCGCAGCCCAAGATGCGCGAAAGGCGCATGGATGTTCTTCAGCATCACCGGCCCGCCGGCGGCGACCGCCGGGAAGAATTTCATCAGCCGGCAGCCGCGCCCGGCCGCCAGCGTGAGATCGGAAGGCGTCATCACGCCCGGCGCGAAGGGCAGGCCCGCGCCCGCCGCGGCATCGACGATGGCGGGATCGAAGCCTGGCGCGAGGCCGAAGGCGGCGCCGCACCCGGCAGCGCTTGCGACCTGGTCGAGGGTCAGGATGGTGCCCGCCCCGGTCAGAAGCTCCGGCCGCTTGTCGCGCAGGATCGCCATCACCTCGGCGGCAGCGGCGGTGCGGAAGGTGATCTCGGCGACGCCCAACCCGCCTTCGAGCAGCGCATCGGCCAGCGGTACGGCATATTCCGCCTTCTCGATGGCGATGACGGGGACCACGCCGATCCCGGCGACACGGTCGAATGTCCCGCTCATGCCGCCACTCCCGCATTCTCAAGGATCGCCTTCACCTCGTCCGGGGCGCGGTTCTTCCAGGCGGGATTGTCCTCGGCGACCCAGCCGCCCTTGCCGTCGTCCATCACCCGCACGCGCATCCCGCCGGAGCGCTCGATGATGCCGTAGTCCTGGCCCGAATCCGCCGGATAGGAGAAGAACATGACCAGATCGGTATCGCCGATATTGACCGAGCGGTGGATCCAGAAAGGTGGCACGTAGCAGATCTGCTGCGGCCCCATCTCGACCAGCCGCACCTCCCCGTCGGGGCTTTCCATCTGCATGATGCCGCGTCCCGAAAGCGTGTAGTAGACCTCCGGGCGGTCGCCGTTGGCGTGGATGTGCCCGCGTGTCAGGTAGTATTCGCGCCCCACCCTGCCGGGCTCCATCCGGGTGACGCCCATGATCATGTCCGAGGTCTTCTTGCCGGGCGTGTAGGACGTGACCTCGTAGGCCACCTGGTCGCCCTTCTCGGAAACGATCGCGTCGAAGGCCGCGGCGTCTGCATAAAGCCCCGCGAGGTCGCGATAGGTCTTCCGATAGTGGCCGTCGCCGTTCTCGAGCATGCCCGTCTCCACCGAGACGCCGCACAGGCGCGGTTCGGCAAAAATCATAATTCCCTCCCGTCATAAATGGTAGTGACGCTACAGAACTGAGCCACAGTAGCGACTGAGAAAGAGTATTTTCAATCTATTTTGTTAGTTTCGCTACTTTTTTCACCGAACAATAATTGACGCCGCATCGAGTCCCGCCTACCATCCCTGCGGTCCGGCAGAGGAGGCATGGGCGAGGCTCGTGCGCAGACCGACCGGACACGGCTGTTCCATGGGAGGATTATCCACGATGAAAGCGACGATTGCCGGAGCCCTGCTGGGCACCTTGATGCTGACGGGCTCGGCCCTGGCCGACGAGGCCTGCTCGGTCGGCATTTCGATGTACACGCTGGGGGCCCCCTATTTCGCGGCGCAGGAAGTCGCGGCGCGCCAGGCGGCCGAGGCCGCGGGCTGCAGCGTCCGCTCCGCCGACGGCCAGAACGACATGGTCAAGCAGATCGGCGACGTCGAGGACATGATCGCCTCGGGCGTGAACGTGCTGATCGTGAATCCGCGCGACGCCAAGGGCCTCATCCCCGCGGTGAACGCGGCGACGGCGGCCGGCGCGCATGTGGTGGCGATGGACTCGATGCTCGATCCTTCCGCCAACTTCATCACCAACGTCTCGGCCTCGAACGGGGACAACGGCAAGCTCGTCGGCGCATGGCTCGCCAAGGAAACCGGCGGCAAGCCGCTGAAGATCGCGCTGCTCTCCGGCTCGCAGGGCAATGTCGTCGGACAGGCCCGCCGGCTGGGCGTCCTGGACGGCCTGATGGATGCGCTGCTGACCAATTACGGCCACGCCAATGTCGAGATCGTCGGCCAGGGCTGGGGCAACTGGTCGACCGAGGGCGGCCTGAGCGCCATGGAGGATCTTCTGACCGCCCATCCCGACATCAATGTCGTGCTGGGCGAGAACGACTCGATGGTCATCGGGGCGCGTGAGGCGCTGAAGGCGGCGAACCGTCTGGACGGCATTCTGCTGGTCGCGGCGGCCGACGGCCAGAAGGAAGCCTACGAGATGATCAAGCGCGGCGAATACGGCGCGACCGGCCTGAACGATCCGGCGGCGCTCGCCAAGATGGCTGTCGATATCGGCGTCAAGGCGCTCAAGGGCGAAGAGCAGAACCTGACCAAGTTCACCTTCACCGATCCGGCGGTGGTCACGAAGGAGAACGTGGACCAGTACTACAAGGCCGACTCAATGTTCTGACCGGGTGCCGGGCCGCCGACGCATGTCGGCGGCCCGGTCGCCATGGGTCGGAGCAGGGGAGGAGGCGTAGTGGCGGCACTGATACAACTCGAGGACATCACGAAGTCCTTCGCGGGCATCCATGCCCTGACCGGCGTGAATTTCGACCTGAAGGCCGGCGAGGTTCATGGCCTGTGCGGCGAGAACGGCGCCGGCAAGTCCACGCTGATGCGCGTGCTGGGCGGCGAGATCCGCCCCGACACCGGCCGGACCCTGATCGAAGGCAGGGAGGAACGCCTCACCGGTCCTACGGATGCGATCCGCCGCGGCATCTCGGTCATCCACCAGGAAATGGCGCTGGCGCCCGATCTCTCGGTGGCCGAGAACATCTTCCTCGGCGCGCTGCCGCCTGGCATCAACTGGGCGCGGCTGCGCGAAAAGGCGCGTGACCTGATCCAGCGCCTGGGCTTCGACATAGCGCCCGGCGCGCAGGTATCCGACCTGTCGGTCGCCCACCAGCAGGTGGTCGAGATCGCCAAGGCGCTGTCGCGCGAGACGCGGGTGATCGTCTTCGACGAACCCACCGCGGTCCTGTCGACGGGCGACGCGCGACGGCTCCTCCAGATCATCAAGGGCCTGCGCGATTCAGGCGTGGGCATCGTCTACATCTCGCACCGGCTGGACGAGATCTACGAGATCGCCGACCGCATCACCGTGATGAAGGACGGCCGCATCGTCGACACCGTCACACCCGATTCCACTCCGGTCGACTCGCTGATCCGCATGATGGTCGGGCGTCCCCTGTCGCAGCTCTTCGGCGACAAGCCGGAAACCGTGGTCGGCGAGGAGGTGCTGCGCGTCGAGAACCTCGATCTTCCCAACGGTATCCGCAATGTCAGCTTCGCGGTGCGCCGGGGCGAGGTGGTGGGGCTCGGCGGTCTCGTCGGCTCGGGCCGGACCGAGGTGGCGCGGGCGATCTTCGGCGCCGATCCGGTCTCGGGCGGCAAGATGACGCTGAAGAATGCGCCGTACCATCCGCGCACGCCCCGGCAGGCGGTCCGCAGCGGCGTCGGACTGGTGCCCGAGGACCGCAAGGGTCAGGGCATCGTTCTGGACATGGAAATCCGCAAGAACGTGACCATGGCGAATGCCGCGCCGGTGACGGCGGCCGGCTTCTTCCGCCCGGCGGCGGAGCGCGGCCTGGTGCAGAAGCTGATCCAGTCGCTGCGCATCAAGCTCGGATCGATGAACGACCCGGTCTCGAGCCTGTCGGGCGGCAACCAGCAGAAGGTCGTCCTGGCGAAATGGTTCAACACCGATCCCGACCTGATCATCCTGGATGAACCGACCCGCGGCGTCGATGTCGGCGCGAAGACTGAGATCTATACGCTGGTCCATCGTCTCGCCGCCGAGGGCAAGGCGGTGATCGTCATCTCGTCCGAGCACGCAGAGCTTTTCGGGTTGTGCGATCGCGTGCTGGTCATGGGCGAGGGGGAATTGCGCGGCGAACTCGCCCCGCCGGATTTCGAGGAAGAAAAGCTGCTGACACTGTCGATGGCCCGCCGTCGGCCGGCTCGCGCGGAGATGGAAGCATGACAGAGAAGGCCGCAACATTCGACGAGGTCCAGACCCGGCGCCGCTTCAATTTTTCCAAGGCGTTCCGGCAATACGGCACGGCCGTGATCTTCCTCTTGCTGGTGCTTGTCGCCCAGGCGCAATCGGACGCCTTCCTCACAGAGCGCAACGTGATGAACGTGCTGCGCCAGATGTCGGGTATCGGCGTCATGGCGATCGGCATGCTGTACGTGATCCTGACGCGCGGGATCGACCTGTCCGTCGGCTCCATCGCCGCGCTCGGCTCGGTCACCACCGCGATCGTGGTGCAGTCCTATCCCATGCCCGTCGCCCTTGCGATGGTCGTGGGAATGGGAGCTCTTTGCGGGTTGGTGTCGGGCTTTCTCATCGCCTTCTTCCGGCTGCCCGCCTTCGTCATCACGCTGGCGATGATGACCGCGGCGCGGGGCGTCGCGCTGATCCTGTCGAACGGCCAGCCGATCACGCTCGGCGAGGCCGGCCAGTCCCTGCAGGGCTTCGGCACCTCCTTCTCGCTGGGTATCCCCAATCCGGCTCTGCTGATGATCGGATTGTTCGTGCTCGCCTTCATCGTGCTGAACTTCAGCCGTTTCGGGCGGCTGGTGAAGGCGATCGGCTCGAACGAGGAGGCGGTGCGGCTGTCGGGCATATCGGTGCCCTGGTATGTGATGTCGGTCTACGTCATCTCCGGCGCGCTCGCCGCCGTCGCCGGGGTGCTCGTCACCTCCCGCTCGGGCGTCGGCTCGGCGTCCGTGGGAGCCGGCAACGAACTCGACGTCATCGCCGCCGTGGTCATCGGCGGCGCGAGCCTGATGGGTGGCAGCGGCGGAGTCATCAACACCTTCATCGGCGTGATGATCCTGGGCGTCATCGGCAACATCATGAACCTCGCCGGCGTGCCCGGCTACCACCAGCAGGTCTATCTGGGCGTGATCATCGTGGTCGCCGTGCTGATCCAGAACGGATCGACCCTGTTGCGCAGGTAGTCCATGCAGGCGACGGTCGCGATCGACATCGGCACCGGCTCCACCCGTGCCGCCCTGATGGGGGTGGACGGCCGTGTGCTGTTCGTCGCCGCGCGCGAATATGCGCAGATCACGCCGTTCTTCGGATGGTCCGAGCAGCGTCCCGAGGACTGGTGGGCAGCGGCATGCGCCGCGCTCAGCGAAGTGACCGCCCATGCCAGGGCCGAGGGCCACACGATCGAGGCCGTCTGCGCCTGCGGCCAGATGCATGGGACAGTCCTGGTCGACGCCGACGGCAATCCGACGCGCGAGGCGGTGCCCTTGTGGAACGACAAGCGCACGCTCGACTATGTGACCCGCTTCGAGGCGGAGGAGGATGTCGAAAGCTGGCTGGCGCTGACCGCCAACCCGGCCACGCCGGCCTGGCCCGCCTTCAAGCTGCAATGGCTGCGCGACCATGAGCCCGGCGCCTGGGCGCGCACGAAGTCGGTGATGATGCCGAAGGACTTCGTGAACCTGCGCCTGACCGGCGAGCGGGCGATGGACTGGACCGACGCCGCCTGCTCCTTCCTGATCGACGTCGAGACGCGCCAATGGTCGCCCCGCGTCTTCGGGCGGCTGGGCCTCGACCCGGCGATGATGGCGCCGATCCGCCTGCCGTCCGAGATCCTCGGCCGCGTGACCAAGGCGGCCGCCGCCGCGACCGGGCTGGCCGAGGGGACCCCCGTGCTTGTCGGCGGCGCCGATTATCCGGTGGCGCTGCTCGGGTCGGGCGTGTGCCGGCCGGGCCTTGCTTCCGAAGTCGCCGGTACCTCGTCCATCATCACCCTCATCGCCGAAAAGCCGGTGCTCGATGCCGAAATCTGCAATGTCGGCACGCCGGAGGGCAATTGGGGCGCCTTCGTCCTGCTCGAAGCGGGCGGCGACAGCGCCCGCTGGGCACGGCGGGCCTTCCATGACAATGCGCTCGGCTATGACGAGATCCTCGACATGGCCGCGACGGCGGGCGCCGGTTCGGAATCGCTGTTCTTCCTGCCCTTCCTCGTCGGCGAGCGCCTGGGTCGTCACCGCAATTCACGCGCGCAGTTCTTCGGGCTGAACGCCCGCCACGGCCTGCCGCAGATGCACCGCGCGGTGCTGGAAGGCGTCGCCTTCGCGGTCAACCGCCACCTCGGCATCATGGAGCGGGCCACCGGCGCCCGGCCCGAGGTGCTGGTCGCCTCCGGTGGCGGCGCCAAGGCTGACCTGTGGCTGCGCATCAAGGCCAGCGTCTACGGCCGCCCGATCCTCATCCCCGCCGAACCCGAATGCGGCCTCGTCGGCTGCGCGATCCTGTCGGCGGTGGCGACCGGGGCCGCTTCCGACATCGCCGGAGCCGCCGGACGGCTGGTGCGCTACGAGCGCGAGGTGCATCCCGATCCGCGCTGGTCCGACGCCTACGGCCGCATGCAGCCGGTCTTTGACCGGCTCCACGCCGCGGCGCAGGACTTCTACGACGATCTCGACGCGCTGGACGCCGGGGCGTCCTGACAGGAATGGAGACGACCATGACGAACTATCTCGACCGTTTCCGCCTGACCGGCCGCACCGCGCTGGTCACGGGCGGCGCCCGCGGCATCGGGCTGGCTACCTGCGAGGCGCTGGCCGAGGCCGGCGCGCGCGTCATCCTGACCGATCGCGACGCCGACGTCGCCGAGGCATCGGCCGCCCGTCTGCGCGCGGCGGGGCTCGACGTGATCGCCGACCGGCTGGAGGTCACGGATTCCGCCGCCGTCGAGGCGCTGGCGGCGAAATATCCGGATGTCGACGTGCTGGTGAACAATGCCGGCATCGCGCGCTCGAACGTTCCGGCCGAGACGATGAGCGACGATGTCTGGTCGAGCGTCATCGACATCAACCTGAACGGCCTGTTCTGGTGCTGCCGGTCCTTCGGCACGCGGATGCTGGAGCGCGGCGCGGGCGCCGTCGTCAATGTCGGCTCCATGTCCGGCTTCATCGTCAACCGCCCGCAGGAGCAGGCGCAATACAACGCCTCGAAGGCGGCGGTGCACCAGTTGACGCGCTCGCTCGCCGCCGAATGGGCGCCGCGCGGCGTGCGCGTCAACGCCGTCGCCCCGACCTACATCGAAACCGAGATGAACCACTACGTCTACAACGACCCCGAGCTGATGCGGCATTGGGTCGGCGGCACGCCGCAGAACCGCATGGGCCGGCCCGACGAGGTCGCGGCGGTCATCCTGTTCCTGGCGTCGGAGGCGGCCAGCCTGATGACCGGATCGATCGTTCTGGCCGACGGCGGCTACACCTGCTGGTAAGCGAAGGGGATAAGGCATGTATATCACGGGAGCCCGCTTTCCGGGCCGCTACATCCAGGCGCCGGGCCTGATCGCCCGGCTTGGCGAGGAATCGAAAAGCCTCGGCTCCAGGGCGCTCGTCATCCTCGACAATTTCCTCGCCTCGCGGCTGGACGCCGCGGTGCGCGCCGGGGCCGCGCCGCTGGCCGTCGAACTCATGGTACATGGCGGGGAGTGCTCGGAGAGCGAGATCGCACGCGGCGTTGCCGCCGGCAAGGCGGCGAGTACGGATCTCGTCATCGGCGTCGGCGGCGGCAAGGCGCTCGACACCGCCAAGGCGGTGGCCTTTCGCCTCGGCGGCCTGCCGACGGTCATCGTGCCGACCATCGCCGCCTCCGATGCGCCCTGCTCCGCGCTGGCCGTCGTCTATCGCGACGACCACACGGTGGACTACGACTACTTCCTGCCGCGCAATCCCGACCTGGTGCTGGTCGACACGCAGATCGTGGCCGAAGCCCCCGCGCGCTTCCTCGCCGCCGGCATCGGCGATGCCCTGGCCACCTGGTACGAGGCGGAAAGCTCGCGGCAGGCCGACGCGCCGAACTGCTGGGGGACGCACGGTTCGCCGCTGGCCTTCCACATCGCGCGGTTCTGCCTCGACACCATTGTCGAGAACGGTGCCGACGCCCTTGCCGAATGCGACGCGGGCACCGCGGGGCCAGCCTTCGAGAAGGTGGTGGAGGCCAACATCCTGCTCTCGGGGGCGGGCTTCGAATCCGGCGGTGTCGCCGGCGCGCACGCCATCCACCACGGGCTTTGCGAACTGCCCGACGTGCACCATCATCTGCATGGCGAGAAGGTCGCCATCGGCGTGCTCGCCACCCTGCTGATCCATGGCCGGCGCGACGAGTTCCGGAAAGTGCGGGACTACTGCGCCTCCGTGCGCCTACCCACGAAGCTGGCCGACATCGGCATCGCCGAGGTGACGGAGGAGAAGCTGCGCAAGGTCGGCGAACGCGCCTGCCGCCCCGGCGAGATCATGGAAAACGAACCGATCCGCATCACCCCCGACATGGTCGTGGCGGCGTTGCGCGAACTGGTCTGACGAGAAAGGAAAATGGATATGGACAGCGGCGAAATTCTGAACTCCTTCCGGGCCGACCTCTTTGCCGGCCGGCATGTCATCCTGTCGGGCGCGACCAGCGGCATCGGCCTGGACATCGCGCGCGGCTTCGCGGCGCTCGGCGCCGACGTGACGGCGACCGGCTCGTCGAAGGCCAAGATCGCCGCGCTGACCGGCGAGAGCCCGCGCATCCGGTTCGAGGTGCTGGACGTGCGCGACCGCGAGGCGGTCAAGGCTTTTTGCGCCCGCCAGAGCCGCTGCGACGTGCTGGTCAACGGCGCAGGCATCGCCCGCGGCGGCGCCGAATGGGACGAGGACATCTGGCTCGATACGATGGAGGTCAACCTGAACAGCCAGTTTCGGCTTGCCATCGGCCTGAAGGACCGGCTGGCCGAGGCGAAGGGCTCGATCATCAACATCGCCTCGATGCTGAGCTTCATGGCCGATCCCGGCGTGCCGGCCTATACCGCGTCGAAGACGGGCGTTCTCGGCCTGACCCGCGCCCTGGCGCACAAGTGGGGACGCGACGGCATCCGCGTCAACGCCGTGGCGCCGGGCTATCACAAGACGGACATGACCAAGCCGATCTGGTCCGTGCCTTACGGCAGCAAGGCGGTGGCCGACCGCACCGCGCTCGGCCGCTGGGGCACGACGCTGGACCTGGTCGGGCCCTGCCTGTTCCTCGCTTCGCCGGCCGCGGCCTATGTGACCGGCATGTGCCTCGAGGTGGATGGCGGTTTCGTCAGCGGCAATCCGCTGGAGGCATGATCCGGCCGAAACGGCCGGCAGGAAAGGAAAGGGGCGGTCCCGCGGGGCCGCCCTTTTCCTTATCCCCTGATATGGGCCGGCCGCAGTCCGAAGATGTTCCGCCAGGGACGGCCTGCCTTGCGCAGGACCATCGTCGCGTCGACGACCACCACAAGGACCAGCACGCCGCCGATCACCACCGCCTGCCATTCGGACGGCACGGTCAGCAGGTTGAAGGCGTTGGTCAAGAGCGCGATGAAGGCGACGCCGACCAGCGCGCCGATATAGGACCCCTTGCCTCCGGCGATGGACCCGCCGCCGATCAGGCAGGCGATGAAGATCTGCATCTCCAGGCCCTCGCCCATGTAGCGGTTGGCCATGCCGACGCGGGCCGTCATCAGCACGCCCGCCAGCGCCGCCATGCCGCCCGACAAGACGAAGGCCAGGAACTCGATCCGCCGCCGGTTGAGGCCGGTCGCCGCTGCGGCCTGCGGATTGCCGCCGAGGAACAGCAGGCTGCGGCCCGGAAAGGTCAGCCTCAGGAACAGCTCGAAGCACAGGCACAAGACGAGCGCGAACAGGAACAGCCCCGAAACGCCGCCGATGCTCCACTGCCCGAGCGCGGTGAAGCCGGGCGGGAAGCTGGTGAAGCCGGCGAGTTTCTGGCCCACCATGATCACCTCGATCACGCCGCGCGTCATGTAGAGGACGCCCAGCGTCACGATCAGGTGGTTGATGCCCAGCCAGGCGACCATGAAGCCGTTGAAGGCGCCGATGGCGAGCCCGACGGCGAGGCCCGCCGCTATGCCCACCGGCACGGGAGCGCCCGCATTCAGCGCCATCGCCGTGGCGATGCCTGAAATCCCCATCACCGCCCCGACCGAAAGGTCGAAGCGCCCGATCATGAACAGCGTCATCATCCCCAGGGAAACGATCAGGTTTGGCGCGATCGAGGTCTGGAGCGAGGCGATGTTGTTGACGTCGAGAAAGGCCGGCGACATGACCGCCAGCGCCAGCGTCATGACCGCGACGGCGGCCAGGGTGATCGTCTCCTGCTCCAGCCGCTGGGCGCGCAGGAACGGGGTCTTGCGGATGGCGGTCACGGTCAGCCCTCCCTGCGACGGTTCAAGATCGTATCGAAGGCGACGGTCACGATCAGCATCAGGCCGATCACGAACTGCTGGAAGACCGGCTCCACGTCATACATGATCATGCCGTTCAGCATCAAAGCCAGCATCAGCAGGCCGAGCGCCGAGCCGCGAAGATCGCCGCGCCCGCCATAGAGGCTCGCCCCGCCGATGATCGCGGCCGTCACCATCACGAATTCCAGCCCGAGCCCCATGCGCACGTCGGCGCTGGTGATGCGCGAGGCGGTGAAAATTCCGGCCAGTCCCGCGGTCGTGGCGCTCGCCACGAAGGCCGCGATCTTGATCCGACCGGCCTGGATGCCGTGGACCGTGGCCGAGCGCACGTTCTCGCCGATAAAGCACATCTTGCGAAACAGCGCGGAGCGCCGCTGGAACAGCCAGCCCGCCAGTACCAGCACGACCATCAGCACCACGGTCAGACGCACGTTGCACAGGTCTGTCCGTGCCAGGCTGCGGAAAGCGCGCGGATAGGTCTGGCCGCCCAGCTCGTTCGCCAGGACGTTGGCGAGCCCCCGCACGATCAGCATGGTGCCGATGGTCAGCATCAGCGAATTGATATTGAAGCGCACGACCAGGAAACCGTTGAGGAAGCCGATCCCAGCGGCAAGGCCGAGCGAGAACGCCGCCGCCGGCCAGAAGCCCCATCCCGCGACGAGAAGCGCGCCGGTCAGCGTTCCCGTCAGCGCGAAGACCGAGCCGACCGACAGATCGATTTCGCGCATCACCATGACATAGGTGAAGCCGACGATGGCCAGGAAGTCGATGGAGACGCCGAAAAGGATCGAGTTCAGGTTCTGCGCCGAGGCGAAATTCTCGCGCGTCAACATGAGGAAAACGAAAATCGCCAGCGTCACCAGCGCCAGCGGCAGGATGTTCGCGCCGAAGCCGGCCGGCTTTTGCCCGGTGCGGCGGCCAACGGTGCTAGGCGCGACGCCTTCGCGATTTTCGCTCATCGCCGTTCCTTCTGCATTTCTCAATGCCCTCCGGCGGCGAGGGCCATCACGGATTCCTCGCTCATCTCCCGACCCGCGACCTCGCCGGCATGGCGGCGCGAGCGCATCACGACGATCCGGTGTGCCAAGCGCAGCAGCTCGGGCAGGTCGGACGAGAACACGACCAGCGCTTTCCCCGCCGCCGCCTCGCGCCGCGCGACCTCATGCACCTCCGCCTTGGCACCCACATCGACGCCGCGGGTCGGCTCGTTCAGCACGATGACCTCCGGCGCGCTGGCAAGGCAGGCCGAAACCAGGACTTTTTGCTGATTGCCTCCCGAAAGCTGTCGCGGCAGGACCTCGGGTCCCGACGCGCGGATGGCGAAGCGGCGGATGTCCTCGCGCGCCTGCGCCTCGATGGCCCGCTTGTCCACCAAACCGAAGCGCGACAGGCGGTCGAGCACCGGGGCCGTCACATTGTCGGCGATGCTGCGGTCCATATAGAGGCCGGCTTCCTTGCGGTTGCCGTTCAAATAGCTCATGCCGCGTGCCATCAGGGCGGCGGGCGACAGATCACGCACCGGCTGGCCCAGAAGCTCGACGCGTCCCGAAACCGGCGGGACGACACCGAAGATCGCACGCGAAAACTCCTCCGCTCCCGATCCTTCGAGCCCGAAGACGCCGACGATCTCACCCCGGCGCACCTCCAGCCGCATGTCGTCGAACCCTTCCGGCAGGCTCATTCCCTCGACCCGCAGCGCCATCGGCGCATCGGCGAGACCTGCGGGATCGAGCGTTTCGACCGGTTCCAGGTTGCGCCCGACCATGCGGCGGATCAGATCGTCCTCGGTCAGGCCGCTGTTCTCCAGCGTCTCGACGAACTGGCCGTCGCGCAGGACGGTGATGTGATTGGAGATGTCCAGCACCTCGTGCAGGCGATGCGAAACGTAGAGGATCGTGTGCCCCGAAGCGCGCAGCCGCTTGATCAACTGCATCAGCGTCTCGGCCTCGACATTGTTCAGGCCCGAGGTCGGCTCGTCGAGGATCAGCAGGCTGGCATCGCTTTCAACCGCTCGGAGGATTTCCACGATCTGCTGCTGGCCGGGGGTGAGCTGGACCAGAATCTCGCGCGGGCCGATCAGCAGGCCGAAAAGCTGCAGCAATTCGGCGGTCCGTTCATGCATACGGGCGAAATCGATGCGCCCGCCCTTGCGTGGCATACGCCCCACAAAGATATTCTCGGCCACCGACATATTGGGGAAAACCGCCAGTTCCTGATGGACCATGGCGATGTCGCCGAGCGCCCTGTCGGCCGCGCTGGTCGTCCGCCCGCCCAGCCGAACCTCGCCCTCGTCCGGCTCGACCTCGCCGTTGATGATCTTCAGCGTCGTGCTCTTGCCCGCGCCGTTCTCACCCAGAATGGCATGGACTCCGCCGCGCGCGACAGTGAAACTCACGCCCTGCAGGGCCTTGACCGCGCCATAGCTCTTGCTGACGCCAGAAAGGCTGAGGATCGGCTCATCGCTCATCGGACGTTCCCCGGCTTTGGAATGCAAGCGGCCGCCCCCGGAGAGAGGGCGGCCCGGCTGCCGTTCTCAGAACTTGGGCAGGTTCGCGCGCATGAAGTGCGTGACGTTTTCCTTGTCGATCACCTCGGTACCCATGTAGATCGCCGCGGGGAAGGGGTTGACGCCGGCCGCCTTGTTGTCGGACGAGATCGGCACGTCGGCGAGGCCCACCTTCGAGTCATTATAAGCTTCCAGCATCTGCACGGCCATATAGGCTTCGAGCGCGGTCTTGTTGACGATGGTGGCGTCGATCACGCCGTCGTTGATGCACTCCAGAACCGCGTCCTCGCGGTCATGCACGATCACCGTCAGGCCGGTGATGTCCTTGTCCAGCTCCTCGGCCGCAAGGCAGATTCCGCTGCCGGACGAGCTGTCCAGCCCGACGACGCCGGTGAGGTCGGGATAGGTGTTGAACATCGTCTTGGCGGCGTCGATCGCCGTCGAGGTCGTGGCCTTGTCGTCGACGCGACCGACGATTTCCCACTTGCTGTGGGCGGCCAGATAGTCGGTCAGGCCCTGCAGCTTGGCGTCGGTGTTCGACGCGCCCCAGTTGCCGGACACGGCCAGCTTGCCGGTCTCGCCGCCGCGCTTGATCAGCTCCTTCGCCGTATCCGCTCCGGCCGCGTAGTTGTCGAGGCCGATAAAGGTCAGCGCGCCGCCATTGTCGGCCGTGACCGCTTCGATCACGACGACCGGAATGCCCTGCTCCATCGCGCGGCGGATGCCCGGCACGGCGCCCGGCTCCCAGAGCGTGGTGATGATGCCGGCGGGCTTGCGCGCGATCGCCTGCTCGACCGCCTCGGCGCCGGCGACCGGATCCCAGCCCTGCGGCCCGAGCCGTTCGACGGTCACGCCGAATTTCGACTGCGCGTAATCCATGCCCAGCAAACTGTCGAGCAGATAGGGATGGCCCTGAAGCTGCGAGGCGTAGATGTAGGTGCGCTTGGCACCATCCTGGGCTAGGGCGGAGCTGCTGCAAAGCGTAAGCGCGGCTACGCCGCACAGCACGGCGCGGCAGATGGACGAACGGATGGCGGTGAGTTTCATGGACCTTTCCTCCCTTTGAAGAAGCGACGGATCGTGGCCGATCTTGCCGTGGCAAGGCCTCCCAGCCCACGATCCCGATGTATAAACGCTAGCAGCGTGGAAATTTTCTGTCTATAAAATTTTTCGTCTTGAAAGTAATTTACATGGGTGCAAAATTTCACACCAACGGCCGGAGCAGACCCGGACCGACCGAAACGAAAATCTCGCGGGAGGCGGGAAGATGAGTTCGGAAATCGGAATACTGCAGCATATTCAGAGCCTTCGCGGCAGTATGAAGCCCGCGTTGCAGCAGGTCGCCGACGCCATACTCGCCAATCCCGAGGCGGCCCGGTCGAAGAATATCAAGGGCCTGGCCGCCGCCTGCGCCGTATCCGAAGCCTCGATCAGCCGCTTCGTGCGCGGCGTGGGCTTTCCGAGCTACCGCGCTTTCCAGCTTCGCATGGTCGAGGAAGGCGCCTTTGGACTTCCTCCGCGCGGCCTATCCGCCGACGAAGGTCAGATCTACGAGAACATCGGCCGGCATGACAACGCCGCCACGATCCTGAACAAGGTGGCGCACCGCACGGCGGACCTCGCCCGGGCCTGTCTGTCGACCCTCAAGCCGGCGGCGATCGAACACGCCGCGCAGATGGTCCGCGCCGCCGACGTGATCTATTTCTTCGCGGCGGGGCTTTCGGCGCTCGCCGCCGAGAATGCGCTCCTGCGGTTCGCGCGGATCGGCAAGCCCGCGATCTTCCATCGCGACCGCAACAACCAGCTTCTCATTGCCGGGTCCCTGCGCAAGGGAGCGCTGGCCATCGGCATCAGCGATTCGGGGCGAACGCAGCAGACCGTCAGCGCCCTGGCGGCCGCGCGGCAGGCGGGCGCCCGGACGATCGCCGTGACCGCCTTTCCCGATTCGGCCCTCGCCCGCCAGGCGGAAGTGACCCTCGTCACGCCGGCGGGCTACATGCCTGCCGGCGAAGAGCCGATTTCCGAGAGCATGATCAGCAAGTTCGGCCAGCTTCTGGTCATCGACGCGCTTTATTCGCTCGCAGCCGTGCAGGATTTCGATGTATCGGCCGCCTCCGTCCGGCAGGGCGACTCCGTCATCCAGCAAAGCCGAAGCGCGAGGCGCCAGAATGACCAGGAATGAAACCGCACCGGTGACGAACCGGCGATGGCCGCACCGCGGCGGCTCCTTCGACGACCTGATGCGGGCGACGCCCGAAGAGGATCCGGTCGGCCCGCCCGCAGACGACGAGATCGTCGCCCGCGTCGAGGCCGCGTCGATCTGCTCCTCCGACATCAAGATCGTACGAATGGGCGCGGCGCACCCCCTGTTCGCGGGAGGCCACGAAAAGGTCGACACGGTCCTCGGCCACGAGGTTTGCCTGCGCGTCCACTCCGCAGGACGCGCCCAGCAGGCACGCTTTCATCCCGGCCAGCGCCTCGCCCTGCAACCCGCCCTGGTTGTCGACGGCAAGCGCACGATCATCGGGATGGATCGGCCCGGCGGATTCGCCCAGTTTCTGCGCCTCGGGCCGGAAGCGCTGG
>JAFKJW010000088.1 GCA_017305925.1 Hyphomicrobiales bacterium | reverse complement strand
TCACCCGACTCAAGCCGGGCCATCGCCAGTTCCCGCAAATCAATCGAATACGGCTTCGACATGCTGTCCGACCTCCAACGGTCAGTGCATCGAATCTGATTTGCTTGCCCTTGGGAATCCCGATTCAGTCAAATTGCAAACCGCTCTAGCCGGTCAGGTCACATGCCGTCCGGCTAAGCTGATTTCGGTCGGCGGACAACCCGAATCTTGCCGCTGCTTCCGCCGCCGCAGAAGAAGCGGTCGTCTCCGTCTGCCTCCAGACCGGACACGCCAGTGCCGGCGGGCATCTCGATCTGTTCCTCGGCCTCGCCCGTCTGGGGATCGATCCGCCTCACATCGCTTTCGTTGCCTTCCCACGTGCCGTGCCAAAGCTCGCCATCGACCCAGGTGACACCGGTGACAAGGCGTTTGGATTCGATCGTTCGAAGGACTTTTCCGGTTTCAGGATCGATCTGATGGATTTTGCGGCCGCGATCATGTCCGACCCACAACGTCCCCTCGGCCCACGCCAAACCGGAATCGCCGCCATGTCCGGGAGCCGGAATGGTGGAGATCACGCGTCCGCTGTTCAGGTCGATTTTTTGAATCCGATTCTCGGCGATCTGGTAAAGGTACGTGCCGTCGAAGGCGGTGCCTGCATGCGCGGCGACGTTGATCGAGCGGATGATCTCGCCCGTGTCAGGATCCATGGCGTTGATCCTGTCACCGCTGGCAAACCACACGTGCCGCCCGTCGAAGCTGACGCCATGGACGGCGTCGACGCCGGGGAACGGGCCGTATTCCCGGATGATGTCGGCGTGAGATTGTTTCATCGTTGTCTACCTGCCGTGAGTTTCCATGGACACAGCCTAGTCGCCTGGCAGAGGACCCGGGAGTAACAATGTTGTCGGGAAGCCCGGTACTGACGGGACCGTCCATCGTCTTGCGCGGCCTCGGCCGAAAGATTGGGCCTTGCCGTCCGCCGAAAGCTGCTCGAGCGCCCTTTGCACCGTGCGCGGGCTCGTTTCCAGAGCAATGGCCAGTGCCGAGCTGGACCATGCTTCGCCATCGGCCAGGAATGCAAGCACCGCTGCGTTTGGTTCGTCGGCGGGCGGAGCCAGCACGGCAACCTTGCTGGAATTGCAAGGCGTCAAGCCAAAGCCATCCGTGGTCGCGGTGATCTCCGCGACATCCCGGAGTTCCAAACGCAAACGTGCGATTTCCACGCGAAGCCGGGCACGATGGGATTCGTCAGCCTGCCGGGCGCGAAAGGCGTGTTTGAGGAGGACTTCTCTCGATACGTCACCGGGCCACTCCTCGCCGAGAGCCCGGGCCAATGCGAACAGGACCGGTCGCGTGGCGAGCGAAACCGTCCGACGGTGATCACGCACCATATTCCGGCAGGCGTCGACGACGAGGATGTCCGATGCGAACAGTTCTTCTACGTCTTCAAGAAGGGCAAGGCGCTCCCTGCCGTGGGAGATTATGCGGGCAGCAGGCGTCGTGAGGACGTTGCTTGCGTTCCGGACCTCGGTCGTCAATGCCGGAATGTCCGCGTGGCGAGCGGCTTCCGCGGCGCGGGCGAAAGCGGCCCGCGCCTCCCCGGTTTTCAGACGGCGCACGGCGGTGCCGGCCATCGTAAGTTCATAGGCGGCTCGCGAGGCAGGCGGAAGCGACGACGGATCGAGTTCGGACAGCAGACGCTCCGTCTCGTCCAGGCGGCCGAACAGCAACAGGCGGCGGGCCGACAGGTTGCGCGCATGGGCGGCGTTCACGGTATCGCCATGCTGTTCGAGCGTGGCCTGCGCCTTATCGAGCTCCTTCTCCGGCCAGCCAAGGTCGCGTGAGACAAGGGCGATCTCGGCCTCGGCGACGATGCAGCGCGCCCGGGCGACGGGTTCCTTCTGACCGAAGGCGCGCGCGGCGCTCTTGAGCAGGGATTTGGCACGATCGAAGTCGCCGAGTTGCGCCATGGCAATGCCGCGCAATGCCAGCGCCGGCGGATCATTTCGCAAGGCAACCCGCTTCAGTGCTCCAAGAAGATCGCCCGCTGCGAGAGCATGGGCTGCGGCGGTGATCAAAGAGTCCATCGGTTTCCCGCCAGATTTGTAACTCTCACCTGCTTGGGCATCGGCGTTAACTCTATACCGACTTTAAGATCAACACGCAGGAGAGATCGATGACTTCACATGCAAAGGGAACGCGCGAGGAATGTGGCAAGGTAGCACCTCGCAGTTCATCATCCCCGAGCGGACGCAAGGATCATCTTTCATGATGTCGCTGGCTTCTTCGAGCGGGACGGTGAGGATGGCGACACCGCAAATGGTATCCGAGGCAACAGGACATAGGATCGCGATTTTGCCGCCCCGCCGCAGTTCCACCATTCGTCGCTGATGGGCGTTTTCCGTCTCCGCCGCGCCGCTTTGAAACCTTGCTGGCCCCCATCGCAGAAGTGCCAACTGTAAGGGCGCGCGGTTACCGCCAATTGGCGGACCTCGATATTGGTAACGGAAGTCTTCATCTCAGATATCTCACCGGTTCTCAGCGATAGTTGACCGCAATGTCGTGCGGCGGTGGGTGCCGTGATGGCGGCCGGCGCTAAATGAGGCGCTGGCCTCCGTCGACGTGGAGGGTTTCGCCGGTCGTGAAGTCGCTCTCCATGGCATGGATGTAGGCTGAGGCGACGTCGGCGGGCGCTGCGATGCGGCCGACGGGGAGCCGAGCAGCCATGGCCTCGAAGTAGCTCGCCTTCGCGTCGCCGACGAGTTCGTCGAACATGGGCGTGTCGACCCACCCTGGGGACACGATGTTGACGCGGGTCGGGGCCAACTCGAGCGAGAGTGCGCGAGCGAAGTAGCTGAAGCTGCCGGCGATTGCGGAGACGACTGCGCCGCCAGGAACAGGAGGCTTGTCCTTGTTTATGCCGGACGTGAAGGTCATCGACCCGCCCGGTCTGAGCTTGCGCGCGGCGTGCTTGGAGAGGAGGACGGCGCCGATCAACTTGTTGTCGACAAAGCGACGTACTTTGTCGGCGTCGGTTTCGGCGATCGGATCTCCGGGCGGCGGCGTGCCCGCCGTTGAGACGAGGTGATCGAAGGCGCCGATGCCGGCAAATGCGGCCGCGATTTCGTGCTCGAGGGTCATGTCGGCTGTGACGGTCTTGATTTGATCGTCGCTGCTGAGGGCGCGCCGAGCTTTGAGCAGCTTGTCCTGCGAGCGGCCGATGATCACCAGTTCCGCGCCGCGGGCAAGGGCAGCAGATGCGACACCCAGGCCAATGCCGGAACTGCCTCCGACGACGACGACTTTCTTGCCCATAAGCGATGCCATGGGAAATCTCCATTGTCAGGTTTTAGTGAGGGATTGAAGCGGGGACGCGTACTAGACGCGGTAGGCGCGCTCCAGATCGGCTATGACGATTTTTTTCATCTTGTACATCGCCTGGAGAACGCGACCGGCCTTGTCGCGATCGGGGTCGGCAACGAATTGGAGGAGACGCCTGGGCGTCACCTGCCAGAGGACGCCGAACTTGTCGTTGAGCCAGCCGCAGGGCCTTTCCTTGCCGCCATCGGCGATGAGTGCGTTCCAATAGTAGTCGGTTTCTTCCTGGTCTTCGGTTTCGATGAGGAAGGAGAAAGCCTCGTTGTAGTGCGCCGGTGAGTTGGCGTTGAGCGCGACCACCGGCTGGCCGGCAAGCTCGAAGCGAACGACCGCCAGTTCGGGATCGGGCATCACGTCGCGGGAGAGCACCTTGGAGTCCTTGAAGATGGACATGTAGAAGGCCATCGCTTCCTCGGCCTGGTTCTTGAACCAGAGGTGGGGCAGGATCTTGGGCATTTGTTCAATCCTCCTGGTTGGTTGGCGCTCGGTCGACGTCGCGAAGGGTACGGATCGCGCCGTCCCGGTCGCGTTCGAAGCCGAAATCGCTGAGCATGTGGTCGGAGAGGCGGGCGAAGCGGCGATGTGTCCAGCGACGGAGGAGGGCGGTGTGGACAACTCCGACAAGGGTGACGATGGCCGTCTGTCCGGTCCTGACCGCGGCCGCTGACGCGCGAACCGGAGCAGCCAAAAGGTCGGCGCGGGTGTCGATGGTTGTGTGATGAATGCTCACAGGATGTTCCTTTCGCTTGCTGCATAGTTTCTGGAAATCGCTGTTTCCATGGCAACATCCTGTCCGCTGGCATCGCGGGCGACAAACGAGTAATGATCGACTATTTGTGAGCAACATTCACGGGTGAGACGTGCCCCGCAAACTTCCGCCGCTGACCACACTCCCGGCTTTCGATGCCGCAGCCCGCCACTTGAGTTTCACCGGCGCGGCCGCTGAGCTGAACCTGACACATGGTGCGATCAGCCGGGCGATCCGCAATCTCGAGGACCAGTTGGGCGTGCGGCTGTTCGAGCGTGGGACGCGATCTGTGAGCCTGACGCCGGCGGGCGCGGCCTATGCGGCGGGAGTCGGAGCCGCGCTCGACCAGATCAGCGCGGCAACGCTGGTGGCGACGGCACCGCATTCGGCGGGCGTGCTCAACGTCAGCACGTCGGATGGCTTTGCGGGACGCTGGCTGGTGCCGCGGCTCCATCGGTTCCATCGCGCGCATCGCGACATCGATGTACGGATTTCGACGTCGGGACTGCTCGCCGACTTCGTGCGCGACGGGATCGACATTGCGATCCGCTATGGCGTAGGCGACTACGACGGTGTCGTGTCGGAGCTGCTGTCGGAGGTCGACGTGTTCCCGGTCTGCAGTCCGGAGCTTCTCCATGGCGAGCACCCGCTGCGGGAGCCCGGCGATCTGCGGTTTCACACGCTGATCCACGACGGTTTTCCCATCGACTGGACAACCTGGCTGGAGAAGGCTGGGGTCAGCGACATCAATCCCAACAGGGGAGTGAGATTCGACTCGGCCACCTACGCAACCGAAGCGGCGGTGCATGGAGAGGGCGTGCTGTTGGGGCGCAGCACGCTGGTCTCGGCTGATCTTGCCGCAGGACGTTTGGTCCGGCCATTCGATTTCGAGATCAAGGCGAGTTCGCGGTACTACGTCGTTTATCTTGCAAATGCGCTTCGGCAGCGGAAAGTCCGGGCGTTCCGCGATTGGCTGCTTGAGGAAAGTGCAGCGGACGCTGCCGCCGGTCGGAACTGAACAAGTGCCAGTGACCGCTTCCAGCGCGACGCCTCCTCACCTACGCCGTCTCAAACGACCACTTTGACCGCTCGGCATCTCGCCCGAACCGAGCTGCCATCCTGTGGACCGATCAGGATATTGCATTCCGGTAGATCGTTACTCGTGGTCGTGGCTGGCTAAGCAGCTGGCTGCGGGTCTGGCATCGTCGATGTCATCATGGTCCGGTCGGAACTTGGCGCGTGCGTATCGCCAAAGCATCCGTATGACGCGCGAGCATCGTTCCAGCAAACATGAGGGCACGGAAAAGTGTCGGGAGAGACGCGAGGCCTGAAAGCCTCAACGAGCAGGCCGAAACAGGGTCTCCTTACCTGGAAATGATGGTGCCAAGCCCGCTAGACCACGGAAATCGCGTGTCTATTTCAAGAGAAAAGCACGGGTTGGGGTTTGACTATCCGCCGCTGGTGGAGCTGAGGGGGATCGAACCCCTGACCTCATCATTGCGAACGATGCGCTCTCCCAGCTGAGCTACAGCCCCGTCAGCGGATGCCCGCGGATTTATGGCCTGGCACCGATCCTGTCAAGCAATCTCGTGGGGTGGAGACGTGCCGGGCCCCGCCTGCCGAGGCGGCTCGATCCGGGTCGAGGATCGCGCGCGCCTCGGGGCGCCGGTACGGGCGGCGTCGCGGAGGCGCGCTCCTCGTGGGACTTGCCGCTCGTATCGGCAATGGCTACATGTCGCGGCGAAGCCTGGAGACCTGAATGTACGCCGTCCTGAGCACGATCGACCTGGCATTGAGCATTTATTGGTGGATTCTCATCGCGTCGGCGATTTTCTCATGGCTCTACGCCTTCAATGTCGTGAACCCGCGCAACCAGGTGGTCGGCATGATCGGCGACTTCCTCTACCGCGCGACGGACCCGGTCCTGCGCCCGATCAGGCGCGTGCTGCCGGATCTCGGCGGCATCGACGTCTCGCCGATCGTCGTGCTGCTGATCATCTATTTCCTGCGCATCTTCCTGTGGACGACGGTCGCCCGGCTCGTCGGCGCGTGACGGATTCTGCGGCGCCGTGGCACCTGGACGGCGATACGCTGCGGCTTTTCGTGCGGGTCACGCCCCGAGCCTCCCGCGACGCCATAACGGGCCCGGGCAGCGACAGCGCCGGGCGGGCGCATATCGCGGTCAAGGTGCGGGCAGTGCCGGAGGACGGGCGCGCCAACGCCGCCGTGGAAAGACTGGTCGCCGAGTGGCTGGGCATCGGCCGTACCGAGGTGCGGCTGGTCGCAGGCGCGACCGCCCGACTGAAGACGCTCGAAGTGGCAGATGCCGTTCCCCAGACGGTCGAGCGCTTGAAGGCGCTGCTCTCCCATCGGGCCTGAGTTCGACCGGCTTGATGCCGCACAGCGGCGAGCCTGGAATCGGACGGGTTGGGCCGCTTCTTCTGTTTGGCAGAGCTTCTGCCGAAAACCGTTATCCGTTTTTCGGCGCGATGCGCTAACCTCCGCCGGAATCTCGGAGGAAGAAGATGGACAAACGGATTGTTCCGGCGCTCGCCGCTTTTTTGCTGGCGGCGCCGGCTGCGGCGGAAACGATCGAGAGCGCCTATACCGATCTCGATATCAAGCGCGACTGCTCGATGTTCGACGAGAGCGACGAAGGAGACGGCGCGGCTTCCTTCGCGTGCAATGGCTATCTCGGCTATCCCGTTCTGATCTACTCTGGAGATCTGCGCGACTCGCTGTTTTTCGGCTTTCCGCCGGGCGAGGCTCCCAAATGGGAGAGTTTTGACGGTTTCAATGCCGCCGGACCCAAGATCGAGTGGCGGGTCCTGGTGAACGGCGAAAAGCGCATCCCCTTCGCCACGATCCATCGCTGGTCCGTCAGCACGGATCCGGAAGATCCCGACGTCAAGACGGAGGTCTTGGTGGTGGAAAAGGTCGGGCAGGTCGACCATCGGGAGGGCTGCGCCGTCGGCTATGTCGTGGCGACCGGCAACGCCAAGGCGAACGAGACGGCCCGCAAGATCGCCGACGAGCAGGTGCGCGGCTTCACCTGCGGTGCCGACGAGCCCGTACAGGTCGAAGGATCGGTCGGCGTGCCTCCCTTCAGCCGCGAGTGAAGGCTCTCACTTTCCGGCGCGCTCGATCGCCTCGACGATCATCCTGCGGGCATAGGCTGCGTCGTGCCAGCCGCCGATCTTGACCCACTTGCCGGCCTCCAGGTCCTTGTAGTGGGCGAAGAAGTGCTCGATCTGCTGAAGCGTGATCTGGGGCAGGTCACTGTAATTGTGGACGTTCTGGTAGCGGAGCGTCAGCGCCGGCGTCGGCACGGCGAGCACCTTCTCGTCGGTGCCGGCATTGTCCTCCATGATCAGCACTCCGATCGGCCGCACATTGATGACGCAGCCCGGAACCAGCGCGCGCGTGTTGGCGACGAGCACGTCGATCGGGTCGCCGTCGCCCGACAGCGTATGCGGAACGAAGCCGTAATTGCCCGGATAGCGCATCGCGGTGTGCAGAAAGCGGTCGACCACCAGCGTGCCCGCGTCCTTGTCCATCTCGTATTTGATCGGCTCGCCGCCGACGGGGACCTCGATGATGACGTTCACGTCCTCGGGGGGATTCTTGCCAACCGCGATGGCGTCGATGCGCATGGGTCACTCCTCAGTATCCGCGCACGCATAGCGATGAAACGCGTCCCATGCAATCGACCGGCATCGTCCGACGGGGCGATGAGTGGCAAGGTCTCGCCAGCCGGAATTCTTTGCCCTGCATCACCGGAATGCCGGTGCAGCGTCACTCCCAGACGTAGGCGACCTTGCGCAGCGCCTTCTGATCGAACACCTCGACGCCTTCGGCGATGTCGCGGCCGCCTGCACCGGTGTAGAAATTGAGCGCGCCGGTGTTCTCCTCGAGCGCCCAGACGACGAGCCCCTTCATGTTGTGTGCGGCGAGGCGGGCACGCGCCGCCGCGAAAAGCCGCGTGCCGAGGCCGATGCCCTGGCATTCCGGCCGCAGGTAGAGTTCGTAGATCTCGCCCTGCTGCGGCAGTTCGCGCGCCCTGTTCCGGCCGATCGTCGCATAGCCGGCGATCCTGCCGCCGACCTCGACCACGAGGATCGACGTCGCGCGCCGGATCGCATGCGCCCACCATTGCGGGCCCCGGCGGCCGATCATGGCGTTCAGCGCGCGATGCGGAATGATGCCGGCATAGGCACCGCGCCAGGCTGCCTGGTGGACGTCCGCGATAGCATCCGCGTCGCGCGGCTCCGCCTTGCGTATGTCGATCGTCAACGTGTTCATGACTTCTTAACCATAACGCGCTGGCGGGCACAGGCAAGCGCCGCTGCCGGCACGGGCGTGAAAATCCACGTTTAAAGTCGGAAGCGGGAGCGCGGGCCTCCGGGCCGGCACATTGTCGGACCGCCGCCGCCGCGGACGGTCAGATCTCCACGAGATGGTCGTCGAGTTCGTTCGTGTCGTCGTCGCGCACCGGAAAATGCGCTGCCAGAAGGTCTCCCACGGCGGTGACGGCCTCGACGAAGCCTCGGGCGAGCCGGTCCTCGCGCGCCGCGGCGACCAAGCCGGCGACGACCGCGTTCCATGTCTCTTGCGGCACCTTTGCATTGATGCCGCTGTCGGCCACGACTTCGGCAAAGCGCTCCTCGATCGAGACGAAGAGGAGTACCCCGGTCCGCTCCGCCGTCAGATGGACATTGCGCGCCAGGAACTGCTTCAGCGCATTGTCGTGCGCATGCCGGAACCGCACGGAATGGGGCACCAGCGCGATGCGGAGGGACGGGGCCAGCCAGAGCAGGAGCAGGGCGCAGGCCACGGCGAGGAGCTGGGCCGCTGCAAACCACGGCAGACGGACGGAAATCCACCAATGTTCCAGCACCAGTGCGGCGGCGAGACCCGCGAGCAGAACCGAAACCGCGGCGATGAAGCCCGCGACGAAGAAATAGTTGCCGCTGGAGCGGGCGAGCACGCAGTAGATTTCGCCCGAGGTGCGGCTTTCCGACGAGCGGATCGCATTGGCGATATCGTTGTGCTCCTGTTCGGTCAGTGCGCGGACCATTCCTCTACCAGCCCCCCGATGCGCCGCCGCCGCCGGACGAGCCGCCACCTCCGGAGAAGCCTCCTCCGCCCGAAGACCAACTCCCGCCGCCCGACGACCAGCCGCCGCCAGAGGAGGAGCCTCCTGACGAGCCGCCGCCGATCGTGAAATCCATGCCCAGCCAGCGATAGCGGTTGCGCCCGATCTTCTTGCCGAAGATCGGCACCAGGATCGTCATGGCGAAGGCGCCCACGAAAAACGTGATCCATAGCGCGACGAAGATCGATTCGATCGGGAATTCCTGTCCGTTCTGATCGGGGCGGGGCTTCGTCAGCTCCTCGGCATTGCCGTCGAGCACCGTGATGATGTCGTCCACCGCGCCCGAAATGCCGCCGGCGAAATCGCCGGCGCGGAAGGCCGGCACCATGCGGTTCTCGATGATCAGTTTCGAATGCAGGTCGGTGAGCGTGCCTTCCAGCCCGTAGCCGACCTCGATGCGCATCTTGCGATCGTCCTTCGCGACCAGCAGGAGGACGCCGTTGTCGTCGCCGGCCTGGCCGAGCTTCCAGGCGCGGAACAGCCGGTTCGCATAGGGCTCGATCGCCTCGCCGCCGAGGCTGGGGATCGTGGCGACGACGATCTGGATCGAGGTCTTCTTCTCGTAGGCTTCGAGTTTTGCGACGATCGCGGCCTCCGTGGCCGCGTCGATCATGCCGGCATTGTCGACCACGCGTCCGGTCAGCGGCGGCAGTTCGGCGGCGAAGCCGATCGGAGACGCGAGGACGGCGAGCAAGACGACGAAGGCGAGCGTCCAGACGCCGCGCGCAACGGCCATCGGCATGCGCGCCGCCGTCCTGCGCCGGAAAAGCCAGATCCGCTGGCCTGACATCACAAACCCGGCGCCCGGCGGTCAGCCGCCGGAATTGCCGGAGCCGGCCGTCCCGCCATTGCCATTGCCGGTACCGAAGTCGACGGTCGGCACCTTGATCTTGTCTTCCTCGACGGTAAAGTTCTGGAACGGCTCGTTGCCGGTGAACCACAACTTCGCCCAGAGCACGGACGGGAAGGTCCGCAGAGAGAGATTGTAGGCCTTGACCGCCTGGATGTAGTCGCGGCGCGCCACCGCGATCCGGTTTTCCGTGCCTTCGAGTTGTGCCTGCAACGCCAGGAAGTTCTGGTTGGCCTTGAGGTCGGGATAGTTTTCCACGACAGCGAGCAGCCTGGACAGCGCGCCGGTCAGCCCGGCCTGATTCTCTTGGAATTGCTTGAAGGCGTTCGGGTCGCTGAGCGTTTCGGGCGTCACCGTCACCTGCGTGGCCTTGGCGCGCGCCTCGACGACACCTTCCAGCACGTCCTTCTCGTGGGCCGCGTAGCCCTTCACGGTCTCGACCAGGTTGGGAATAAGGTCGGCGCGGCGCTGGTACTGGTTCAGCACCTCGCTCCAGGCGGCCTTGGCTTCCTCTTCCTTGGTGGGAATGGTGTTGTAGCCGCAACCGGAAAGCAGCGGCGCCAGCAGGCCGAGCAGCAGCGCGGCAAGCAGGGGGCGCCGGGCCCGGCCGGGGAGAAGATGGGTCGCGGTCATGAGAGTCCTCATCAGGAGTGCCGATCCGGTCCGTCTTTAGCACACTGGCACCGCAAGAAAATGGCGGCATTCCGGCGGGAATTGCAGAAGCGGCGATGAGGTGGCGTGCGGTCGGCGCCGGATTTACCAGCGGATGGAGGGATCGGGGGACGGGATGGCGTCGAGCAACTCGCGCGTATAGGGGTGCGCAGGCTTCTCGAACAGCGCTTCTGTCGGCGCGTCCTCGACGATCGCTCCCGCCTGCATGACGATGACGCGCCCGCACAGACGGCGGATCACGGAGAGGTCGTGACTGATGAAGGCGAGCGTCAGGCCGAGTTCCTTCACCAGCCCCTGGAGCAGGTTCAGGACCTGTGCCTGCGAGGAGACGTCGAGGCCGGACACGATCTCGTCGGCGAGGATGAAATCCGGCCGCATGGCGATGGCGCGCGCGATGCCGATGCGCTGGCGCTGGCCGCCTGAGAGTTCATGCGGGTAGCGCCGGACGAAGGCGGCCGGCAGGCCGACCTGTTCGAGCGCCTCGGAAACGCGGCGGTCTCCGCTGCGGAGCCCGAGCGCTGCGCCGACGATGCGGCCGACCGTCAGGCGCGGATTGAGCGAGGACATCGGGTCCTGGAAGATCATCTGGATGCGGCGGCGCAGCGGGCGCATCGCCTCGTCCGACAGATGGGTTATGTCCTTGCCGTCGAAGGCGATGGCGCCGCCGCTCGGCTTGATCAGGCGGACCAGAGCGCGCCCCAGCGTCGTCTTGCCGGAGCCGGAGCCGCCGACGATGCCCAGTACCGTGCCGCGCGGGATGTCGAAGCTCAGCCCCTTCAGGATTTCCAGCCGCGGCGCGGCGCCGAACAGCGGCTTGCGCGTCATGTCGGGAACGTCGACCCGCAGATCCTCGATGCGGAACAGCGCCTCAACCATGCCGCCTCCAGGAGGCATCGTCAGCGGCGATTTCCGCCGAAACCGCGTCGAGCACCGCGCGCGGCACCGGCTCAAGCGACGCACCGGCGTCGGTATGGCGCGGCGTGGCGGCCAGCAGGGCTGCGCTGTAGGGGTGCTGCGGCGCGGCGAAGAATTTTTGCACCGTCGTCTCCTCGACCACCTTGCCGGCGTAGAGGACCGAGAGGCTGTCGCAGATTTTCGCGACCACGCCGAGATCATGCGTGACGAAGAGGAGCGCGGTGCCGTGGCGCGCCTGCATCTGGGAAATCAGGTGCAGGATCTGCTTCTGCACCGTCACGTCGAGCGCGGTCGTCGGCTCGTCGGCGACGATCAGCTTCGGCTCGGCGGCGAAGGCCGACGCGATCAGGATGCGCTGGCGCATGCCGCCCGAAAGCTCGTGCGGATAGAGCCGCATCACCCGTTCCGGCTGCGGGATGTCGACTTCCGCCAGGATCTCCGCCGCGCGCGCGGTCGCCCGCGCCTTCTCCCAGCCGAGTATGTCGACCAGCCGGTCGGTGATCTGCGGGCCGATCCGCCGCGACGGGTTGAGCGCGGTCAGCGGATCCTGCGGGATCAGCGCCGTTCTGGTGCCGATCAGCCGTCGCCGCTCGGAGGGCTTCGCCTTCAGCAGGTCGCGGCCCTCCAGCAGGATTTCGCCCTCGACGATCTCCACCGCCTTCGGCAGCACGCCGAGAACGGCGCGGCCGATCATGCTCTTGCCGGCGCCGCTTTCGCCGACCAGGCCTTGCACCGCGCCGACCGGCACCTCCAGGCTGACCGAGCGCAGCACGCGCTCCCCGGTGTCGCGCAGGCGGGCCGACAGATTGCGGATCTCGAGGAACGCGCTCACCGAAGCACCGGGTCGAAGCGATCGCGCAGGCCCTCGCCGAACTGCGCGAAGGAAAGCACGGTGAGGAAGAGTGCTGCGAGCGGGAAGGCGAGAACCCACCAGGCCTGATAGATCGAGGTCCGGCCCTCGGCGATCATGCCGCCCCAGGTCGGCGCGTCGGTGGAGACCGACAGGTTGACGAAGGAGAGGATCGCCTCGACGATCACCGCGATCCCCATCTCCAGCGTCAGCAGCGCGACGATCACCGGCAGCACGTTGGGCAGGATCTCCGCGACGAGCGTGCGCAGCCGGGTGAAGCCGGCGACGCGGGCGCTGTGGACGTAGTCCATCTGCGACTGGTTGAGCGTCTCGGCGCGCACCACCCGGCAAAAGCGCGTCCAGTCGATCACCACGATGGCGATGACGACCGACGACAGGCCGGTTCCCAGCACCGCGATCAGCAGGATTGCGAAGAGCACCGGCGGGAACGCCATCCAGATGTCGACCAGCCGGCCGATGATCCGGTCGGCCCAGCCGCGATAGAAGCCGGCGACGAGCCCGAGCGCGGTGCCGATGAGGCAGGTGGCGACGCCGGCGCTGAGCGCCACGACCAGCGCCACGCGCGCGCCATAGATCATGCGGGTGAGCACGTCGCGGCCAAGGCTGTCGGTGCCCAGCCAGAATCCCGGCTCGTGGTCGGGCATCCAGAAGGGCGGCAGGCGGCCGAGCATCAAGTCCTGCGCCAGCGGATCCTGCGGGCTGACCAGCGGCGCGAAGACGGCCGCAAGCACGACCAGCGCCAGCCACAGCCCCGAGAGCCAGAGCCGGGCGCCGGCGCGCCGCTTCACCGCTCCGCGGCCGTCAAGCATGGCGGAGCCTCGGATTGAGGAAGGCGTAGGTCATGTCGACCGCTAGGTTGACCAGCGTGAACAGCAGCGCGAACAGGATGACGATGCCCTGAATCAGCGGCAGGTCGCGATTGATCACGGCGTCGATCGCCATGTTGCCGAGCCCTTCGTAGGAGAACAGGCGCTCGACGATCACCGTGCCGCCGATCAGGAAGGTGAACTGCACGCCGATCAGCGTCAGCGTCGGCAGCACCGCGTTGGGCAGCGCCTCGGCGAGGATGACGCTCGTCTCCGGATAGCCCTTGGTGCGCGCCAGCACGGCATAGTCGAGGTTCACGGTTTCCTTGAGCGACTGCTTGAGAAGCTGCGCGATGATGGCCGCCAGCGGCAGCGCCAGCGCCAGCGCCGGCATGAACATGTGGCCGATCAGGTCGCGCGTCAGGTCGAAGCGCAGGCGCAGGATGCTTTCGAAGAGATAGAACTGCGAGGTGAAGGGAAGCTCCAGACGCGGCGTCACCCGGCCGGAAATCTGGAAGACCGGCCAGAGCACGCCGAACAGCACGATCAGCAGCAGGCCCCAGAGGAAATCGGGGACCGACATGCCGATGCCGTTGGCGATGTCGATGCCGGCCTCGGCGCGGGTCCGGCGCAGCCGCGTGCCGAGCACGGCGAGCGTGCCGCCGAGAAGCACGGCCATGACCAGCGCCATGATGCTGAGCTCCAGCGTCGCGGGCAGGCGGCCGAGCACAAGGCCGAGCACGGGCTGGCGCGTGGTGATCGAGGTGCCGAAATCGCCATGCAGCACATTGGCGAACCAGATGAGGAACTGCTGCGGAATGGACTTGTCCAGCCCGTAGAGGGCCTTGAGCCGCTCGATATCGGCATCCGTCGCGCCGGGCGGCAGCATCATGGCGATCGGGTTGCCGGGCACGACGCGCACGACGATAAAAACGATGACGGCCACGCCGATCAGGGTGATCAGCGTGGTCAGGAGCCTCAGACAGGCGACGCGGGCAAACTGCATGGAGAAGGCGTCCGCCGGCCGTAACCGGCGGACACAGAACTCAGGCGCGCTTGATGAGATGCGGCAGGAGCGCGCCGGACTTGTGCGGCGTCACCGAGATGCCCTCGCGGTGGACGATCGGCTGCGCATACTGCATCAGCGGGATCACCAGGTTGTTCTCGGCGATGAAGCGGGAGACGTCCTTCCAGCCCTGGATGCGCTTGGCTTCGTCCTTCTCGCCCCAGAGCGGGTTGATCATGTCGATCAGGTCCTGTCCGTCCCAGACCGAATGCGGGCTCGGGCCGTACATGGCGAAGCCGGTCGAGGTGGTCGGATCGCCCACCGCGTTGCCCCAGTTGTAGAAGGCGGCCGGCGCGAGCTGGTCGGCGGCGCGCAGCTCGTAGTGCTTGGCGATCTCGTAGACCTCGATCTCCGCCTCGATGCCGACCTTGCGCCACATGCCGACGATCGCCTGGATCATCTCGTAGTCCTTCGGCTTGAAGCCGCGCGTGGTCTGGATCTTGAATTTTACCGGCTTCTCCGGCGAATAGCCGGATTCGGCCAGCGCCTTCACGGAAGCCTCGACATCGTAGGGAACCTTGATCGTCGGATCGTAGGCGGCGTATTCGGGCGTTTCCAGCGTGTCGAGCGGCACGCCGTAACCGCGCAGCAGGCGCTTCACCAGAAGCTCCTTGTCGATGGAATGCACGGCGGCGAAGCGGACGTTCTTGTCCAGCATCGGATCGATGTCGTTGATGAAGATCATGCCGATGTCGGAGACGGTATCGCAGGTGCCCTTGAGCTTGCCGCCGATCAGGCGGTCGTATTCCTCATAGGGGATTTCGAGCGTCACGTCGGAATTGCCGGACTCCACCTCCGCGACGCGGCTCGTCGCGTCCGTGACGAATTTTATGGTGACAGTTTCGAAATCCGGCTTGCCGCCGAAATAGTCCGGATTGGCCTTCAGCCGCACGAAGGCGTTGCGCTCGTAGTGATCGACCATATAGGGGCCGGTGCCCACAGGCTTCTCCTCGAAACCGGCCGCGCCGACCTTCTCGTAATAGGCCTTGGGCAGCACATAGCCGGTCAGGAAGGCCATCCACTTGAAGATGGTCGGGTCGAACTGCAGCACGTCGGCGATGATCTTGTTGCCGTCGATCTTGAAGTTGCCGAGGTTCTTCCAGACGAACTGGATGGGATTGCCGGTCTCCTCCTTACCGGCGCGCTCCAGCGACCAGACCACGTCCTCGGCGCTGAACGGGCTGCCGTCGTGCCATTTCACGCCGTCGCGCACGGTCATGTGGACCTTGGTCTTGTCGTCGTTCCAGCCCCATTCCGTGAGAAGGCCGGGCTCGAAGGAGAGGTCCGGCTTCTGGTGGATGAACATGTCGAAGACCGTCTGGTAGATGCCCTGGATGGTCGGGTTCACGCCCGAGGGGCCGACGGTCGGGTCCCAGGACGGCAGGTTGACGTTGTAGGCGATGGTGAGCTCGTCGGCGCTTTGCGCGCCCGCCGCGCGCGGCAGGGTCAGGGCCGCGGCGCCGGCGCCGGCGAGTTTCAGGAGGGTGCGTCGATTGGGATGTTCCGTCATGTCTTCGTTCCCCATTGTGTGAATTCGCGATTGAACAAGAAGCGATCGGTCTAGAGAGCCGCGGTGGCCTCGATCTCGATGAGAAAGTCCGGCAGGGCCAGCGACTGCACGCCGATGAAGGTGTTCGCGGCCGGCGCGGCGTCGCCGTAGAAGGCGACGATTTCGGCCGTGACCGGGCCCAGCTTGTCGGGCGAATGATTCACCACATAGGTCCTGAGCCGCACGATGTCGGCGGGCGTGGCGCCCGCTTCCGCCAGCACGGTCCTGAGGTTTGCGAGCGCCTGCCGCGTCTGGGCGACGAGATCGCCCGGACCGACCAGTTCGCCGGCGCCGTTCCATGCGACCTGGCCCGACAGATGCAGGGTGCGCCCGCCGTTCTGCTCGACGGCATGGGAAAAGCCGAACGGCACGGACTCGTACATGCCGCCGGGATTGATCGTCTTGCGCTTCATTGCCGTTCCTCCAAGCAACCGCCCCTTTTTGGCGGCTGGTCTTTATCTCGTTGCGCGTCCGCCGTCAGCCGCCCGCCAATTGTCGCGCGAGCATGTAGCCCGAACCGGCTCCGACGCCCGCGCCCGGCCATGTCGCGGCTCCGGTCAGATGAAAGTTCCTCACCGGCGTATGCCAGTCGGCATAGCCGGGCGCCGGGCGGAAGATGAAGTTCTGCGCCAGATGGTGGCTGCCGCAGACCTGATCGCCGCCGACGAGATTGGGATCCTCGCGCTCCAGATCCAAGGGGCCGAACACCCGGCGCGCGATGATCTTCTGTTTCAGGCCGGGGACATAGCGCTCCGCGATGCCGATCGCCCTGTCCGCAAAGGCCTCCTTCGCGTTCTCCCAGTCCCGCGCCTCGATCGCGCCGGCCGCATCGCCGCGGATTTCCGCGGGTGCCATGCGCACCTGCATCCAGAGCACATGCTTGCCTTCCGGCGCTCGGCCGGGGTCGATGGCGGTCGGCTGGCCGACGACGATCACCGGCTCGGACGGCAGGAGTCCGGCGACCGCCTGCGCGTAAGCCGCCGCCATCCTATCGAGCGACGGCGCCAGATGCACATAGGCGAAGCGGCGCAGCGCAGCGTCCGGCCAGTCCGGCAAATCGTCCAGCGCCAGATGGATCATCATCGTGCCCGGCGCATGGCGGAAGTCGCGCATGCGGGCATCGAAGCCGCTGTCGCCGGAGCCGGCTGGCAGCAAGGTGTTGAGCGCGCGCGGCGCGACCGAGCCGATCACCGCGCGTCGCGCCTCGATGCGGCGTCCGTCTGCAAGCTCGACGCCGCTGGCGCGGCCGGCCTCGGTCACGATCCGCGCGACGGGCGTGCCGCACTCGATCCTGCCGCCGGTGGCCTCGACCATGGCGGCGAGCGCCTTGATCATCGTGTCGGCGCCGCCCTTGCCCAGCACCATGCCGAAACTCTGGTTGGCCATACCTTCGAGATAGGGGAAAATGGCGCCGCCGGCGATATCCGGCGCGAAGTCGATATGCATGCCCCAGGCGCCGAGCAGCGCCTTGATCTCGTCGCTCTCGAAGGTCTCGTCCAGCCAGGCGCGCGACGAGGAGAGCAGGAAGCGCGTCAGTTCGAGCAGTCCGGAAAAGCCTCCGGCGCGAAAGACCGAAAAGAAGATACGTGCGATTGCACGTTTTTTCATAGGGCTGCCGAGCAGCGCGAAGAGATGCGGGGCGCGGGCCGGGAAATCCGCCAGCAGCCGCTCCCAAGTCTCCGCGTCGCGGGCCGAGAAAGCGCGGATGCGCGCCTGGGTGGCGGCCGGATCGGTCGACACGCCGAGCCAACGGCCGTCCGGAAACACCGATGCGAAGCAGTCGCCGACCGGAACGAACTGAAGGCCATGGGCGGCGAGATCGGCCGCATATGCCTTGTGGAAGGCCGAACCGGCGAAAAGGTTGAGGTTCATCGCGCCGAAGTCGTGGCGGAAGCCCGGCGCCGTCAGTTCGAGCGTCTTCACGGCGCCGCCCGGCTGCTCGGCGCCCTCGAAGACGCCGACGCGCCAGCCGCGTTTGCCGAGATGCGCAGCGCACGCGAGACCATTGTGCCCCGCGCCGATGATGACTGCGTCGTAGATGGACATATTTTCTGTTCGCCCTCGACTGGATATTTGCATATGCATCTAAACGCGTCTAGTCTCATCCTCGGGAACACGGTCGCCCCGCCGAGCGGCGGCGCGCATGCACCATGAGGAGGTTTCTCGATGTCTTCAGCAAACATTCTTGGACAATTCGCCGAGCTGCTGCTCTCGGGCGGCATCGAGGTGGTCGACCTGTCGGCGCCGCTCGGGCCGGATACGCCGCTGCTCAAGCTGCCGCCGGAGCTCGCCAAGGACACGCCGAAGATCGAGATTCACTCGATCTCGGAATACGACAAGGACGGTCCGTTCTGGGCCTGGAACTGGCTGAAGATCGGCGAGCATTCCGGCACGCATTTCGACGCGCCGCACCACTGGATCACCGGCAAGGAGTACGCGGACGGCTATACCGACACGATCCCGGTGAAGAACTACGTCGCGCCGGTCAACGTCATCGACTGTTCGAAGGAGTCCGCGGAGAACCACGACTTCCTGCTGACCGCCGAGGGCGTGAAGGCCTGGGAGGCAAGGCACGGCGCCATCGGAAAGGGCGAGTGGGTGGTGATGCGCACCGACTGGGACAAGCGCAACGGTTCGGAGGAGACCTTCCTCAACGCCGACGCCAACGGCCCGCATTCGCCCGGCCCGACGGTCGACTGCATCGAATACATCATCTCGAAGGGTGCGATCGGCTGGGGCACCCAGTGCATCGGGACGGACGCGGGCGCGGCCGGCGGCATGACGCCGCCTTTCCCGGCGCACAACCTCATGCACAAGGCCAACCGCTACGGGCTGGCCAGCCTGTGCAACCTCGACAAGCTGCCGCCCAAGGGGGCGATCCTGGTCGTCGCGCCGCTGAAGATCGTCAAGGGCACGGGCAGTCCGATCCGCGCTCTGGCCCTCGTTCAGAAGGGCTGAGGAGGAGGCCGATGGCCTTCGACCACGTCATCGTCGGCGGCGGCATCAACAGTCTGGTCGCCGCCGCCGTGCTGTCCGGCAGGGGCGGCAGGGTGCTGCTGATCGAGCGGGCGGACCATCCCGGCGGCTGCATGCTGAGCGCCGAGGCAACGCTGCCGGGCTTCACCCATGACGTGATGGCGGCGACCTTCGTGCTCTTCATCACGGGACCGGCTTTCGCCGAACTCGGCGCCGATCTCGCCCGCCACGGGCTGGAATTCTGCCATACGCCGCATCCGACGGCGGTTCTGCGGCCGGACGGATCGAGCGTGGTGCTGACGACGGATCGCGCCGCCAACGTCGCCGCCTTCAACGCGCTGGCGCCCGGCGACGGCGACCGCCATGCCGCAGATGTCGGCTCCATCGAGGCCAATGCGCCGCTGCTGTTCGGCCTCCTCGGCGGACCGCTGTGGAGCCTTGCCACGGCGAAGCTTCTGGCGCGCGAGGCGTGGCGGCGCGGGGCGCGGGGGCTCGCGGCCTATCTCGGCGAGGCGCTGGCGCCGGCGCGCGGCTGGCTGGAGAGCGGCTATGCCTCGCCTGCGATCCATGCGCTCCATGCGCCCTGGACGCTGCATTGCGGCCTGTCGCCGGAAGACACCTATTCGGCCCAGATGGGCAAGGTCGTCGCCTTCGCGCTGGAGGCGGCCGGCGCGCCCATCGTCAAGGGCGGCGCGGGCAGGGCGGCCGAAGCCTTCCGCAAGCTGATCGAGGAGCGTGGGGGCTCTGTGCGGACAGGCGTCGAGGTCGAGCGCATCCTGGTGCGCGGCGGCCGTGCCGCGGGCGTGCGCCTTGCCGGCGGCGAGGAGATCGCGGCGGCGAAGTCGGTGGTCGCCTCGGTCGCGCCGGGACAGCTCTACGGCCGGCTCCTCGGCGAGGATGCGCCCGCGCCGGAGAGGCAGGCGGTGAAAAGCTACCGCCACGGACGCGGCGACTTCCAGCTCCACTACGCGCTCGACCGGCCGGTGAAGTGGAAGACGGCCGGGCTGGAGAAGGTGGCGCTGGTCCACCTGACCGACGGCATCGACGCGGTGTCGAAATCGCACAACGAGGCGACGCGCGGCCTCCTGCCCGAAACGCCGACGCTCTGCGTCGGCCAGCCTTCGGTGCTCGATCCGTCGCGCTGCCCGGACGGCAAGGCGATCCTGTGGATCCAGGTGCCGGATGCGCCGCGCTTCATCAAGGGAGACGCAGCGGGCGGGATCGCCACGGCGGGAGAGTGGGACGAGACGGTGCGCGAAGCGTTTGCCGACCGCATCGAGGCGATCCTTTGCAATCATATCGAGGACTTCAAGGAGACCGTCCTGGCGCGGCGCGCCTATTCGCCGGCGGACCTCGCAGCGCTCAACGTCAATCTCGTCGGCGGCGATCCCTATGGCGGCGCCTGCACGATCGACCAGTTTTTCCTGTGGCGGCCGTTCCCCGGCACGGTCAATCATCGCACGGCGGTGAAAGGGCTCTACCATATCGGCGCATCCACCCATCCGGGCCCGGGCCTTTCCGGCGCTTCCGGCTACCTCGCGGCGAAGGGGATGGCATGAACGAGCGGGTGTCCTCGGCGGTGGAGGCGGACGGGCGGCGGCTCGGCGAGATCGGCCTGCAGCAGTTCGAGCCCTATCTGATGAACCGCATCATGGGCCGCTACAACGCCCTGCTCAGGGCCGACCTCGCCAAGCTCGGCCTGACGACGCCGAAGATGCGCAGCCTCGCCGTGCTTTCGGTGATCGACGGCATCGTGATCAACCGCCTGGCGGTCTATGCCGTGGTCGAGCAGTCGACGCTCTCGCGCACGCTGGATGCGCTGGAGACGGAGGGACTGGTGCGCCGCGAGCCCGATCCCGCGGACAGCCGCGCGACGCGGGTCTGGATCACGCCAGAGGGGCGCGCGGCCTTCGAGACGCTGTGGCCCACCATGCGCAAGAGCTACGAGGCGATGTTCGCGGGCATCGGCGCCGAGGAGCGCGGAGCGTTCGTGGCCACCTTGCAGAAGATGCTGGTCAATGTGCGCAGGCACGATTTCTGACCGCCGGGAGAAAGCGAAGGCTCCGGCGCCGACCGAAAGAAAACCTTCGCTACGGGGAATGGCGATGATGACGATGCTGAAGCAGACCGTGGCCGCCGCGCTTCTGGCGATGGCCGCCGGGACGGGCGCTCATGCCGATGCCCTGCCGGGAGTCCGCGGGGTCAACCATATCGGCCTGACGGTGCCGGACATGGCCCAGGCCGAGACCTTCTTCACCGAGGTGCTCGGTTGCCAGAAGGCGATGTCGTTCGGACCGTTCCGAGACGACAAGGGCAACTTCATGAACGACGTGCTCGACGTCGACCCGCGCGCGGTCATCAACCAGATCAGCATGTTGCGCTGCGGATCCGGCTCGAACATCGAGTTGTTCAACTATGATGCGCCCGACCAGAAGACGGTGCTGCCGCGCAATTCGGACATCGGCGGATATCATATCGCCTTCTACGTGGACGATATCGCCGCGGCCGCGGAATACTTCAAGGCGAATGGCATCCGTACGCTCCAGGGACCGCTCCCGGTCAATGAAGGTCCGGCGGCCGGCCAGTCGATCCTGTATTTCTTCACGCCGTGGGGCCTTCAGCTCGAAGCGATCTCGTTCCCCGGCGGAATGGCCTACGAAAAGGACGGCGGCCCCGTCCTCTGGTCGAACACGGATCCCTCGAAATAGCGGAAGCACCCCGATGGCAGAGCGCTCATTCGCCAAGGAAGTCCAAAAGCTCAAGCTCGGCGCC
>JAFKJW010000087.1 GCA_017305925.1 Hyphomicrobiales bacterium | reverse complement strand
GGATCCGGCGCGCTGCGTTGTCCCCTCTGCCCGACAAGACAGAAAGGCGCGAAGAAGTTCGGCCCTGCCCTCAGTTCGCGGTGCCCGGCGGGCAGGCCCGCCCGCCCGCCGGGTCGCACTGTTCGAGGGTGCGCGTCGATCCGGCGCCCACGGTGGAAGGCGGCGGCTCCCGACCGGATTCGCCCAGCCCGGCGTCGCGCGACGGCGGTTCCTCGACCGGCTCGCGGCTGACGAGTTCCACGTCCTTCAGGCCGATCTTCGCAAGCTGCGGCAGGATCACGTCCGGATCTCCGGCGACGACGATGAGCGACGGATCGAGCGATGCAAGCCTCGGAGCTTCCGCCCGCACCTCGTCGAGCGTCAGGCGGGCTACCTTTTCCCTGCGGGCGTGCTCGTCCTCCAGGCTGACCCCCAGCGTCGCCGCGTCGACCAGATAGGCGGCGAAGCCGCGCCCTGTCTCGGCGGTAGAGGCAAGCGACGTGCGGTACGCGGTCACGGTGCGGTTGAGTTCCGCGTCGCTGACCGGCGTCGCCGCAAGCGTCCCGAAGCCCTTGAACACCTCCTCCAGCGCCGCACCCGTGTTGTCCCGCTCCACCGTCATCTCCACCACCATGGCGGCGTTCGATTTCATGCCGCTCATCAGCCGCGCGGAGGTGCCGTAGGTATAGCCCTTCTCCTCGCGGATGACCGAGTTGAGGCGGCCGCTGAAGTCGCTGCCGAGCAGCCGCATCACGGCCGTCGCCTCGGCCCGCTCCGGATCCTCGCGCCCGGGAGCCGGCCGCGCGATATAGAGGGCGGACTGGCTGGCGCCGGGTTCGGGAACCACCAGCACCTTGCGGCCCGCTGCAAAGTCCGGCGAGGGCGTGGGATCGGCGACGAAGCGGGCCCCCTCGCCCGTCCAGCCGGCAAACGCCTTCTCCAGCGCCGCGACCACATCGCCGATCGGCTGCGCGCCGACGCTGTAGAAGGTGGTCGAGGACGGCTGGAAGAGCCGGCGATAGGCGGCCCTCGCATCGTCCCGGGTCATCGCCTTCAAGGCCTTCAGCGACCAGTCGATAGCGGGCTTTCCCGGCCTCTTCGGAAACAGGTCCGCGCTTGCCGCGCGCGAGGCGACGCCCGGCAAATCCGACTCGCGGTTGGCGAGCCACTGCGCATATTCGGCCGTCAGCCGGCGCCATTCGTCCTCGTCGAAGCGCGGCCGCATCACTACATCGGCAAGCAGGGCGAGGCCGCCGGCATAGTCGGCGCGCGGCGCTCCCATCGACATTGCGGTCGCCGCATTGCCGGAGGAATAGCCCACGCTCGCGCCGATGTCGGCCGCGGCCTTGGCGAGTTGCGCGTAATTGCGCTCGCCCGCCCCGCGCACCGCCATGTTGGCCGCAACATTGATCAGCCCCTCCTTGCCTTCCGGCGCGTTGGACCAGCCGCCCGACGCCACCGCCGCCACATATTCCATCGGCGAGTTGGGCAACTGGTAGTGGACGACCTCGATGCCGTTGGCGAGCCTCGCCGTCTCCTTCACCGGCAGCGCGGCCGTCCCCGGCTCGCGCGCGGCGAGCTTCGGGATTTCGATCTGCGGCCGCGCGGCGACGTCGAACGGCTTCGGCGTCCCCGAGGAATGCAGCAGGATCGCCGGATAGTCGCCGCGGTTGCCCGGCCGCGTGATCAACGTGCTGGAATCCTTCAGGTCGAACAGGCGTTTCATCGTGGCCGCGATGCTTTCGGCCGTCGCCGCGACGATCTGCGGGTCGTCCTTCAGCGCCAGGTCCGGATCGTTCAGTATGTCGGCCGCATAGGCGATCGCGCTGGTCCGGTCGTCCAGCGGCTCGATCGACAGCCGCGAGGAGAGCAGCGACGCGGCCTTGGCGCGCGCCACGTCGGCCGGGTCGATGGGCGTTGAGAGGAAAGCCTCGAAAGCCGCGCGAAGCTCCTTCTCCACGGTCTCGACCGGCACGCCGTCACTGGCCGTCGCATCGATCTCGAAGCGGCCGCCGAGCAGGCCGGGCGTCCATGACGCGCTGACCGAACTCGCCACGCCCTTCTCCGTCACGAGGCGGTCGCGCAGGAAGCCGTAGGCGCCGTTTCCGAGCAGGTCGGACGCCAGGGCAAGGTCGCCGTTCTCCGGCGCATTGGCGTCCGGCCCGCTGAAGCCGATGGCGACCGAAGGCGTCGCCACGCGGTCCGTAAGGTCGAGGCGGATGCGCGTCGGCGCAGCGTCCGTCTCCTTCGGGCGCGGCACGTCCGCACCCTTCGGCACGCGGCCGAACGTATCGGCGATCAGCGCCCTGGCGTCCTCCACGTCGAAATCGCCGACGAGCACCAGGATGGCGTTGTTGGGCAGGTAATAGGTGTTGAAGAAGCCGCGCACGTCGTCGAGCGTCGCCTCGTCGAGATCGGCGATCGAGCCGATCACCGCGCGGCTGTACGGGTGCGACGAGGGGAAAAGCCCCGACCAGAAGGCATTCCAGCCGGCCGCCCCTGCCTCGTCGAGCACGTTCTGGCGCATCTCGTTCTTGACGACATTGCGCTGCAGGTCGAGCTTGCGCTGGTCGACATTGCCGCCGAGATTGGCCATCCGGTCCGCCTCGATCGCCAGGATGACCGGCAGCCCCGAGGACAGGCCCTCGACATAGTAGACGGTACCGTCCTCCTGGGTCCAGGCGTTGATCTCGTCGCCCATGGCGGCATGCGCGCCGAAGATGTCCGGCCAGGCCTTCGTGCCGGAGAACATCAGGTGCTCGAACAAATGCGCGAAACCGGAGCGGCCCGGCGGTTCGTTCATCGAGCCGACCCGGTAGCGCAGGTTCATCACCACCTTCGGCACGCGCCTGTCGGGCGCGAGCACCACCTGCAGGCCGTTGTCCAGCGTGTAGCGGACCGTCGGCGGAAAGTCGGATTGTGCCGGCCATGCCGAGGCCGGGGCGAGGAACAGGAATACGAAAGCCGCAAAAAGCCGCATCAAGACAGAAACCTCTCGCCGTTTTCCTCGTCCGTTTCCGGAGAGGCCGCACGCTAGGTGCGCCGCTCCGACCGCGCAACGGTTTTCAGCGGACAAGACGACGAAATCGCGGCAGGCCGGACACGTCGGCGCCGGCCGGCACGCGGCGTTCCGGTTCGGGTCATGGCTTGTGGCCGGTTGTGTCGCATCTGCGAGCGCGTTTATGCGATGCTGTAAGGAAAGCAGCAAAACGGGCGGGAATTTCGAGCTTCCCGCGGCAAGCGGGCCAAGCCCGCAGGACATGGCTTGATTCTGAGAGGCGACCATGGAGACGGCCGTACGGGAATTGTTCGAGCGATACGAAAGCTTCTTCAATCGATCCCTTGGCGGCAAGATCGATATGAACGAACTCGCATCCCTCTATGCTCCCGAGTTCATAGGCGCCGCACCTTCCGGGGTGAGGACCGGAAAGAACGACGATCAATTCGGGCAGGTCATGGCACAGGGCTATGACCACTATCGAGCCATCGGAACGAAGGAAATGCGGATACGGGATATCCGCATTTCGCCGATAGACGAGTTTCATTGCGTGGCTCATGTTGCCTGGACAGCCACCTATGCCCGGAAGCATCAACCGGACGTGGCGATAGAGTTCGACGTTCACTATCTTGTTCAGATATTGGACGGGGAGCCGCCGAAGGTTTTCGGCTGGATATCGGACGACGAGCAGGCACTTCTGAAGAAGCATGGTATCGCCTGACGCTGAAAAGCAGGCTGTCTGTCGCGGAAATCCTCACCTTCGCGACAAGATCGGAACCGCTGATTCTTCAGGGAAATCCGGTCGCGAAAGTCGACTGCATGTTACGGGCTTCAGCGCCGGGCGTTTTCAGCCGCCATCACAATCGCGCGTGCGGCGGGTCAATCGGAGGCGGCAAGATTCCCCTCGGGCGCCCTTTGCACTACAGTGAAACCGAATCACGGGGGTGATCCGTTTTCGGGAGGGCGAGCCTTCCCCATTGGGGGCGAGGGCTGGGAAGCGCTTCGACGGACGTGTCGTCCGCGTGAAGAGCGTTCGGCGCCGTATGCGCTCCCTGCCCATCGACACCACGGCTCGAAACCCGACGATGCTTCCAGACCACGACCGCCCGCAGGTTTCGTCGCCCTCCATCGCCTCGCGTGCCGACCTGACCACCTACCTTGCCGGGCTGAGCGAGAGGCTCGGCGCGCATCACTACATGCTGCTTGCCGTCATCGGCGGGCTCGACCGCCATGACGCGCGCATCATCGCGTCGAACTGGGTCTACGACGCGATCCAGCTCGTCGGGCTGCGCACGCTGGCAGCGCTCGCGCTCGGCACGGCGGCCGCGCCCGGCACCGTCCCGGAGCCCGTCGTCACGTCGAGCGCGCCGGACCGCTCCGTCGGCATAGACGGCGAGACCGCCCGCCTGCTCACCGTGCTCGGCCACGGCGTCGTGCTCGGCCTCAGACTGCATGTCGGCCGCCAGCGCTACTATCTGGTGATCTCCTCCGACAGGCTCGAAACGCTGGAACCCGACGCGATCGCCGAGGAGCACATGTCGCTCTGCTACGTCCTGTCCGGCTGTCCCGACCTGCTGGCCGCCGCATCGCTGACCGATCCGCTCACCGACCGCGAGCGCGAATGCATGTACTGGGTCTCCGAGGGCAAGACGACGGACGACGTGGCAGTGATTCTCGGCGTGTCGGCGAACACCGTCAACAGCTACATCGCCAACGCGATCCAGAAGCTCGGATCGAGCAACCGCGCCATGGCGATCGCGACGGCGATCCGGAGCGGCGTGGTATGAACGCTGCCCTGCCGGAGGCCCGCGCGCACCCCGGCGACGGGCCGGCCCTGCCCTATGCCTGCCTCTCCGTCGCCGACATGCTGGGCGCCGTCACCGCGCTGGCCGCAGGGATCGGCGCATCGGAGTTCGCCGTCTTCTTCATCGGCGCCGCCCGCGAGCGCGGCCGCCTCACGCCGGTCCTCGATTCGGACCATCCCGCCGTCTCGGCGGCGAGCCGCATCCTTTCGTCGAGCTTCGGCGACGACATGGTCAAGCGCGCCGTCTCCTCGACGATCCCGACCTGGTGGAGCGGCGAGCGCGAAAGCGTCTCGACACGCACGCTGGAGCGCCTGCCCAGCGTCCAGCGCACGCCGCTCGGCCTGCCCGACATGCCAGGGCTGGCATTCCCCGTCTATGGCGAGCGCAATCTCGCGGGACTGGTCGTCTTCCTCGGCACGGAAATGACGCTGGACGCGCCGGATGTCAGGCAGCTCCACACACACTGCTTCCGGATATTCTCCGACGTGATCCGGCTCGGTCTTTGCCAGGTGGCGCAACTGCCCAACGCCACGCAGCGCGAGCTCGACTGCCTGCGCCTGACGGCGGACGGCTATACGAGCGACGAGATCGCCATCGTGCTCGGCCTTTCCGTGCACACCACGAACCAGTACCTCACCAAGATCACCGCGAAGCTGAACGCCATCAACCGCATCCATGCGGTTTCGAAGGCGCTGCGGCTCGGCCTCATCGCCTGAGGCGGATCACCCGAGGCTCAGGGCTGGAAAGCGGCGACTTCCGGCGCGGCCTTGCGGATCCGCGACGCGCCGATGGCGCGCTCCAGGAACGCCGTGTTCCGCTCCGGGCACTGGTCGGGGTTCTCGAAGGTGACGTAGTTCACCTCGACGCTCGCCATCCGCTCGGTCAGGGTGAGCGTCATGTAGACGGTGGCGCCACGCGGGTGCAATTCCAGGTCGAGCAGGATTTTCGGCGCCTGCCCCCAGCCGACGATGGCGTCGCCGCCATTGCCGAGCTTTACCGTGCCCGGCATGAAATAGAGCTCGGCGGCCGAATCGACGATGTCGGCCACGCAGGCGAAATGCTCGAGCCGGATGAAGGCGATGTAGTCCGCGACGTCGACGAGCCGCAGCTCCTTCACCATCTCCCGGATGGCCTCGGAGACGATCAGCTCTCGCGCTTCCGTGTGAGACTGGCGGATCATTGCATCTCCCTGCGTTGCGGCACCTTGTTCTGCCGGGCGTAGACGACGCGGACGAGCTCGGCGACGGCCTGGTAGAACTGAGCGGGAATCACACTATCAACCGAAACTTGTTTGTACATGGATCGGGCGAGCGCCACGTCCTCGAAGACCGGGATGCCGTGCTCGGCCGCGATCTCCCTGATGCGCAGCGCCAGCAGATCCTGACCCTTCGCCACGACGATCGGCGCCGCGTCGACATTGCGGTCGTATTTCAGCGCGATCGAGAAGTGGGTCGGATTGGCGATCACCAGCGTGGCCTTCGGCACGGCGGTGATCATGCGCCGCCTGGCGCGATCTCGCGCCAGCGAGCGCAGGCGCGACTTGACGATCGGGTCGCCTTCCGCCTGCTTGTGCTCGTCCTTCACCTCCTGCTTGGTCATCCTGATATCCTGGCGCCAGTGGAAGCGCGACCAGAACAGGTCGAAGACGGTGATGGCGGTCACCACCAGCGTGATCGAGACCAGGATGCGGATCAGCACCTCGCGGATCACCAGCCCGAACTCGGCAGGGTTGGTCAGCACGCCGGCCATGATCTTGTCGCGCACGCTGCCGGCCGCGAAGGAAAGCACGGCGAAGACGAAGACGAGCTTGGCCAGCGACTTGCCGAACTCCACCCAGCCGGCGGCGCCGAACATGCGGTTCCAGCCCGCCATGATCGAGATGCGGGACGCCTGCGGCCTGATCCGCTCGGCGACGAACTGCGGCATGTTCTGCAGGATGGAAGCGGCGATGCCGGCGACCATCAGCAGGAGGACGAAAACGCCGACGAGATCGCCCACCTCGACGAAGACGACGCGGTAGAGCTGCATCGCGTCCTCGGCGGTGCCGAGGCGCCAGGCCTCGGGGCGATCGAGGAATTCCCGCAGGAAATACGTCCCCTTGGCGATCGTCTGATTCGCGAAGAAAACCGTGAAGGTCAGCACCGCGACGAAGGAGAGGAGCATCGCGGCTTCCCTCGAATGGGGCAGCTTGCCCTGCTCGATGGTGTCGCGGATCTTCTTTTCCGTCGGTTCTTCGGTTTTGCTGTCCTTGTCGGCTGCCTCTGACATGGCGGATCGTCCTCATCCGCCTCAGGCAGCTTCGTCCTGCCGGGTCGAGGGCAGTTGCAGAGCCCCCTCGCCGGCCAGCCGGATGGCAGTCGACGCGATGGTCCGGCGCGCCCGCAGGATGTCCACCGCCGCGATGCCGTCGGCCTGCATGCCGAGCTCCGATTCGATCATGCGGCGCGAGCGCGCGCTGACCGACGACAGCACGGCCTCGGCAAGCGTGGCCGTCGCGTTGCGCAGCGCCAGCGTGACCAGTTCCGTCGACAGGCCGTCGAACAGCTTGACGCGCGCCTTCTGGTCGAGCATCCCGATGTCCTCGAAGGAGAACAGCCTGGCCCGCACGGCGTCGAGCCCCGCGGCTCCCGAGGACTCCAGATCCTGCATGACCTCGTCGAGCCGGCTCTTGTCGAGCTCGTTGAGGACGTTGGCGACGCGCTGCTGTCCGGCCGCATTGTCCTTCGGCGCGTTGTCGGCCAGGAGCCGTGCCCGTATCTGCGTCTCGGCGATGTGGACGGCGGCTTCCGGGATCGCGGTGATGCCCATCATGCGCCTGATGACATCCGTGCGCAGCTCCTTGTCGAGCTTGAGCAGCGCTTCCGCCGCCGCCTGGGAGGGAAGGTTCGAGAGGATGAGCGCCGCCGTCTGCGGGTGCTCGCGGTTGAGGAACTCGCTCAGCCGCTCGGGCGGCAGCTTCGCCACCTGCGGCCAGACGGGCTGGTCTTTCGCCGTTTCTTCCTGCTTGCTCTCCGGCGAGGCCATCAGCGCGTTCACCTCTTCCGGTGACAGCGCCTCGCTCAGGAGCGTGTCCATCGTGTCGCCCGAATCGAGCAGGCCGACGCCTTCCGTGAACTCGGCCTCGAATTCGGCGACGATCGCCTCGAGCTGGTTCTGCGGGATGGTGGAGAGCATGCGCGCCGCTTCGATGAGCGCCTTCAGCTCCTCCTGCTTGAAGAACTTCAGCAGCTTGCTGGCCGAGGGCTTGCCCATCGCGACAAGGATCGCCGCCGCCTTCTGCGGCTTGGTGAGCGCAGGCGCCTGCTCCGCAGCGCCCTTCTCCGCAGCGACCCGGGACGACATCATTCGTCCCTTCCGCCGCTCATGATCTCGGTCAGGCGGACGCCGAAGCGCGACGGATCGTCCTCCATGACGATGATTTCGCCGCGCGCGATCCGGCGGCCGTTGACGACCACGTCGATCGGCTCGCCGATGCGGCGGTCGAGCGGAACGGTCGAGCCCTTCTGCAACGCCATGAGGTCGGCGACGGCCATCTCGGCGCGCCCCAGCACCACCTGGACGTCGACCGGGATCCCCATGATGATGCCGGACGGTCCGGAGGCGGACGCGACGAAGGGCGGAACCGTCGCCGCCGCGGCTGGCTGCGAAGCGGCGGGACGCGCGCCGGCCGCGGCTGGCGCGGCGGCGGCGGGCGCCGCCTTGCCCGGCTTCTCCTTGTCGCCCAGCACGCCGCGCAGCTCCTCGATCGCGCGGTTGAGTTGCTGTTCGGATGCCTGGTCGGTTTCAGCGGCGGCTTGGCTCATCGTCGTCTCCACGTCTCCCGTCAGCGGCCCGGCACGGACGGCAGCAGGTCGTCAATCATATCCGGCGGCGTGAAAGGCTGCCGCACGCGCACGCAATGCGTCTGGCCGAGCCGCCCGAACTCGCACACGAACAAGGTCTTCCCGCGCGCGGCGAGCTGCACGCCGGTCTGCGCGTCGTCGTCGAAGGCGAACACGTCCCCGACATTCAGGCCGGCGATCTGCCCGAGCGTCATCCTGGTCGCCCGGACGGTCGCCGTGACCTCGACATGCGAGCGCATGACCTCGCCGCTGAAATGCGCGCCCCAGGCCGCCGGCTGCTGATGCGCGGCGGAGAAACCGTCGCCGCGATGCTGGAGCAGGACGCGCTGCGGCATCACCACGACGAACTCGCATTTCCCGGCGGGTGCCGTGACAAGGAGCGGAATGCGCACCGCCGGCGTGTCGCGGATGACCAGCTTCTTCAGCTCGTTTCCGTAGAGCGGCGGCGGCAGCGGAAAGCGTATGTCGAGTGCCCGCTCGCCATGCCCGTTCACGCCGCTGGCGATACGGTTGAAGACCATGAGCGCGACGTCCAGCTCGATGGGCGACGGGTCGCGCGCGATCGGGGTGACGGCAAGCGACGGATCGGCGCCGAAGACCGTGCTGACGACCAGCGCGGCCGCGAGGCCGTCCAGCACGATCATCAACGCGTCCGGCGAGGTGGCGGAAGCCGCCACCACCATCATCGCATGGCTCTCCGACTCGGGGCGCGTCGCCGCGAGGCGCGCGAGCTCGATCTGGCCGACCTCCAGCTCGAAGCGCACGGACAGCGCCTCGCACAGGGCGTCCGCGATCGCCGGCACGGCCCGCTCGGCCATGGCACGCGCGGCCCCGATCACCCGCTCGGGGTCGCCGACCTCGCCGACCAGGCGCTCCAGCACGTATTCGCGCGTTTCCGACGGACTGCCGACGCTCGCCATGGTCACAGCTCATACCGTCTACAAGCACGCATGGTGTCAGGCGGCCTTCTTCATGTCGCCGCCGGCATTCATGGTGTTCTGCTCGACCGCGTCGATCGAAGGCCGGTCGTAGGACGAAATCGTCTTGCGGCCGAACTCGATGGCGACCTGCGGCAGCGAACCGTTCATGTAGGCGAGCAGCGTCTGCTTGACGACGACGTAGAGGCGGTTCTGCTTGTCGCGCACCATCTTGATCTTGGTGGCGACCGGACCGACCACGCAATACGACATGAAGATGCCGAGAAACGTGCCGACGAGCGCGGCGCCGATCAGGCCGCCCAGCACCTCCGGCGGCTTGTCCAGCGCGCCCATGGCCTTCACGACGCCGAGCACCGCCGCGCAGATGCCGATCGCCGGAAACCCGTCGCTCATCTGGGTAAGTGCCTGATAGGCCTTCAGCTTGTCGCTGCGGATGGTATGGATCTCCTCGTCCATCAGCGCCTCGATCTCATGCGGACGCGCATTGCCGATGATGATGATGCGGCAGTAGTCGCAGATGAAGTTGGTCAGGTCCTGGTTCTTGATGACCGTGGGGAACGCCTGGAAAATTGGGGATTCGTTCGGATTGTCAATGTGCCCCTCGACCTCGGAGCGCGACTTGGTCTTCAGCTCGCGCATCAGGCTGTGCAGCACGCCCAGCACCTCGAGATAGTTCTTCTCCTTCGGCACGGACTGCTTGAAAGCCTCCAGGGTTCCCTTGCCGGCGTCCTTCACCACCTTCATCGGATTGGCGACGAGGAAGGTGCCGAGTGCCGCGCCGCAGATGATCACGACCTCCCAGGGCTGGACCAGGACCTGGATGTGCCCGCCCATGGCCATGAAGCCGCCAATCACGCAGCCGATCGTCACCACAAGGCCTATCAGAATGCCCACGCACGACTCCTTCGAAGCGGATGCCGGCCCACCATGCGGCGCGTGCCTTGCGTGAGGCTTGAAGGAGCCGGGGCCCGGGACGGAATATTCTCTGGATTCAGTTTCGCGCAAGGAAATCGGCCTACCTTCCGGAGATGCCATGATCGCCGGAGAGGCGCCGCCTTGCTGAACACATTCACAAGCTATTCGCTGATCGCCCGCGACATCGACAAGTCGATCAGCCGTGTCCAGAAGGAACCGACCGTCAGCCGCGACACCGCCTACTACCTGAACAATATCGGCAAGGTCAAAACCGTCGACGAGTTCGTCGACAACGACAGGCTGTTCCGCTACGCCATGAAGGCCTACGGGCTGGAGGACATGGCCTACGCCAAGGCCTTCATGAAGAAGGTGCTCAAGGAAGGCGTCACGGACCCGAACAGCTTCGCCAACAAGCTCACCGACAAGCGGTATGCGGAGTTCGCCAAGGCCTTCAACTTCGCCAAATACGGCGACAACGCGACCACCTACAATGCCTCGCAGGTGGAGGTGACGCAGAACTTCGTCCTCCAGACCATCATGAACAGCGGCCAGTCCGGCTATGCCTATGTCGAGGAGGAAACGTCCAACTATCTCGACAACATCGCGTCGGTGAAGTCGATCGACGATCTCATGGGCGATCCGCGCCTGCTGAAATACGCGATGGCGGCCTATGGGCTGGACTCCACGCAGGAGAGTGCCGCGCGGGTGCGCGAAATGCTGGAGGGCGGGGTGAGCGACCCGAACAGCCCCGCCAACAAGCTCGCCGCCCATCTCGGTGACGAGCGGTACGCGAACTTCGTCTCCGCCTTCAATTTCGTCGAGTACGGCGAGCAGACGACCGCGCGCGAGGCGGTCCGGACGGACACGCCGAAGGCCTATGTCCAGGAGGCCGGGCTCTCGGTGCTCTCGCCGATGGCGCAGGCCGCCCCGTCGGCCGACGACGCGTATTTCCAGGCCAATATCGGCCAGGTCAAGACCATCGGCAACCTGATCGGAGACAGCCGCCTCCTGACCTACGCGATGGCCGCATTCGGCCTCGACGCCAGGACGGAGCCGCCGGAAAAGGTCCGCGCCATGCTGGAAGGCGGGGTGAGCGACCCGAACAGCCCCGCCAACCAGCTCGCCGACAAGCGATACGCGAACTTCGTCTCCGCCTTCAATTTCGCGGAATATGGAACGGCCACCACGTCGAGCGCCGACCTGGTGGACACGACGCTCAAGCTGCACGCAGAAAGCACCGATCCGGAAAACGCCTACTTCCGCGCCAATATCGGGAGCGCGACGTCGATCAACGCCCTCCTCGGCAATCAGCGCTTGTTCGACTACGCCCTGTCCGCCTACGGACTCGATCCTTCCAAGGAGACGCCAGAGCGCATACGCGCCATGCTGGAAGGCGGGGTGAGCGATCCGAACAGCCCCGCCAATCAGCTCGCCGACAAGCGGTACGCGAATTTCATCGCCGCCTTCAATTTCGCCGACTACGGCCCGGGTGCGACATCCCGGCCGGAGATGGTCGAGAGAACCGTCACCTACCACAAGGAGAACGCGAACCCCGAAACCGCCTATTTCCGCGCCAACATCGCGAAGGTCCAATCGATCGGCGACCTGATGGCGGACAAGCGCCTGCTGACCTACGCCATGGCGGCCTACGGGCTCGACGCGTCGAACGAGTCCGCCACCACCGTCCGCTCCATGCTGGAAGGTGGGGTGAGCGATCCGAACAGCCCGGCCAACAAGCTCGCCGACAAGAGCTATGCCCGCTTCGTCGCCGCCTTCGACTTCGCCACATACGGACAGGATACAACCACGCGCCCCGAGGTTCTGGACGCGACGTCGGCACGCTACACGAAGATGACCGATCTCGGCCTCGTCAAGCTGCCGGAAGCCTACGTCAAGGACGAGACTGCCTACTACAAGGCCAATGTCGGCAAGCTGACGTCGATCGACGACCTGATGGCGGACAGGCGCCTGCTGAACTACGCGCTCTACGCCTACGGCATCGATCCCACCAAGCAGACGCCGGAGGGCATCCGCGCCATGCTGGAGGGCGGCGTCAGCGATCCGGACAGCCCGGCCAACAAGCTCACCGACAAGAGCTGGGCCGGCTTCGTGACCGCCTTCAACTTCGCCGAATACGGGGAGACGGCGACCACGCGCGTCAGCGCCGGGCAGCCGACGGTCGACAAATACATGCGCCAGACGCTTGAGGAGGAGGCCGGCGACCAGAACGAGGGCGTGCGCCTGGCGCTTTATTTCCAGCGCAAGGCGCCCGACATCACCAATTATTACGAAGTGCTGGCCGACACCGCCCTCGCGACGGTGATGCGCACCGCGCTCGGCCTTCCGGACTCCTTCTCGTCCGCCGACATCGACAAGCAGGTGAAGCTTTTCGAGAGCAAGCTGCCGGTCGAGGACCTCCAGGATCCCAAGAAGCTGGAGAAGTTCATGCAACGCTTCACGACGATGTACGAGCTCAACAATCCGAGCAGCGGGTCGGGTACCCCCTCCGTCAGCGTCCTCTTCGCCCAGCCGACGGAATACGGCGTTTACACCAGCACGCTGCTGGCGATCCAGAGCATGCGCCGCTGACATGCAGGACGCCCTTTACGTAGCCCTGTCGTCGCAGATCGCGCTTGAAAAGCGCCTGACGACGATCGCCGACAACGTCGCCAATTCGAACACGGTAGGCTTCCGCGCCACCGGCGTTAAGTTCGAGGACCTCGTCACCGGTACGATGTCCAAGGGCATAGCCTTCGCTTCGGCGGGAGACACCTATCTCTCCACCCAGACGGGCGGCATGAAGCAGACCGGCAATCCGCTCGACTTCGCGATCCGGGGAGACGGCTGGTTCGGCATCCAGACGCCGGCCGGCATCGTCATGACCCGCGACGGCCGTTTCACCGTGGACCAGACGGGTCAGCTCCTCACCCTGGAAGGTTATCCCGTGCTCGACGCCGGCGGCGCGCCGATCCAGCTCGATCCGAACGGCGGTGCCCCGCAGGCCGGCGCGGACGGCATGCTCAGCCAGAACGGCGCGCAGGTCGCCGCGCTCGGCCTGTTCAGCTTCGAGCCCGGCCCCGAGTTCCAGCGCTTCGGCAATTCCGGCGTGATCCCGAAGACGCCGCCCGAGCCGCTCGTCGATCGGATCGACGCCGGCGTCGTCCAGGGCGCCCTGGAGGAATCCAACGTCAACCCGGTCCTTGAGATGACCCGGCTCATCGCGGTGCAGCGCGCCTTCGAGAACACCGCCGCACTCGTGCGCCAGACGGGCGCCAGCTTCGACGACGCGATCAAGACGCTCGGGACGAAGTAACCCATGGCGGCGGCATTTCCAGATCTGCCGTCCCTGCGGCGCCTCGCCGACGAGAATCCGCTCACGGCGCTGCTGCGGCTGCGCCAGCGCTTTGCCGAACCCGAGGAACTGGTCCGCCATGGCGGCCGCATCAGCGAAGTCGCCAGCGCCGGCTACCGCGTGCGCGGCATGTCGGCGCAATCGCGCCTCGGCGATATCGTCGAGCATCGCCGGCGCGGCGTGGTGCGGCGCGGCGAGATCGTCCGGATCACCGACCAGGAGGTCGCCGTCGTTCCCTTCAAGCCGAGCCCGGACGCCGGCATCGGCGATGCGGTGCTCAATTGCGGGCCGCTCGTGCTGGCGCCGAGCGACGACTGGCGCGGCCGCAGCATCGACGCCCTCGGCGAGCCGATCGACGGGAGGCCCGCGCCCGCATCCGGTTCCGTCCATCCCGACAGCGTGCCGGTCACGCCCCCTGCCCTGTCACGCGAGCGCGTCGGCACGGGCTTCGTGACGGGCGTCAGGGTCATCGATATCTTCACGCCCATCTGCTTCGGCCAGCGGCTCGGCATCTTCGCCGGATCGGGCGTCGGCAAGTCGACGCTTCTCGCCATGCTCGCCGCCGCCTCGGCCTTCGACACGGTGGTCGTCGGGCTGATCGGCGAGCGCGGCCGCGAGGTGCGCGAATTCCTGGAAGACACGCTGGGCGGAAGCATGGCCAAGACGGTCGCGGTCGTCGCCACCAGCGACGAAAGCCCGATGATGCGCAAGCGCGCGCCGGAGACGGCGATGCGGGTGGCCGAGCACTTCCGCGACCAGGGCCATCGCGTCCTCGTCATCCTCGATTCGATCACCCGCTACGCGCATGCGCTGCGCGAGGTGGCGACGGCCGCCGGCGAGGCCCCGGTGGCGCGCGGCTATCCCGCCTCCGTTTTCACGGAGATGCCGAAGCTGCTCGAACGAGCCGGCCCGGGTGCCGTCGGCGCGGGTTCGATCACCGCGATCATCTCGGTGCTGGTGGACGGCGACGACCATAACGATCCGGTCGCCGACAGCGTGCGCGGCATTCTCGACGGCCATATCGTGCTCGACCGCTCCATCGCCGAACAGGGCCGCTATCCGCCGGTCAATCCGCTGGCCTCGATCTCGCGACTGGCGCCGAAGGCGTGGACGGACGACCAGCGCATCCTGGTCGGCAGGCTGAAGGCGATGATCGCCCGCTTCGAGGACACGCGCGACATCCGCCTGATCGGCGGCTACCAGCCGGGCGTCGACATCGAGCTCGACAATGCCGTCCGCCAGGTTCCCGCGCTCTACGAGGCGCTGATGCAGACGCCGAGAGACGCGCCGAGCGTCGATCCGTTCGGCGATCTGGCGCGCTTCCTGAAGAACAAGGAGAGACCGGTTGTCCCAGCCGCAGCGTAAGCCGGCCTTGCCCGCACGGGCAAGACGCCGATGACCCGGCTGTTCGGCGGGAGGATGGCGCTGCCGAAGCTGGAGCGCGGCGATCTCGCCTGGGGCGCGGTTGGCGGCTGCCTCGCGCTCGGCTGCGCGCTGTTTCCGTGGTACATCTTCCACAATCAGGAAAAGTTCCAGGAGCCGCGCGTGACCTTCTCGGGCGTGGAGGTGCAGCCCTCTTCGGGAGTCGCCACCGCGACGCCCGCCCTGCCGCGCAGCGGCGACGTCGACGTGCACCTCGTCAACGTTCCCGAGCTGGAGCTCGACGACCTTCCGACCGGCAGCCTGCCGGACGATTCCTCTGCCAGGGCCACGCCGCTGGAGGACCAGCCGATGCCGGAACCGGTGGCGAACTTCAAGGTCCTCCATGCCTCCGCCGGCCGTGCCATGATCGAGGACGACACCGGCATATGGGTGGTGCAGCCCGGTTCCAGGCTGCCCGACAACTCCGTGGTGCGATCGATCGCGCGCAAGAACGGCCAGTGGGTTCTGATGACGGATTCCGGCAAGGTGCTAGCCGGCAGCCCCTGACCGGCGAGCCCGGCGGCAAGGTCCGCGCAAGACTGGACGCCTACTCTCTTCGCATCGCCCGGAGACCAGAATGGACGCCGTCAACCTTTTCGACCTCGCCTCGCAGCAGTCGCGCTGGCTTGCGGTCCGGCAGACGGCGGTGGCTGGCAACATCGCGAACGCCAACACGCCGGGCTACGGCACGGCCGATGTCGAGCCCTTCGCGCGCGTGCTCGACAAGTCGAGCGTGACCCTCGCCTCCACCGATCCGCGCCATCTCGTCGGCAACGCCGCGGCGGACGGCTTCAAGGTGACGCACGAGGACACCCGGAACGCGCTCCTGCCGTCGAAGAACACGGTGGTCCTGGAGAACGAGTTGATGAAGTCGGGCGAGATCCGCCGCGGATTCGAGCTCAACACGGCGATCGTCAAGGCCTTCCACCGCATGGCCATGACCGCGATCAAGGGCTGAAGGCGATGGATGCGCTCACAACCGCGCTGAAAGTCGGCGCCTCCGGCCTCGCCGCCCAGTCGGAGCGGCTGCGCGTCGTCTCGGAAAACATCGCCAACGCGCAATCGACCGGCAAGGCGCCCGGCGCCGATCCCTACCGGCGCAAGATGATCACTTTCGCCGCGGAGCTCGATCGGGCAAGCGGCGGCTCGATGGTCGACGTGACCGGCATCACGCGCGATCCCAGCCCCTTCCAGATGGAGTACCAGCCGGGCAACGTGGCCGCCGACGACAAGGGCTACGTCAAGATGCCGAATGTCAGCCCGCTGGTCGAGATGGCCGACATGACGGAAGCCAACCGCTCCTACGAAGCCAACCTCCAGGTCATCCGGCAGGCGCGCGACCTGATCTCGATGACGATCGACCTGATGAGGAACCAGTAGGATGATCGCTTCCGTCGGCCTCGTCGGCACCAATTTCGCGACCGGCGGCACAGGCCTCGGGAAGGCCGCATTCGGCGGCGCGTCCGAGGCGGATTCGTCCGCCGGGACATCCTTCGGCGACCTGCTTGCCGCGGCGGCGGGCAAGACCGTGGATTCGCTCCGCAACGCCGAGCAGGCCGCCGTGAAGGGAATGCAGGGCGGCGCCGACACGCGCGAGGTCGTCGACGCCGTGATGAGCGCGGAGCAGTCGCTCCAGGCCGCCATCGCCATCCGCGACAAGATCGTCACCGCCTACCTCGATATCAGTCGCATGGCGATCTGAAGGAGTAACCGAGTATGAGAGCACTTTCGATTGCCGCGACCGGCATGAACGCGCAGCAGACCAACCTCGAAGTCATCGCCAACAACATCGCCAACATCAACACCACGGGCTTCAAGCGGGCGCGCGCCGAGTTCACCGACCTGCTCTATCAGACGGACCGATATCAGGGCGTGCCGAGCCGCGCCAATGTCGGCATCGTTCCGGAAGGCGTCACCGTAGGTCTCGGCGTCAAGACGACCGCCATCCGCTCCATCAACCTCCAAGGCACGCTGAACCAGACCGGCAACCAGTTCGACCTGGCTCTCCAGGGCCCGGGCTGGTTCCAGATCGAAGGCGCGGACGGGCAGACGGTCTATACGCGGGCCGGCGCGCTGAACACCAACGCCACCGGGCAGCTCGTGACGCCCGACGGCTACAACGTCATTCCCGCGATCACGGTGCCGACCAACGCTGTCGCGGTGGTCGTCAACAAGACCGGTCAGGTCTACGCCCGGATCGACGGCCAGACGGACCTTCAGGAACTCGGCCAGCTGACCCTTGCCACCTTTCCGAACGAAGTGGGCCTAGCCCCGCTCGGCGACAACCTTTTCCAGGAAACCGCGGCATCCGGCTCGCCCAATGTGGGCGTGCCCGGCGATCCCGGCTTCGCCACGATCCAGCAGGGCTATCTGGAGGACTCCAACGTCGACGCCGTGAAGGAGATCACCGAGCTCATCTCGGCCCAGCGCGCCTACGAGATGAACTCCAAGGTCATCCAGACCGCCGACGAGATGGCCGCCGTCGTCTCCAAGAACATCCGGTAGGCCATGAAGACGGGCAGCCTCCGCGTCCTGACGCTTCTCGCCGGCCTGCTTGCCGCCGCCGCTTTCCCGGCGGGCGCGGCATTGGCGGACGAGACCGTGCTCGTGCCGCTCCGCATCATCTATCCGGGCGAGCAGATCACGCCGGGGGCGCTGCGCGAGGTCGTCCTGGCTCCCGGCAAGCAGATTCCGGCCGCGGTCGCCTACCGGATCGAGGATCTCGACGGCAAGGTCGCGCGCCGCACGCTCCTGCCCAGCCGCTACATTCCCACCTCCTCTCTGCGCGAGGCCTATATGGTCGAGCAGGGCGCGCCCGTGCAGGTCATCTATCAGGTCGGCGGGCTCACCATCACCGCCTCCGCCATCTGCCTCCAGTCCGGCGCCGTCGGCGAGGTCGTGAGGGTCCGCAACGCCGACAGCGGCAAGATGTTCACCGGCATCGTCACCGGCGCCGGCGTGGTCCGGGTCGGCACCTCATGATCCGCCGCGCGCTCATCCTCGTCCTGTCGGCTTTCGCGCTTTCCACGGTCGCCGCCCCTGCCGCCGACTACGAGCCGAGAGGCGACGGCGGCTCGGGCGCGGCATATCCTGAGGACTATGCGCGCTACGACCGCACGGGCGGCCCCGCGATCGGCGCCGACAGCGGCATGACCGCCCGCATCAAGGACATCGCAAACCTCCAGAGCAACCGCGACAACCAGCTGGTCGGCTACGGCCTAGTAATCGGGCTGCAGGGCAGCGGCGACAGCCTGCGCAACGCGCCCTTCACCGAGCAGTCGATGCGCGCCATGCTGGAGAATCTCGGCATCGCCTCGGAAGGCGGCCGGGCGCGCGCCAAGAACGTCGCCGCCGTCATCGTCACGGCCAACCTGCCGCCCTTCATCACGGCGGGCTCGCGCATGGACGTCACCGTCTCGTCGATGGGCGACGCCACCTCGCTGGCCGGCGGAACGCTCGTCATGACCCCGCTGAAGGCCGCCGACGGCGAGATCTATGCCGTGGCCCAGGGGCCGGTCATCGTTACGGGCTTCAGCGCGCAGGGCAAGGCCGAGACGCTGACGCAGGGCGTGCCGACCTCCGGTCGCGTGCCCAATGGCGGCATCATCGAGCGCGAGCTCGATTCCAAGTTCGCCGACCTCGGCAGGCTGAGGCTGGAGATCCGCAACCCGGACTTCTCGACCGCCGTGAAGGCCGCGGATGCCATCAACCGCTTCACCAGGGAGAGGTTCGGCAAGGCACTGGCCTTCGAGCAGGATTCCCGGACCGTCGTCATCGAGCGGCCCAGGAAAATTTCCAGCGCCCGCTTCTACGCCATGCTGGAGAACCTGCCGGTCGAGGTCGACATGCCGGCCCGCGTCGTCGTCGACGAGCGCACCGGCACCATCGTGATCGGCCAGAACGTAAGAATGTCGCGCGTGGCCATCAGCCACGGCACGCTCACCGTGCGCATCACCGAGATGCCGAAGGTGGTTCAGCCGGAACCCTTCTCCAATGGCGAGACGGCCATCGAGAACGCCACCGTGGTCGATGCGCAGCAGCCCGACGCGCGCGTCAACGTCCTCGACGGCCCCGACCTCGAAACGCTCGTGACAGGCCTGAACCGCCTCGGCGTCAAGCCCGACGGCATCATCGCCATCCTGCAGGCGATCAAGACCTCGGGCGCGCTGCAGGCCGATCTGGTCGTTCAATAGGGGGTCGCGATGCAAAAGCCCGCCGCCCTCGTGCCCATGCTCCTCGGCGCCCTGCCGGCCTGCCTCGTGGCGCTCTCCCTGGCATCGGCCTCCGAGCAGAAGCCGGTCCGCCAGGTCCTGCCGCAGGACATCACGGAGGTGCAGCCGGCAGCGCCCGACGAAGCGGCCGCAAAGGCTCCCGAGGGCTCCGAGATCGAGCGCTTCTGCGGCAATATCGCGGACGCCGCGCGCGACCGCCGCTATGCCATCCAGGCGCAGGAACTGCGGGACCTCCAGGCCGAGATCGACCGCCGCATGAAGGCGCTCGACGAGAAGCGCGCCGAATACGAGACCTGGATGAAGAAGCGCGAAGCCTTCCTCGCGCAGGCGCAGGACAACGTCGTGACGATCTATGGCGGGATGAAGCCGGACGCCGCCGCCGAGCGCCTCGCCGCCGTGAAGCCCGACCTCGCCGCCGGCATCCTGATGAAGCTGGAGGCCCGCAAGGCCAGCACCATCCTCAACGAGATGGACAGCGAGAAGGCCGCCGTCCTGACCGGCATCATGTCCGCCGCGGTGCGCCGGGAGGATCCGTCTTGATCCGCGGCCTCCTTCCGCTTCTCGTCCTGGCCCTGCTCTATGGCTGCGCCTCGCCGATCAAGGACGTCGGCAAGACGCCCGACCTTTCGGCGGTCGGCAGCGGCATCGAGGAGGAGACGACCGGCTCGATCCGGCAGTATCCGGATGCGCCCGTCCGGCCCTCGGGCCGCTTCTCGCTGTGGACGGACCGCCAGAGCCGCCTCTTCACCGATCCGCGCGCCCTGCGCCCCGGCGACATCCTGACCGTCGAGATTTCCATCGACGACAAGGCCCGGTTCAAGAACGAATCCAACCGCAACCGCAAGACGAGCCGCGACCTCGGCTTCGGCCTCTCCCTCGGCTGGGACGGCGCCGGGACCGAAGGCGACGGCAAGGGCAACATCGACGCCAACAGCACCGCGTCCGGCGTCGGCTCGACCGAGCGCTCCGAGAAGCTGCAACTCTCGGTCGCCGCCGTCGTCACGCAGGTGCTGGCGAACGGCAACCTGATCATCAAGGGCACGCAGGAGGTCCGCGTCAACGCGGAGCTGCGCATCCTGACGATCGCCGGCATCGTGCGCCCCTCCGACATCGGCCCGAACAACACGATCTCCTACGAACGCATCGCGGAGGCGCGCATCTCCTATGGCGGCCGCGGCAGGCTGACGGAAGTCCAGCAGCCGCCCTATGGAACGCAGATCCTCGACAATGTGCTGCCCTTCTGATGTGCCGCGCCGATACAAGGGCCGATAGACGATGACCGTGGCCGCAGTCGACCAGGAACCGCCCGCGAAGAAGGGACCGTCGATCGTCATCCAGATCGCCGTCCTGCTGGTGCTGACGGCGGCGGCGGCCGGCGGCGCCTGGTTCGCCGGCGGCCTCATGCGCAAGGACGGAGCCAGCCCTCCTCCCTCCGCCGCGGCGGAGCCGGCCGCTCCCGCCGGACATGGCGAGGCGGCGGAGGGAGCGGTGGAATCCGGGCACGGCGAAGCCGCGGCGGGGCACGACGGCGCCAAGGCCGCCGGCGGGCCGAGCATCGTGCCGCTGGCGCCGATCATGACCAACCTCGCGCAGCCGTCCGACACATGGCTGCGCATGGAACTCGCGGTGGTCTTCGACAAGACCCCTGCGGATCCGCGCCTCGCCGAGAACATCCAGCAGGACCTGCTGGCCTATGTCCGCACCCTGAAGCTTCATCAGATCGAGGGGCCGAGCGCCTTCCAGCAACTGCGCGCCGACCTCGACGAGCGCGCCGCCATCCGCAGCGACGGCCTCGCCACGCAGGTCCTCATACGCACGCTGATGCTCGAATGAAGGCGCTCCCGCTCACCCTGGCCCTGCTCGTGGCCGCACCGGCGGGCGCGCTCGCCCAGCAGATCGACCTCGGCGGCATTGCCCAGGCCGACGGCACGACCGTCGGCTACATCATCCAGATGTTCGGCCTGCTCACCGTGCTTTCGGTGGCGCCCGGCCTGCTGATCATGACGACCAGCTTCACGCGCTTCATCATCGCCTTCTCGATCCTGCGTGCGGGCATCGGCCTTCAGACGACGCCGGCCAACCTCATCCTGATCAGCCTCTCGCTGTTCATGACCTTCTATGTGATGGCGCCGTCCTTCGACCAGGCCTACTCGGCCGGCGTGAAGCCCCTGATGGACAACCAGATCAGCGCAAGAAGGACTTCGACCTCTTCGCCGACCTCGCCCACGAGCGGCGCCAGGCCGTCTCCGAGGAATCGGTCGACCTGCGCATCCTGGTGCCGGCGTTCATGATCTCCGAGATCAGGCGGGGCTTCGAGATCGGCTTCCTCATCGTCCTGCCCTTCCTGGTGATCGACCTCATCGTCGCCACCATCACCATGGCCATGGGCATGATGATGCTGCCGCCCACCGTCGTGTCGCTGCCCTTCAAGATCCTGTTCTTCGTGCTGATCGACGGCTGGAACCTCCTCGTCGGGAGTCTCGTGCGGTCCTTCAACTGACCCGGCGCGATTTACGAATCGCTAACCACTTCCCTTATGCGTTTGGTAGACTCTCACCGCTATGGTCCGCCTTGCATGACGGAATGATCTCAATCGAATGATCAAGGCATGATGCCGACCCGTCATACCGGACACGCCGGTATGTCAACGTTTCTCGCGTACAGGGTTTGCGTATCATGGCCAGCATCATAACCAATTCGTCCGCAATGACGGCTCTCCAGAGCCTGAATGCCACCAACAAGAATCTCGACGTCACCCAGGGCCGCATCTCGACCGGCTACCGCATCAGCACCGCGTCGGACAACGCCGCCTACTGGTCGATCGCCACGACGATGCGCTCGGACAACGGCGCGCTCTCGACCGTGCAGGATTCGCTCGGCCTCGGCGCCTCGAAGGTCGACACCGCCTACACCGGCATGAACAAGGCGATCGACGTCGTCAACCAGATCAAGCAGAAGCTGGTCGCCTCCTATGGCTCCACCGACGCCGACAAGGCAAAGTACCAGACGGAAATCAAGGCGCTTCAGGACCAGTTGAAGTCCTATGCGGACGCCGCCACCTTCTCCGGCACCAACATGCTGTCGGTCGACAGCACCACCGGGTCTGGCGTCGCCTCCGACGTCAAGGTCGTCTCGGCCTTCAACCGCACCGCCAGCGGCACGGCCTCCATCGCCACGATCGACATCAAGGTGCAGGACATCAAGCTCTACGAGGGCTACTCCACGGCCACGGCTGCGCAGGAAGGCATCCTCGACACGACGCGCAATGCTGCGGGCGCCCGCACCACCGCTTCGGCGGCGACGCTCGGAACATACAACGCCGCCAACACGTTCTCCGTCTCCGACATGAAGCTGACCGACGGCACGCTTTTCGCCAGCGACCAGCAGATCCAGCAGATGATGGGCGTCGTGGACGGCGCGTTGAAGGACCTCAACAATGACGACCGCCGCCACCAAGCTCGGCGCCGCCAAGAGCTCGATCGACCTGCAGAAGACCTTCACGCAGAGCTTGATGGACTCCATCGACCGCGGCGTCGGCCAGCTCGTCGATGCCGACATGAACAAGGAATCGACCCGCCTCCAGGCGCTTCAGGTGCAGCAGCAGCTCGGCATCCAGGCCCTCTCGATCGCCAACAGCAACTCGCAGTCGATCCTGTCGCTCTTCCGCTAGGGTCGCGACAGCATCCCAAACCACTGAATTTCCTGAACAAGGGGCGGCGCCGGACAGGCGCCGCCCTTTTGCGTTCGGAATTTAACCCCTCGCCTCAAGCTTTAAGCCCGCATTAACCATGGGCGGGTAAGCATAGTTAATCATTCGCCTATGGCAGGTCGAAGCGCATAGGCCGGCCGGAATGAGTCCGTCGGCTGCGGGTGGTACAGGCAGAGGCCGCCTGAAAAGAAGGGGTGAGTAACTTGAGCAGCATCATGACAAACGCGTCGGCGATGACCGCCCTCCAGGCTCTCACCGCGACCAACAAGGCACTGGACTCGACGCAGTCGCGAATCTCGACCGGCTACCGCGTGGCCGAGGCGGCCGACAATGCCGCCTACTGGTCGATTGCCACCACGATGCGGTCGGACAACGGCGCGCTCTCGACCGTCCAGGACGCGCTCGGCCTCGGCGCCTCCAAGGTCGATGTCGCCTACACCGCCATGCAGAACGCCGTCGACACCGCCAACAAGATCAAGGTGAAGCTCGTCGCGGCGGTGGGCGCCAGCGAGGCGGACAAGGCCAAGATCCAGACGGAGATCGAGGGCCTGCAGACGCAGCTCAAGAATTATGCCGACGGCGCGACGTTCTCGGGCACCAACTGGCTGTCCGTCAATTCCACCGCCGGCTCGGGCGTGGCCACGGACGCGCATATCATCTCCTCCTTCAACCGCTCCTCGGACGGCAGCCCGGTGCTCACGACGATCGACATCGACGTGCAGGGCATCAAGCTCTACGAGGCGGGCGCCGCGGGAACCGACCAGGTCAATCACGGCATCCTCGACGGCCTGCGGCTTGCCACGAGCGGAGAGCGCGACAACACGGCGACCGCCGGCGCCGCCGGCACGGTCGCAGCCACGGACGGCTACTCGATATCCACCCTTTCCATCGTCGGCTTCACCGACGCGCAGATCACCCAGATGATCAAGGTCGCCGACATCACCAATGCCGAGCTGACGGACGCGGCCACGAAGCTCGGCGCGGCCAAGAACAGCATCGACCTGCAAAAGGACTTCGTGTCCAAGCTGATGGATTCGATCGACCGCGGCGTGGGCCAGCTCGTGGACGCCGACATGAGCAAGGAATCGACGAAGCTCCAGGCCTTGCAGGTACAGCAGCAGCTCGGCATCCAGGCGCTCTCGATCGCCAATGGAAACGCCCAGAACATCCTCTCGCTCTTCCGCAACTAGCGCGCTTTCGACTGACAACTGGCGGGGGACTGAAATCGGGCCGTCATCGACGGCCCGATTTCATTCTCGCACAAGCTTCGGCCCCTAGAATCGGCCAGCCATTTCTGCGGGAGCGTCGGGTTCGTGCCTGAACAACTCAAGACACTGATCGCCAATTTGCAAAGCTTCGGGCCGCGGCGCCTGCTGACCATGGCCGGCGTCGCCGCGCTCGTCCTCGGCGTGGTGATCGTCGGTTCGATATGGCTCAACAAGCCCGCCTTCGAGACGCTCTATGTGGGGCTGGAGCGGCAGGACGTGAACCAGATCGGGCTCGTGCTCGGCGAATCGGGCATCAAGTTCGATGTCGCGTCCGATGGAACGACGGTGCTCGTCGCCGCCGGCAAGACCGCCCAGGCGCGCATGCTGCTGGCCGAAAAGGGCCTGCCGACCAGCTCCAACGCCGGATACGAGCTGTTCGACAATGTCGGCTCGCTCGGGCTGACCTCCTTCATGCAGGAAGTCACGCGCGTGCGCGCCCTGGAAGGCGAGATCGCGCGCACCATCCAGACCATCTCCGGGATCCGCGCCGCGCGCGTCCACCTCGTGATGCCCGAGCGCGCCAGCTTCCGGCGGGACGGCCAGCAGCCCTCCGCGTCCGTGGTCATCCGCACCGCCGGCTTCGACGCCGACCGCAGCGCCAACGCCATCCGCCATCTGGTGGCCGCCGCCGTGCCGGGCCTGGCCGCCGACAAGGTAACGATCCTCGATTCCACCGGGACGCTGCTCGCCTCCGGCGACGATCCTATGAACAACACAGCCAACCGCAACTTCACCTTCGAGCGCTCGGTCGAGACCCAGATCGAGGACAACATCCGCCGCGCCCTGGCCCCCTATCTCGGTCCGGACAACTTCCGCGCCAGCGTCAAGGCCGAGGTCAACACCGACACGCGCCAGACGGAGGAGACGATCTTCGATCCGGAATCCCGGGTGGAGCGCTCCGTGCAGGTGGTGAAGGCCAACGAGAACAACAGCCAGAAGTCGTCGGCCTCCCCCGCGACCGTGGAGCAGAACCTCCCCGAGGCGGTCGACGCGCCGTCCGCCGGTCCGGAGTCTCTCGAAAAGAGCGAGCGCAAGGAAGAGACGACCAACTACGAGATCAACTCCAAGCGCATCGCCACTACCAGCAACGGCTATTCGGTCACCAAGATGTCGATCGCCGTCGTGGTGAATCAGCAGCGGCTGACCAACGTCCTGGGACCGAATGCGACGCCGGACCAGATCAACGAGCGCATCGCGGCGATCCAGAAGATGGTCGAATCGGCGACCGGCTACACGCAAAGCCGCGGCGACGTGATCAACGTCACAGCCGTGGAGTTCATCGACGGACTGGAAACCGGCACCGTTCCCGAGCCCGGCATCCTCGACAAGCTCGGAGAGCAGGCCGGCACGCTGATCAACGCCGGCGCCTTCATCGTCGTGACGTTCCTGCTCGTCTGGTTCGGCCTCAGGCCCATGATCGCCGCGCTGACGAAACCGCCGCGGCAGGAAGGCCCCACCTTCGACGAGGTGCAGCGCTCCCTGCCCATTCCCGATGGCGGGGTCGTCGCCGGACCAGCGCTCGCGGGCGGCGACGCGGCGCCGATCCTGCCGGGAGCATCCGCTCCGGGTCCGAACGCGCTCGACGACCTGCGTCAGCGCCTGCGCCCCGCGCCACAGGACCGCCTGGCCCGCATGGTCGACCTCAATGAGGAAAGGACCGCCCAGATCCTTCGCAAATGGGCCCAGCAGGCAGCCGCAGCGTGACCATTCTTCCGTCTCTCGAGGACCTGCTGCCCGATTTCGGCGGAGAGGGCCGCCGGCGGGCCGCCGTGGCGGCCGCCACCTTTTTCCCCATGGCTCCGCAGCCGCCAGCGCCGCCCGAGCCCTGCGCGGCGGCGGAGATCGCGCCCAGCCATCCGCCGCTCCCGCCGCAAATCGACATGCAGGAGAAGATCGCGACAGAGGTCGCCGATGCCGAATCGCGCATACGCCAGGAGCTCGGCGCCGCCTTCGAGGCCGACCTCAGCCTGGAAAGAGAGCGGCACGAGCGGCAACTGGCCGAGTTCCAGGCATCCTTCGCGGCCGAGGCGGGCAAGAGGATCGCGGAGGGCTGGGATGAGATCGCCGTCCAGATCGCCGAGATCACCACGGGCGTGACGGCGAAGCTGCTCGCCCCGCTGCTTTCCGACGACGTGACCCGCCGCTCGATCGACCGGCTCGCCGCGACCATCCGGGAGAGCCTCGCCGACCGCGAGGCCGTGCGCTTCAAGATCGCCGGCCCGGGCACGCTGTTCGCGAGCCTGAAGGAAACGCTGGGGCCGCTCGCCGCCCAGTGCGACTTCACGGAAGCGCCCGGCTTCGACCTGAACGTGGCGATCGAGGGCAGCGTCATCGAAACCCGGCTGGCGGAATGGTCGGCCAAGATCAATGAGGCAGGGCTGTGAGTTCCGTCGGCAGCGCCGAGCACGCACACGAAATCATCATCGTCAAGCATGGCGGCGGAGACCACGAGGACGGCCATCACGGCGGCGCATGGAAGATCGCCTTCGCCGACTTCATGACGGCGATGATGTGCTTCTTTCTCGTCATGTGGCTGATCAACGCCGCCAACGAGCAGACGCAGACGGCCGTCGCCAGCTATTTCAATCCCGTCAAGCTCATCGACAGGAACTCCAGCCGCAAGGGCCTGGACGACATGGGCGACAAGCCGGCCGATTTCGACGGCGCTCTCGACAAGCCGAAAGGTGGCGGCGAGAAACCGGCCGAGACCGACAAGACGGACAAGCCGGCCGAGCAGAAGACCGCCTCTCAGGCGGGGGATCCCGACGCCAGGCTGTTCGCCGACCCCTACGCGGTCCTGGACGAAATCGCCGCCAGCGCTCCCACGCAGCAGAACGCCGGTGCAGAGGGCGAAAGCGGCACGCAGGCGGCCGCCTCGGCGACGAGTGCGGATGGTGAAAAATCCTTCCGCGACCCCTTCGCGCCGGATTTCTGGTCGCAACAGATGGAGGCCGCCACAAAGCCTGGAGAGAAGCCGGTCGAGGCGGACACCCGCACGGCCCAGAGCGAGGATGTCGCGACGTCCATGGCCGATCTCGACATGAAGCCCTCGCTGGATCCTTCGCAGGCCAGGCCGCAGCAGGACGCGAAGCCAACCGAACAGCCGGAGGCCGGGAAGGCGCAGCAGGCGTCCAAAGCCATCGAGGCGGAGGCCAAGGAGATCGAGAAGCAGCTGAAGGAGGCGCTCGGCGAAGACAAGCTGGGTGAGGGCCTGACGATCACCGCAACGCCGGAAGGCGTCCTCATCTCACTGACCGAGGATCTGAATTTCGGCATGTTCGCAATCGGTTCGGCGGTTCCGAGCCGCGATCTCGTGCTCGCCATGGAAAAGATCGGCAAGGTTCTCGCCAACCATCCGGGCCCGGTGGTCGTCAATGGCCATACCGACGGGCGCCCCTTCCACAATGAGAAATACGACAACTGGCGCCTCTCCACCGCGCGTGCGCAGGCGGCCTTCTACATGCTCGCCCGCGGCGGCCTGGGCGAGGCGCGGATCGTCGAGGTCTCCGGCTACGCCGACCGCAAGCTGAAAAAACCGGACGATCCGCTCGCCGCAGCCAACCGTCGCATCGAGATTCTCCTGGAGAAGGGCGGATGAAGCGCCGTCTGCGCGCACTCCTTCTCGTTGCCGCAGGATGCTGCGCGGCGGGGACGGCGCGCGCCGACGGCGGCGAAAAGGAGCTCCAGCCCTATCAGCTCGTGCGCTCGCTCCAGGCCTTGCAGGACCGCATCGCAGACGGCGACCACGCCGCCCTGCCCTTGCAGAGGAAGATGCTGGAAGTCGTGGACAGCCGCCTTGGGGCCACCGCGGACGCCGCCTACAAGCAGCAGCGCAACGTGCGCGCCGCCCTGATCTACGGCATGAGCGGCGGCAATCCGGCGACGCTCGCCGGGGTGCTGCGGCGATCCGTCGTCTCCCGGGAAGACAAGACCATCGGCCAGGGCGTGCTCGCCTACATGAACGGCAAGAACGATGCGGCAAGAGCGGCTCTCGCCGACATCGACGCCCTGAAGTACCCGGCCGAGATCGGCGCCTTCATCGCCCTGATGAAGGGATCGGTGACGAGCGGAACGGACGCGAAGATCGCGCTTCGCCAGTTCGATCTGGCGCGTCTTCTGGGACCGGGCACCCTGGTCGAGGAAGCGGCGCTGCGCCGCTCCCTGGTGCTGGAGGCCTTCCTGAAGGAAACCGACCGCTTCCTCATGGCGTCGGAGCAGTATGCGCGCCGCTTCCTCCGGTCGCCCTATGCCGGCCAGTTCGCGGACTCCTTCGTCAGCGGCATTCTCGACCTGCATGAAGGGCTCGATCTGGAGCGGGTCGACCGCATCACGCGGCTGATGGACGCCGAGCGGCGCAAGGTCATCTATCTGAGGCTGGCGCGCCGCGCGACCATAGACGGGCTGACCGAGCTCTCCGCCTTTGCCTCGAGAGAGGCGGAGGAGACGTCCCCCGGCTCGGACGCGCGCGCGGCTCTCTATGCCCGGCTCTCCGACCTCACGGCGGAAGACGTCGGGCAGATCGCCTCGTCGCTGAGGACCATCGACCGCCAGCAATTGAGCGAAAGCGATCTGCGGTTGCTCGAAGCGGCGCAGACGGTGGTCTCCGAAATTACCGCGCCGGCGCGTCCCTCCCCCGGCGAGACCTCGCCGGAACAGCCCTCGCCGTCTACGGACAAGCCGGCCGAGGCTGCCGGAAACGCGCTCCCCGAACCCGCTCCCGCGCAGGCTGAAGAGCCGGAAGCCGCGCGGGCCGGGGAAGCGGCCGCCGGCGAAGACCATCCCGCGCCCGATATCGTCGACGGCGCACAAATC
>JAFKJW010000086.1:1283-34274 GCA_017305925.1 Hyphomicrobiales bacterium | reverse complement strand
GGGCCGTAGCTGGAGCCTTTGCGTCCTCCGAACGGCACATGATAGTCGAGCCCCGCGGTCGGCAGGTTCACCATCGTCAGGCCGGATTCGATATTGGCCTGGAAGTGCTGGGCCAATTTCTGCGACGTCGTGACGATGCCGGCCGAAAGTCCGAAGGCGGTGTCGTTTGCTGTGGCCAGCGCCTCGTCATAGTCCTTGACGCGGATCACCGCGGCGATAGGCCCGAAAACCTCCTCGCGGTTGATCCGCATGTCGTTCTTGGTTTCGGTGAACAGCGTCGGCGACAGATAGAAGCCGGGCGTCTCCCTGTTCAGGCGCTGTCCGCGGACGACGCTGGAGGCGCCTTCCTTCTCGCCGATCTCGATATAGGAAAGATCCTGGTCGAGCTGCTTCTCATCGACGACGGGCCCCACCTGGGTGCCCGCCTTGAGCGCGTTGTCGATCACGAGGGTGTCGAGCCGCGCGGCGACCGCTTTCACGAAGCGATCGTGGATGCCTTCCTGGACGATCAGGCGGCTGGAGGCCGTGCAGCGCTGGCCGGTCTGGAAGTAGGAGCCGTCGACGGCGCAATTGACGGCGACGTCGAGGTTGGCGTCGTCCAGCACGATCAGCGGGTTCTTGCCGCCCATCTCGGCCTGGACGCGGATCATGCGCTTCGCCGCGGTCCCGACGATGCCCGCGCCTGTCGTGACCGAACCCGTGAAGCTGACGGCGTCGACGGTTTCGACGATGGCCTGGCCGACGACGGATCCCCGCCCCATGACGAGGTTGAACACACCCGCAGGAACACCGGCGCGCGCCAGGATGTCGGTGAGCGCCCAGGCGCTCGCGGGCGTCAGGTCGGCTGGCTTCAGCACGACCGTATTGCCGTAGGCCAGCGCCGGCGCGATCTTCCAGGACGGGATCGCTATCGGGAAGTTCCATGGCGTGATCAGGCCGACCACGCCGACGGGCTCGCGCCGGATGCTGATGTCGAGGCCGGGCCGTACCGAGGGGATGAACTCGCCGCCGAAGCGGACGACCTCGCCGGCGAAAAAGCGGAACACCTGCGCGGCACGGCCGACCTCGCCGATAGCCTCCGCGCGCGTCTTGCCCTCCTCCCGGGAGAGCAGCTCTCCGAGCTCCTCCCGCCGTGCGAGCAATTCCTCGGAGACGCGAAAGAGGATATCCGCCCGGAGCTGTTCGGTCTGCCGCGACCAGCTCTTGAACGCCTGGCGCGCCGCGGCGACGGCATCCTCGACATCCGCCCTCGTACCGGCGGCATACTCGCCAACGACGTCATTGGTGTCGGAGGGGTTGATGTTTCGGTTGGCGCTCGAGCCGGTCCGCCATTCTCCCGCAATGAAATTACCGTGGACAGTCATCGTGAATTCCCGTGTTGTTCAACGCTTCTTGTGGGCCTGCCTGCAAATTCATGCAGAGATATGCCAGGTCCATAAACAGACATCAGTATCATAGAGCGCGGCCGTCAGCCGGATTATTTCAATCCGAGCTTCTTCTTGAGCTTGCCATTCTCCTTGCGAAGATGCTCGACGAGCTGCTTCTTCAGCCATTCGTTCTCTTTCTCGAGCGCAGAAAGGTCCTGCTCATCTTCGACGGGCGCTGCCGGCTCCGCCGCCTTCTTCCACTGATAGTAGGTCTGCACCGAAATGCCGGCCTGCGCGGCCGCGTTTTTGAGGCTCTCGCCGCGTCCGATCGACGCCGCGACCCGGCCGAGTTTTTCCGCGCGTTGCTGCTTCGAATGGACCTTCCGCCCGGTGCCGGCCCTTGCGGCCGAGGCTTCGGCGGCTTTGGCCGCCGATTCGGCCGCGTCGCTTTCGGCGGGGCGCTTCGGCCGGGCTTTTGCCTGGTTCTGCCGCGTGGTTCTCTTTTTGGATTCGGGCGCGGATCCTGCCGCCGGCGTTTCGGCGGCGGCCCCGGCCGCTTCGGCTCTCTGGGGGCCAGTGCCATGATGCTCGGCCGGCTGGCCGCGGCCGTTCCCGGAGGCGGCAGGCGACGGATCGGAAGCGATGAGGCGCCGGTCCGGCAGATCGCCGGTTCCGAGGCTCCCGGTCGTCTCGGCAGCGACAGCGGCCAAATCCAGGTCGCCCCAGATAGACTGCCCCCTCTTCGCGGAAGCGCGCTTGTGCTTGACTTCAATGATGAACGGTCGGACCTGTCGCCGCATGGCTTCTTCCGTGGTGAAAAACGGCTTGTGACGCAAGCCGCCGTTTGTTCGTCCGGCGAGGACCTGATGTCCGATTGCCTTGTCGCTTGTTCGGAGCTTTATCGGAGAATGACGCGAATGGGCAAGTAGCGTGTTGTTCGCATCGTCCTCTGAAGGGTGCGGCGATTGCCGCCGATCGGAGGAGGAGGCTTCCTGCGGCGGGCAGGGATGATACGATGGTTCGGCGTTGAGGGAAGGAAGGCATTCGTCAGATGACCACACCCTACGATCCGGCGAAGGAAGGCGCGCAGATGTCCTTCAAGGGACGGATGTCCTACGGCGACTATCTCCACCTCGAACGCATCCTCGACGCGCAGGAACCGCTTTCGAAAGCGCATGACGAGCTGTTGTTCATCATCCAGCACCAGACTTCGGAACTGTGGATGAAGCTCGCCATCCACGAGGTCCGCTCGGCCATCGAAGCGATCCGGTCCGATCGTCCGCAGCCGGCTTTCAAGATGCTGACGCGGGTCGCGCGGATCTTCGAGCAGTTGAACAATGCCTGGGACGTGCTCCGGACGATGACGCCCAGCGAGTACACGCAGTTCCGCGGGGCGCTCGGCCAGTCATCCGGCTTCCAGTCCTACCAGTACCGCGCCATCGAATATCTGGTCGGCAACCGCAACCTCGCCATGCTGCGCCCGCATGCGCACCGCGCCGATGTCACGGCGGCGCTGGAGGACATTCTTGCGAAACCGAGCCTTTACGACGAGGCGCTGCTGCTGCTTGCCCGCAACGGGTTCGACATCGGTGCGGATGCCGAGCGAAGCGACTGGCGCCATGCGCGCAGCCAGAATCCGGTCGTCATGGAGGCATGGCGCCGGATCTATGCGGCGCCCGACAGGCATTGGGAGCTTTACGAGCTTGCGGAGAAACTGGTCGATTTCGAGGATTATTTCCGCCGGTGGCGTTTCAACCATGTCACGACCGTCGAGCGCATCATCGGCTTGAAGCGCGGCACCGGCGGGACGGGCGGCGTGCCCTATCTGCGCAAGATGCTGGACGTGGTGCTCTTTCCTGAACTGTGGGAGGTCCGCACGGCCCTCTAGGATCGGACGCCTCCGCCGCGAGGCATCCGAGCCGAAGATTGTGCCCAATCGGCAGCGCCTGTGTCAGGAAATGACCGGCCTCAGATCACGGCCTCCTCCAGGAACGGCTCGTTGCGCGGTATGCGCTCATAGCCGAACGGGGAAAGATCGAGCGTGCGGAAGGAGCCGTGGACGATCAGCTCCGACACCGCGCGCCCGACGGCGGGCGACTGTTGCAGGCCGTGGCCGGAAAAGCCGTTGGCGAACATGAAGTTCGTCACCTCGGGATGGAAGCCGACGATGCCGTTGTGATCCAGCATGTTGTACTCGTAGTGCCCGGTCCAGCAGGTCTGGACCCTCAGCGCGTCGAAGGCGGGAATGCGGTGCCACAGCGCCGGCCAGATGTGGTCGTCGAACTCCTCGTGATGCATCTCGAAGTCGTCGTAGTCGGCAGGCCCGTCGTTCTGCGGGGTGTTGCCGGTCAGGAAAAGCTCGCCCTCGGGCCGCACGAAGGTGCCGGACAGGTCGATGACGTTGGGCATCTTCCCGGGGATCGGCGTGGCGCTGGAGAAGACGAAGCTGTAGCGCTTGTAGGGGCGCACCGGGATCGACAGGCCGGCCATCGCCGCGATCTGCTGCGCCCGCGGGCCTGCGGCGTTGACCAGCGTTCCGCACGAAACCGTCTCGCCCGTCGCCAGCCGCACCGTGGTGACGCGGCTGTCCGCAAGGCCGAGGCCGGTCACGGCGTTGTCGATATATTCGACGCCGCTCATGCGCGCGGCCCGGCGGAAGCCGTTCAGCAGGCCCATGGAATCGAACCAGCCCTCGTCGCGCGAGCCCCAGGAGCCGCCGCCGAGATCGTCGACATTGAGCCAGGGGAACTTCTCCTTCAGTGCTCCGGGATCGAGGAACACGGTGCCGGCGCCGAGGCTGCGCTGGAGCTCGACCCTCGTTTTGGCCGCCTCCACCCCTTCGGGCGAGCAGCAATAAAGATAGCCGTGCTCGCGGAAGCCGAGATCGGGGGCCGGCTCATTCGGGTAGAACGGGGCCATCAATTCCGGAAAGCGGCGGATGATCTCGATGCCGAACTGGCTGATCTTCACGTTGATCGGGTTGGAATATTGCTGGCGGATGGCGCTGGTGGAGAGCGCCGTGGAGGAAAACTCGTAGCTCGAGTCGCGCTCGACCACGAGGATGGATGCGCGGTCGCCCAGGGCTCGGCTGAGCCAGTAGGCCGTTGAAGACCCGACGACGGCGCCGCCGGCGATGACGATGTCATAGGCGTCGCGGGCCGGTGGCTTGTAGGGAGGGATCGCCATGGCGGGAGGCTCCGGTTCAGCGGATGAAGGATGCGACGAGCGCGTCCGTGCCGCGCGCGAGCAGGCCGAGGTCCGAGCCGACCGCGACCATGGTGAAACCGTCGGCGAGATAGCGGTCGGCGTCGGCCTTGACGGGAGCCAGGATGCCGCTCGCCTTGCCGGCGGCGGCCGCCGCGGTCCGCACGGAGCGGATCGCCTCCTGCACATGCGCCGCGCCGGGGTTGCCCATCGAACCCATATTGGTGGAAAGGTCGCCCGGCCCGACGAACAGGACGTCGACGCCGTCGACCGCCGCGATTTCCATCGCATTGGCGACACCGGCTTCGTCCTCGATCTGCACGGCGAGAAGCTGCTCGGTCCGCGCGTTGGCGTGATAGTCCTTGATACGGCCGAAGGCGTTCGCCCGATGTCCGACCGAGAAGCCGCGGATACCGCCCGGCGCATAGGTCATCGCGGAGACGATGGCTCGCGCCTGCGCCGCGCTGCGGACATTCGGGATCATCAGGCTGCGGGCGCCGATGTCCATTGCCTGCTTGATGAGGTTGGGATCGTCGGACGGAAGGCGCACCACCGCCTCGCAGGGGAACGCCGCCGCGACCTGCAATTGCGCCATGATGGTCAGGAGATGGTTGGGGCTGTGCTCACCGTCGATCAGGATCCAGCCGGTCCCGGAGCCGGCGACGATTTCGGTCGTGAGCGCGGAGCCGAGCGAACACCAGATGCCGATATGCGGCATGCCGGCGGCCAAGGCCGCCTTGAGAGGATTGGGGTGCTCCTGCATGCGGCGATCTCCGTGTCGAAAGCCGGTTGAAATTTGTATGATGTCCTATATCATATGGAAATTGCAGGCTGCAATGGGTGTCTGTGAGCCAGTGGGGATCGGCTTCATCGGCCACTGGTCGAGGCTCCCGTGCCGCTCGGCGATCATGAATTGTCGAACAAGGGAATGAGACGATGCGCGGAACCGGCAAGGCGGACGTTTTCGTGATGCTGGCCCACCCGGTGGGCCACGCGAAGAGCCCGGGCATGTTCAACGAGTTGTTCGAGCAGAAGGGACTCGACAGCCTGATGGTGCCGATGAGCTGCAAGCCCGAGGATTTCGACACGTTCTGGGCGGGGCTGACGGCGGCGGAAAACGTCCGCGGGGTCATCATCTCGGTGCCCTACAAGGTTGCGGTCTATCACAAATGCGCGGGCGGACACGACCGCGCGGTTCGGGTGCAGAGCGCCAACTCCGTCCGCCGGCTGCCAGACGGCCGCTGGTACGCCGACAATTTCGATGGCGTGGGCTTCATCGACGCGCTCCGGGCCGCCGGTTGCGAGTTGAAGGGCCGCAAGGCCCTTCAGGTCGGAGCGGGCGGCGCCGGCGCCTCGATCGCCTATTGCCTCGCCGAGGCGGGCGTGGCCGAGATCCGGCTGAACGACGTCGACCGCGGCCGCGCCGAAGACCTCGCCGCGCTCGTCGGCAAGGCGTTTCCCGGCTGCCGCATCGCGGCCGGCGAGGCCGACCCGTCCGGCATGGACATGGCGGTCAACGCCACGCCGGTCGGCATGCATGCGGGCGATCCCTATCCTCTCGACGTGACCAAGCTGACGCCAGACATGATGGTCGTCGACATCATCATGGAGCCGGCCGAGACGGCGCTGCTGAAGAAGGCCAGGGAGATCGGCTGCAAGGTCCAGCCGGGCCGGCCGATGATGGATTTCCAGATGCGCGGCATGGCCGAGTTCTTCGACGTCGAGCGCAAGGACCGCGCCGATGGCTGATATCCGCACTGTCGCGGTGATCGGCGGCACGTCCGGCATCGGGCGGGCGATCGCCGAACGCTTCGCCGAGGAGGGGGCGAATGTCGTCGTTGCCGGTCGCGACAGGGCGCGGGGCGCGGAAGCCGCCGCGGCCTGCAGGGCAGCCGGCGCGGCCGATGCGCGCTTCGTGGAGACTGATGTCGGCGTGCCGGAATCGATCGATGCGCTGGGCCGGGCTGTCGCCGACGCCTATGGAGCGCCGCATGTCGCGGTCAATTGCGCCGGCATCCTGCAGAGCGGCAAGCGCGTACTCGACCAGCAACTGGACGAGGACGAGCGGATGTGGCGCGTCAACTATCGCGGCACCCTGCTCGGCTGCCAGGTGTTCGGGCGCCTGATGGCCGAGGCGGGGCGCGGCGCCATCCTCAATGTCGGCTCGCTCGCCTCCTTCGCGCCGCTTTCCCTGCCGGCCTATACGCCGGGCAAGCACGCCGTTCTCGCGCTGACGCAGATCCTCGCCGCCGAACTTGGGCCGCGGGGGGTGCGCGTCAACGCGGTCGCGCCCGGCTACACGCTGTCGGACGGACTGAAGGCACGCATCGCGAAGGGCGAGCGCAATCCCGAGGCGATAAAGGCCACGACCGCGCTGCGGCGTTTCGTCGAGCCGCGCGACGTCGCGGAGGCCGCCCTTTTCCTCTGCTCGGACCGCGCGGCATCCATCACCGGCGTGACCTTGCCGGTGGATGCCGGCTGGCTCGTCCAGGCCCCTTACGCCCAGTACCTCCAGGGCAACCCGATCCGCCAACAGGATTTCAGAACATGAGCGACATCCGCCGCTTCGACTTCGACACACGCATCCATCACGGCGTCATCTACAACGGAATGCTGCATCTGACGGGGCAGGTGGCGGAACCGGGACAATCGGCGGCGGATCAGATGCGCGAGGTGCTGGGCAAGATCGATGCGCTGCTCGCCAAGGCAGGCACCGACAAGACCCGCATCCTGCACGTCCAGATGTGGCTCGACGACGTGCGGGACTTCGATGCAGTCAATAAGGTATGGGACGCCTGGATGCCCAAGGAGCATGCCCCGGCCCGCTCTTCCGGTCAGGGGCGCATGGCAAAGCCCGGAATGCTGGTCGAGCTGATCGTCACCGCGGCGGTTTGAAATATCGGACAGGCCGGAGCATCGTCGACGAACGATCGGGCCAAGGGAGAACGATGACGAGACGCAAGCCGCTTTCGACCGTCGTGGCGGAAGACCTGGCGGACAAGATCCGCTCCGGAGAACTCCTTCCCGGCGCGCGGTTGCCGACGGAAGCGGAACTTTGCGCCGAATACGATGTCAGCCGTACCGTGGTGCGGGAGGCCGTCGCGCGCCTGCGGTCGGATGGCGTGGTCGTGCCGCAGCAGGGACGCGGCATGTTCGTCAGCGACCAGCCGAAGCCGCGCATCTTCTCCATCCCGGAGGACGCGCTGAAGACCCTGCCCGAAACGATCGCGCTGCTCGAACTGCGGCTGAGCGTCGAGGTCGAAGCCGCGGGGCTCTGCGCGGAACGGCGTACGGACGACGAAGCGGCCGCCATCCGCGCCCTGATGGAGCAAGTGGACTCCCGGCATATCGATCCCGCCAAGACCCAGATCCACTACGACTACGACTTTCATCTGGCCATCGCGAAGGCCGCGCGCAACGAATACATCCATGGATTTCTGAGCTATCTGCGGCCGATCATCGTCCCGCGCTACCAGCTCGGCTACATCGTGACGCCGGAGCGCAAGGAAAGCTACTATGCCCGCATTCACGGGGAGCATCGGTCGATCGTCGACGCGATCGACCGGCAGGACGCGACCGCTGCGCGACGCGCGATGCGCAGGCATCTGTCCAACAGCCTCGGACGCGTGCGGGCCCTGGCGCAAGCCTCGGGCGTAGCGGCGACCGCTTCCGAGCAGGAACAGGCGGCGGCATCCCTCTTTGGAGATCTGGGGCGGCAAGCCGTGCCGGCGCGCCGGTGAACCCGGCTCCGTACCGCTTCCGGGGTTGATGTTCGCGAAAGCCGGGTTTGTTCCAGGGGCCCGGCCTGCGAAGCGGCGCCGCCCTGCCGAGATGGGTCGTTTCCCGCCGCAGTCGCGGTTTTTGCGGCACTGACGGGGCCGCCGAAGGGAACGGAGATTCACCGCACAGCATGCCGATAGGAAAGATTATCTTTCCTTTTCCCTGCTTTTCTTGGTTTCCCGGATCCTTCCGGGATTACACACTCGGCTTTGGAAAAAGGGGAACGACACGTGGCGACGGCTTTCATCACGGGCGCGACCAGCGGCATCGGGCGGGCCATCGCGGTCGCGTTGAGCGAGGCGGGCTACGACGTCTACGCCGTAGGCCGCAACAGGCCGGCCCTGGAAGCGCTGCGTGCGGAAAGACCAAACATCACACCGGTGGCCGTCGACGTCACCGACCGCGACGCGATCGAGGCGGCATTGGCCGACCTGCGCGTCGACGTGCTCATCAACAATGCCGGCATCATGCCGCCGCTCGGCAATTTCGCCGACATGAAGGTCTCGGATATCGACGCGACGCTCGAAATCAATCTCAGCGCGGCGATCCTGCTCACCCGGCTCGTTCTGCCGAAGATGCGCGAGCGGCAGTCGGGGCATATCCTCTTCACCGGTTCGACGGCAGGCCACGGCTCGTTCGCCAATATCGCCGTCTATTCCGCCGCCAAGGCGGCCATTTCCGGGTTCGTCGCGGGCCTGAAGGCCGATACTTCCGGATACGGGGTGCGCGTGACGGAGATCGTCTGCGGCCGCGTTGAAACCGGTCTCTACAAGGACATCCTCGACGAGAAGGCGCGCGCGGCGATGTATGCCGGCAACGTTGCCGTGCAGCCCGAAGACGTCGCGCGGATGGTCGTCGCGGTGCTCGCCCTGCCGCCGAACGCCGACGTCTCGCGCTTCGACATCGTCCCCACCCGGCCGGTCAGCCCAAGCGGCACCAAATAGGAGCATTCACCATGAAGGATCTTTCCCTGCTGATCGTCGGCGGCGGCTCCGGCCTGGGGGCGCTGCTCGCCAGCATGGCCGTCGACGAGGGCGCCGCCAAAATTGGCATCATCGACATCAATACGGAGGCCGCCGAGGCCGCGCTGGAGCCGGCGCGGGCGAAGGGCCTCCCGACCGCATCCGCCAAATGCGACATCCAGGTCGGGCCTGAGTGCCATGCCGCCTTCGAGGCGATCGCGTCGAAGCTCGGCCGGATCGACACGCTGGTCAACTGCGCGGCGATCTATCCGCGCCGCCCGCTCCTCGAAATCACCGACGCCGACTGGGACGCCTCCAACGGCATCAACATCAAGGGCACCTACCACATGATGGTCGCAGCGGTCAGGCACATGCAGCAGCAGGAGCCCAAGGGCAATGTGCGCGGCCGCATCGTCAACCTCGCCTCGGTCGACGCCTTCAAGGCCCATCCGCAAAATGCCCATTATGCCGCCACCAAGGCGGCCGTCGTCAGCCTGACGAGATCCTTCGCCCATTACGTCGCCAAGGACGGCATCCTCGTCAATTCGGTGGCGCCGGCGGGCATGGCCACCGAGAAGGCAAAGGCGCTCGGCTTCCTGGAGGAACTCGCCAAGGCGAGCCCTCTCGGCCGGGGCGCGCAGCCGCCGGAAATCGCCGAATGGGTCCTGATGACCGGCGGCCCGAAGAACACATACATGACCGGCGAGCAGGTCATCGTTTCGGGCGGCTACATCTACGCATGAACGAGCCGGCGGCGCCGGCCCGGCCGGTCCGCATCGAAGCCTGGTGCAACGCCAAGAGGAGGGAGCGGAACTGACGATGACCGGCAAGCTGCGCCTTCCGCCGCTGAACGCGCTCAGGGTCTTCCATGCCGTCGTGCAGCACAGGAGCTTCCGTCAGGCGGCCGACGAGCTGCTGGTCACGCCCCAGGCGGTCGGCCAGCAGATCAAGCTCCTGGAAGACACGCTCCAGGTGAGCCTGTTCGAGCGCAAGGGGCGCTCGATCGAACTGACGGAATCGGCGATCCTGCTCTCGCATTTCGTCAGGGCCGGCTTCGAGGAATTTGCGGAAGGCGTGCGCCGCGTCACCAAATCGGCTTATCGGGACCGGATCAACCTCAATGCGAGCCCCTATTTCGCCACGCACTACCTGCTGCCGCGCCTGTCGCTGTTCAGGGAGATCCTGCCGGGGGCGGACCTCAGGCTGACGACGATGGTCGATCTGCCCGACTTCGGGCGCGACGACATCGATATGACGGTGCAGTGGGGCTACGGCCACTGGCACGACTACGAGACGACGCTGCTGGTGCCCGACCCGAAGATCATCTGCTGCACGCCGTCGATCGCCGGGAAGATCGGCTCGGCTCAGGACCTGACACGCTTCACGCTTCTGGACACGGTGAAGTCGAAGCGCCTCTGGCCCGATATCCTGCGGCACCTGCGCGTCGAGAAGACCGACAGCGACCGCAGCATCGGCTTCGACGACGCCGCGACCATGCGGCGCGCGACGCTTCAGGGGATCGGCATCGGGCTGGTCTCGGTGCTCGACGCGGAGGAGGACTTCCGCTCGGGCGCCCTGGTCGCCCCGCTCGGCCGCGACGCGCTGACCGACATGAAGCCCGAGGAGGTACCGGGCTTCTACCTCGTCGTGCCCAAGGGCCATCTGCGGGTGAAGGCGGTCGCAGCCCTTCACCGATGGCTGACCCAGCAGGATTGGAGGGGCGACCTGAAGGCTTCTCCCTTGCCGAGGCCGATCCCGCTCTCGGACTGAGCCGGCTTTGCCTCACGGGCCGGCGACGGTCCCAAAAACAAGAAACGCAACAATCTCAACAGTGGAGAATGACGATGAGAACATTCAAATGGGGGGCAGCCGCGCTGGCGCTCGGCCTCATGCAGATCTCGGCTCCGGCCCATGCCGAAGGCGGCAAGACCCTGGAGACAGTCAAGGCGCGGGGCGTGCTGAACTGCACCGGCCATGACGGCTCCTATCTCGGCTTTGCCGAGGTGGACGACAAGGGCAACTGGAAGGGCATGGACATCGACCTGTGCAAGGCGGTGGCCACGGCCGTTTTCGGCGATCCGGCGAAACTGAAGATCGTGCCGATCAGCTGGGCGCAGCGCTGGCCGTCCCTGCAATCGGGCGACGTCGACATCGTCATCAAGGCCTCGGGCGGAACGCTGTCGCGCGACACCGAGCTCGGCCTGCAATTCTCGATGTCCTACTATCTCGGCACCACCAAGGTGATGGCGCACAAGGAACTCAATATCGCTTCGCTCAAGGATGCCGATGGCGGGAGCGTGTGCATTCCGGCCGGCACGACGCAGGAGCAGCAGATTGCAGCCTATGCGCAGAAGATCGGCATCAAGCTGGAGCCCGTCGTCATCGAGAAGACGGAGGAGCTCGAGCAGGCCTACTTCTCCGGCCGCTGCGACCTCTATACGCAGTGGGGTCCGGTCCTCGCCATCGCCCGCTCGGCGAAGGGCAAGGTCGAGGATCACGTCATCCTGCCCGATGTCATCGCCGTCGAACCCGAAGTGATGATCGTGCGCCAGGGCGACGACAATTGGGTCGACATCGCCAACTGGACGCTCAGCGCGCTTCTGTTCGCGGAGCAGGAAGGCATCACCTCCCAGAACGTCGACGAGATCAAGGCCAAGCCGACCTCGCCGCAGGTGGCGAAGTTCCTCGGCGCCACGCCGGGCATGGGCAAGGGCCTCGGCCTCGCCGATGACTGGGCCTACAACGTCATCAAGAAGGTCGGCAACTATGCCGAGATCTTCGATCGCGACCTCGGCAAGGATTCGCCCTACAAGATGGATCGCGACCTGACGAACCTGTGGAACAATGGCGGCGTGCTGTTCCCGCTCGTGATCGATTAACCCTTCGCAGGTCCCGCCGGCCGACCGGCCGGCGGGACCTGTCTCGCTTCCCGGGAAAGGCCGACCGATGGGACGCCTGCTGAGAAATCAGAAGGTCCGCAACGGCTTGCTTCAGGCGCTCTATGTCGGGGCGCTCGGCATGCTGATCCTTGCCGGCACGCTCATCGCGCGCCGCAACCTCGCGGCGCAGGGCATCACGTCCGGCTTCGACTTCCTGTTCAAGTCGACCGGCTGGGACCTGAACTTCGCGCTGCTGCCGGCAACGGCGATGGACCCCTACTGGTGGTATTTCACCGTCGGGATCCTCAACACCCTGTTTCTCGGCACCTTCGGCCTCGCGCTGGCGACGGTGGTGGGGACGATCGTCGGTCTCGCGCGCACCTCCTCGAACGATCTCGCCAGGTTGCTGGGGCGCACCTATGTCGACATCTTCCGCAACATTCCGCTGATCCTCCAGGTCTTCTTCTGGTACGCGGTCATCACGCACCTTCCTTCGCCGCGCGGCGCGCAGCCGAGCTGGGGCATGTTCCTCACCAGCCGCGGCCTCTACGTTCCGGCTCCCAATGTCGGGCCGTGGTCGCTGACGATTGCCGTGGCGGCCATCCTGGCGGCCATCGTGCTGCCGCTGTGGATCGGCCGCACGGCGCGGATCGACCGTCCGCTCGGCGACAGGGCGACCCTTCAACTTGCAGCGGCTGCTGCGGCGCTCGCCTGCGCGGCGCTTGCCCTCCTGGCCGGGCGCCTGCCCGAAACGCCCTTCCTCGACATGCCCGCGCTGCAAGGGCTCAATCTGCGCGGCGGCCTGCGCGTTCCGCCCGAATTCTCCGCCCTCGTCGTGGCGATCGGCATCTATGGCGGCTCCTACATCGCCGAGATCGTGCGCGGCGGTTTCAAATCGGTCGGCACGGGGCAGATGGAGGCGGCCGGGTCGCTCGGGCTCACCGCCTGGCAGACCTTCACGCTGGTCCGGCTGCCGCTGGCGCTGCGCGCCATGCTGCCGATCCTGGCCAACCAGTATGTCTGGCTGATGAAGGCCACGACGATGGGCATCGCGGTCGGCTTCTCCGACTTCTTCATGATCGTCGCGCTCACCATCAACCATTCCGGCCAGACCATCGAGGCGATCGGCCTGCTGATGGCGGGATTCCTGGCCATCAACCTGTCGCTGGCCTTCTTCTTCAACCGCATCAACAAGGCGATCGCCCTGAAGGGCAATCAGCTGAGAGGCTAGGATGACCGTTCTCGCCCCTCCCGCTCCCACCCTGCTCGAAGATCTCAGGCGGCGCTACTTCGCCACGCCGCTTCAGGCGGCCGTGTCGCTCTTCTCGCTCGCCGTGATCGTCTTCCTCGCCTGGAAGATCCTGAACTGGGCGCTGCTTTCCGCCGTCTTCACGGCGGATGGCGGGCCGGAGGCCTGCCACGCGGCGGCCGGCGCGTGCTGGTCCGTCATCGCCGCGCGCTGGCGCATCATCCTGTTCGGACTCTATCCTTTCGAGGAGCAATGGCGCTCGGCGCTGGCCTGCGTGGCGGTGGTGGCGATGACGGTGCTGAGCTGCATTCCGGCCTGCTGGACCGGACGCCGCATCGCCGCCATCTGGGTCGCCGGCACCGCGCTGTTCTACATCCTCATGAAAGGCGGCATATTCGGCCTTGCCTATATCGGCGAGGAGCAGTGGGGTGGCCTGGCGCTGACGCTGTTCATCTTCGTCACCACCTGCCTGATCGGCTTTCCCCTGTCGATCGGCCTTGCCCTGATGCGCCGGTCGCAACTGCCGTGGATATCACGGACCACCGGCATCATCATCGACGGCGTGCGCTCGCTGCCGCTCATCTCGATCCTGTTCACCTTCGCCATCGTGCTGCCCTTCGCGCTGCCGCAATGGCTTCAGGGCGACAAGCTCTACCGGGTGATCCTCGGCTCGGCGCTGTTCTTCTCCGCCTATCAGGCCGAGATCGTCAGGGGCGGCATGCAGGGCGTTCCGAAGGGTCAGGAGGAGGCTTCCATGGCGCTCGGCCTGAGCTACTGGCAGTCGATCAGCCGCATCCTCCTGCCGCAGGCGATGCGCAACGCGCTGCCGGCGACGATCAACCAGTTCGTCATCTCCTTCAAGGAAACCTCGCTGGTGGTCATCATCGGCTTCTTCGAAATCCTGGCGTCCGGCAACGCCGCCTACGGGACCGGCGAATGGCGCTTCGCCTATGTCGAGGTCTATGTCTTCATCGCGCTCATCTATTTCGTCTTCGTCTTCAGCCTGTCCCGCTACGGCGCCTTTCTGGAACGGCGCATGGCGGTCGGCGAGCGGTAAGGTCTTCGCATGAACGGTCCCGATCCTTCCCAGGCCGAGACAGCCGCCATACACATTGCCGGGCTGAACAAGCATTACGGCGCGTTCCATGCGCTTCGCGACATCGACCTGACGGTGAGGAGGGGCGAGAAGATCGTGGTGTGCGGCCCGTCAGGCTCGGGAAAATCCACCCTGATCCGCTGCATCAACCGGCTGGAGGAACACAGCGCCGGCCGGATCGTCGTGCTCGGCACCGAGCTGAACGACGACGTCGGCAACATCGAGGGCATCCGGCGGGAAGTCGGCATGGTCTTTCAGCATTTCAACCTGTTCCCGCATATGACGGTGCTGGAGAACTGCGTTCTGGCGCCCATGCTGGTGCGCAAGGTGCCGCGATCGGAGGCGGAGGCGCTCGCCCGAAAATACCTGGAAAAGGTCCGTATCCCCGAACAGGCCGACAAATATCCGGCTCAGCTTTCGGGCGGCCAGCAGCAGCGGGTGGCGATCGCGCGGGCGCTGTGCATGACGCCGCAGATCATGCTGTTCGACGAGCCGACCTCGGCGCTCGATCCCGAGATGATCGCGGAAGTGCTCGACGTCATGGCCACGCTCGCGTCGGAAGGCATGACGATGGTGTGCGTGACGCATGAAATGGGCTTCGCCCGCCGCGCCGCGGATCGCGTCATCTTCATGGACAAGGGCGAGATCGTGGAGCAGGCTCCGCCGGAACGATTCTTCACCACTGCGCAGAACGAGCGGACCCGGCAGTTCCTGTCGCAGATCTTGAACCACTAAGGAGAGGACGGCGGCGCGCAGCGTCCTGCATGCCGCCGCCGCCATTTTCATGTCCGACGCGGCCGCCGAACTGTCGAACCTGCTCGGGCCGAAAGGCTGGCTTTCGGGGACGGACACCGCGCCTTATCGCCGCGATTGGCTCGACCGCTACGGCGTCGAGCCGCTCGGCGTGGCGAGGCCGGCCGATACGCGTCAGGTGTCGGACGTCGTGCGCATCTGCGGCGCGGAGGGCATCGCGGTGGTCCCGCAGGGTGGCAACACCGGCCTTTGCGGCGGCGCCGTCGCCGACCGGCGCGAGGCCGTCATCCTGTCGCTGTCGCGGATGACGGCGATCGGGGAACCCGATCCCGACAGTGGCGCCGTCCTGGTCGAGGCCGGCGCCGTGCTCGCCTCGCTTCACGAGGCGCTGGAACCGCACGGCCTCATCTTCCCGATGCATCTCGGCGCCGAGGGCAGCGCGCGCATCGGCGGCCTGATCGGCACCAATGCGGGCGGGAGCCACGCCGCCCGCTACGGCATGATGCAGGATCTGGTCCTCGGGCTGGAGGTGATCCTGCCGGACGGGCGCATCTGGAACGGCCTGCGCGCCGTGCAGAAGGACAATGCCGGCTATCAGTTGAGGAAGCTGTTCTGCGGCGCCGAGGGCACACTGGGCGTCGTCACGCGCGCCGTGCTGAAGCTCCATCCTGCGCCGCGGCAGCGGGCCACCGCCCTGTTGGCCCTCGACGATTTTCGCGCGGCCGTTGGCCTCGGCACGTTCCTGCGCGGCGAGGCGGGCGAATTCCTGTCCGGGCTCGAGTTCTTCTCCGATGTCGGACTGGCTCTCGCGCTGAAGCACCTGCCCGACCTGACATTTCCGCTGGAGACGCGCGGAGCGGCCTATCTGCTGGTGGAACTGGCGTCGGGGTCGGCGCGCGTGCCGCTCGACGCCATCCTCGCCTCGGCGCTGGAATGGGGGATGGAACAGGGCCTCGTCACGGACGGCGCCCTTGCCATGTCGGATGCGCAGCGCGCGCATTTCTGGCGGCTGCGCGAAGAACAGCCCGAAGGGCAGCGGCTGGAAGGCGCCCAGCTCAAGCACGACATATCCGTGCCGCCGGGCAGACTCGCCGACTTCATCGCGGAGGCGCAAGCCGTCTGCGCGGGCATGGCGCCCGGCATCCGCGTCAACCCGTTCGGGCATCTCGGCGACGGCAACGTCCACTACAACCTCTCGCCTCCCGAAGGGCAGGCCGGCTTCGACGGAAGGGAAAGTGAGATAGGCCAGGCCCTGGCGGCACTGGCAACGGCGATGGGCGGCAGCTTCGCCGCCGAGCACGGCCTGGGCCGCAGCAAGGGGGTTCTGGCAGACACATGCAGAAGCGCGGTCGAGCGCGACCTGATGGCGCTGCTGAAGGACGCTTTCGATCCTTCCGCCATCATGAATCCCGGCATTCTGGTGCGGGTCGGGAAAGAAAGAAAAACTTTCGATTAAACGGCTTTTCTTCATTTCGCCCCGTGCCGGCAACGTGCACGTTTCAGCGGGTGAACCGACCCGCCTGAAGTCTGACGAGGACGAATCATGAAGCGCAACGGCGGTAGCCTGCTTGTCGAGAGCCTGGTCGCGCTGGGTGCGAGAAAAGGCTTCGGCGTGCCGGGCGAAAGCTATCTGGCCGTGCTGGACGCGCTGCACGACACGCGGGGAACGCTTGATTTCGTGCTCTGCCGCAACGAAGGCGGCGCCGCCTTCATGGCGTCCGCCTACGGCAAGCTGACGGGTTCGCCGGGCATCTGCTTCGTCACGCGCGGGCCGGGCGCCACCAACGCCTCGATCGGCGTGCACACGGCCATGCAGGACAGCGCTCCGATGATCCTGTTCGTCGGCCAGGTCGGCACGGACATGCAGGGCCGCGAGGCGTTCCAGGAAGTCGACTACCGCGCCGTCTTCGGCACGCTGGCCAAATGGGCAGTGGAGATCGACGATGCCGACCGCCTGCCCGAGATCGTCGCGCGGGCCTGGACCACGGCGCTGACCGGCCGGCCGGGACCGGTGGTGGTGGCGCTGCCCGAGGACATGCTGACGGCGACGACGGATGCCGCGCCGCTCAAGGGACCGGCGGACATCTTCGAGGCCGCGCCTGACGCTCGGGCGATGGTCATGGCCCGCACCATGCTCGAGGAGGCACAGAGGCCCGTCATCCTGGTCGGCGGCTGCAACTGGAGCGCGGAGGGCAGGGCCGCGATGCAGGCCTTCGCCGAAGGCTCCGACATCCCGGTTGTGGCGGCATTCCGCTATCAGGACCAGTTCGACAATTTCTCGCCCGTCTTCGCCGGCGAGGCCGGCGTGGGCATGGCGGCGCATGTCAAGGCGCTGCTCGGCGATGCCGACGTGATCCTTGCCGTCAACGTCCGCTTCGGGGAAATGACGACGAACGGCTACACGCTGCTTTCTGTCCCCGAGCCGCGCCAGAAGCTTATCCATGTCCATGGCTCGGATCGGGAGATCGGAAAGGTCTATGTGCCGGCGCTCGGCATCCATGCCGGCCCGAATGCCTTCGCGGCGGCCCTGTCGCCGGTCAAGGGGCCGTGGGCCGACTGGCGGGCGAAGGCGCGGCGGGCCTATGAAGGCGCTTTCGAGGCTCCCGTCCAGCCCGGCCCGGTGGACATGGTCGCCGTCAGCGCATGGCTGCGCGAAAACCTTCCCGCCGACGCCATCCTGACCAATGGAGCCGGCAATTTCACGGTCTGGCCGAACAAGTTCTTCAAGTTCGGTCCAAAGGCGCGGCTCTTGGCGCCGCAGTCGGGCGCCATGGGCTACGGCCTGCCGGCGGCGATCGCGGCCAAGGTCGCCTTCCCCGGCCGTACGGTCGTCTGCTTCGCCGGCGACGGCGACTTCCAGATGAACTGCCAGGAACTGGGCACGGCGATGCAGGCCGGCGCGCAGCCGATCGTGCTCATCCTCAACAACGGCATCTACGGCACGATCCGCGCCCATCAGGAGCGCAATTATCCCGCCCGCGTGTCCGGAACGACGATCGACAATCCCGATTTCGTGGCGCTGGCCCGTTCCTATCGCTTCCACGCCGAGCGCGTCGATTCCACCGCCGGCTTCCCGGCCGCATTCGGGCGCGCCCTTGCTTCTCCGACCGGTGCCATGCTTGAACTCGCCATCTCTCCCGAAGCCTTGACGCCCCGCCAGACCCTTTCCCAGATGCGCGACGCCGAGCTGGCCTCTCAGAAAGCAGACGCATGACCAAGAGCACGGACGAAATCCGCCTCGGCGCGGATATCGGCGGCACCTTCACCGACATCGCGCTCGATATCGGCGGAAAGATTTTCTCGACCAAGGTGCTGACCAACTATTCGGCGCCCGAGCAGGCGATCCTCGACGGCATCGAAACCGTCACCCGCGATGCGGGCATAAGCCCCGCGGACATCGGCCTCGTCATCCACGGCACCACGCTCGCCACCAATGCGCTGATCGAGCGGCGCGGCGCCAGAACCGCGCTGGTGACGACGGAAGGCTTCCGCGACGTGATCGAGATGCGGACGGAAAACCGCTTCGAGCAGTACGACCTGAACCTCAGGCTGCCGGCGCCGCTGATCCCGCGCGAGCATCGCTTCACGGTCAAGGGCCGCATCGGCGCCGAAGGCCAGGAATTGCAGCCGCTGGACGAGGCGAGGCTGGAGGAACTGGCGGACGAGATCGCCGCCGGCGGCTTCGGCTCCGTCGCCATCGGCTTCATCCATTCCTACGCGAACCCAGCGCATGAGCGGCGCGCACGCGAGATCCTCGAACGCAAGCTCGACATCCCGATCTCGATCAGCGCGGAAGTCTCGCCGCAGATGCGCGAGTTCGAGCGCTTCAACACGGTCTGCGCCAACGCCTATGTGCGCCCGCAGATGGCCGACTATCTCGCGCGCCTGCAAGTGCGCCTGAAAGAAATGGAAGCTGAATGCCCGGTCTTCATGATCCATTCCGGCGGCGGCCTGATCTCGGTGGAGACGGCCTCGGAATTTCCGGTGCGGCTGGTGGAATCCGGTCCGGCCGGCGGGGCGATCTTCGCCGCCGACATCGCCCGCCGCTTCGGGCTGGAAAAGGTGGTCTCCTACGACATGGGCGGCACCACGGCCAAGATCTGCCTGATCGAGGACTTCGCGCCGCGCACGGCCCGCACCTTCGAGGTTGCCCGCACCTACCGCTTCTGCAAGGGCTCGGGCATGCCGATCTCCATTCCCGTGATCGAGATGATCGAGATCGGCGCCGGCGGCGGCTCCATCGCCTGGGTCGACGCGATGGGCCGCATCCAGACCGGGCCGGAAAGTGCCGGCTCCGAGCCCGGGCCGGCGTGCTACGGGCGGGGTGGCGAGCGGCCGGCGATCACCGACGCCGATCTCGTGCTCGGCAAGCTCGATCCCGACAATTTCGCCGGCGGGGCGATCAGGCTCGATGCCGGCGCTTCCCAAGGCGCGATCCGGCGCGGCGTCGGCGAGCGGCTCTCGCTCGATGCAACCTCGGCGGCCTTCGGCATCTGCGAGGTGGTCGACGAGAACATGGCGAACGCCGCCCGCGTTCATGCCGTCGAGAACGGCAAGAACATTTCCGACAACATCATGATCGCCTTCGGCGGCGCGGCGCCGCTGCACGCCGCGCGGCTTTGCGAGAAGCTCGGCATCGATCGATGCCTGGTGCCGCGGGGCGCGGGCGTCGGCTCGGCCATCGGCTTCCTCAAGGCGCCCTTCGGCTACGAGGCCCTGGCCTCGCGGCTGGTCCGGCTCTCGCGTTTCGACAGCGGCGAGGTCAACGCCCTGCTCACCGATCTCAAGGCTTCGGCGGAGAGCTTCGTGCGCGCCGGCACCAGCGGGAAGATCGTCAGCGAGATCACCGCTTTCATGCGCTATTCGGGGCAGGGATGGGAGATCCCGGTGCCGCTGCCGGACAAGCCTTTCGGCGCCGATGCGGCGGAAAGGCTCACGCAGTTGTTCCGCGCCAGCTACGAACGCTTCTTCGGCCGGGCGATCGACGGCCTGGACGGGCTGGAGATCGAGGTCGTCACATGGTCGGTCAAGGCGACCGACGAAAGACCGGCGGTGGCAAGGCACGAGATCGCCATGGGCGGGCGCGATGCGCGGCCGGGCGTTTCCCGCCCCGTCTTCGATCCGGCGGCGGGCTCCATGCAGACCTACGGGATCGTCGAGCGCGACGCGCTCGCCGCGGGCGAGCGCCTCGCCGGACCGGCGGTCATCGTCGAGCGCGAGACCTCCACCGTCGTCACCTCCCTCTTCGACGCCGTCATCCAGAGCGACGGCTCCATCCTTCTCGTCCGCAAAGGGTTCCAGCCATGAGCGACATCGGCGACATCCGCATGCAGGTCATGTGGAACCGGCTGATCTCCGTCGTCGAGGAGCAGGCGCTGACGCTGCTGCGCACGGCCTTCTCCACCTCGGTGCGCGAATCCGGCGACCTGTCGGCCGGCGTGTTCGACCCGAGCGGCCGGATGCTGGCGCAGGCCGTCACCGGCACGCCCGGCCATGTCAACACCATGGCCGAGGCCGTCCTGCATTTCATGAGCGAGATCCCGCGCGGAGAGATGTTTGCGGGCGACACCTACGTCACCAACGACCCCTGGAAGGGCACGGGCCACCTGCACGACATCACCATGGTGTCGCCCTCCTTCCTCGACGGCGAACTGGTCGCCTTCTTCGCCTGCACCGCGCATGTGGTCGATGTCGGCGGCCGCGGCTTCGGCGCCGACGGCAAGTCGGTCTACGAGGAAGGCATCCAGATCCCGATCATGAAGTTCGCGGAAAAGGGCAAGGTCAACATGGACCTCGTGCGCCTGCTGCGCGCCAATGTCCGCGAGCCGAACCAGGTCGTCGGCGACTTCTATTCGCTCGCCGCCTGCAACGAGGTCGGCCACCGCCGCCTCGTGGACATGATGACGGAGATCGGGCTTTCCTCGCTCGACGATCTCGGCGAATTCATCTTCTCGCGCACCCGCGACGCGATGAAGGCGCGCATCGCGGCCATGCCGAAGGGAAGCTGGTCGAACGAACTGACGACGGACGGCTACGACAAGCCGGTCAGGCTGGCGGCGACGGTTTCGGTCCGCGACGACCATGTCGAGGTGGATTTCACCGGCAGCGATCCGATGAGCCGCCACGGCATCAACTGCCCGATCATCTACTCTAAGGCCTATGCCTGCTACGCGCTGAAATGCGTGGTGGCGCCCGACATCCCCAACAACGCCGCCTCGCTCGCCTTCTTCACCGTGACCTCGCCGGTCAACATCCTGAACGCGGTCAGGCCGGCGCCGGTGGCGCTGCGCCACATCTTCGGCCACATGGTCCCGGATCTCGTCCTGGGCGCGCTCGCCAAGGCGCTGCCCGGAAAGATCCTCGCCGAGGGCGCCGGCGCGCTGTGGAACATCCACATCTCGGTGAAGCCCGTTTCGGGCGGCGCGGGGCGGACCGCAGAAGTGCTCATGTTCAACTCCGGCGGCATGGGCGCCCGGCCGGGTCTCGACGGCCTGTCGGCGACCGCCTTCCCCTCCGGCGTGCACACCATGCCCATCGAGGCGACGGAGCACACGGGACCGATCGTCATCTGGCGCAAGGAGCTGCGCCCCGGTTCCGGCGGCGACGGCGAGTTCCGCGGCGGTCTCGGCCAGGTCATCGAGATCGCCCCGATGGACGGTCACGAATTCGATTTCTCGGCCATGTTCGACCGCGTCAACCACGCGCCGCGCGGCCGCTCACGGCGCTCAGCAAGTACGACGGCACGAAGATGCGCCCCAAGGGCTGGCAGCACGTTCCGGCCGGACGGCGGCTCGTCCTCGAACTGCCGGGCGGCGGCGGCTATGGCGATCCGGCCAGGCGCGGCGCCGAGGCGCGGGCCGCGGACCGTTCGAGAGGCTACGTCACGGAGGACGACCGATGAGCTACATTTCCTCGCGCCTGTCGGCGGTCAAGCCGTCGGCCTCCATGGCGGCGTCCATGGCCGCCAAGGCGCTGCGCGCCAAGGGTATCGACGTCATCGACCTCGGCCTCGGCGAGCCGGACTTCCCGACGCCGCCGCATATCATCGAGGCCGCCTTTCAGGCCGCCAGATCGGGACAGACCCTCTACACGGCCTCAGCCGGCACGCCAGAGGTGCGCGAGGCTGTGGCCTCGAAGTTCCGGCGTGAAAACGGCCTCGACTACACGGCCGGCGACATCGTGGTGGCGAACGGGGCCAAGCAGATCATCTTCAACGCGCTGATGGCCACGCTGGAGGACGGCGACGAGGCGATCCTGCCGGCGCCCTATTTCGTGTCCTATCCGGAAATGGTGAAGCTGCTCGGCGGCGTGCCCGTGGTGGCCGAATGCCCGGAGGAGGACGGCTTCCGCCTGAAGCCCGACGTGCTGGAGAAGGCGATCACGCCGCGCACCAAGTGGCTGTTCCTGAACATGCCGGGAAACCCTTCGGGCGCGGTCTATTCCGAGCCCGAACTGAAAGCGCTCGGCGCGGTGCTGGCGAAGCACCCGCAGGTGCTTGTCCTCTCCGACGAGATCTACGAGCACATCCTCTTCGACGGACGCGCCTTCGTCTCTTTCGGCAAGGCCTGCCCCGAATTGAAGGACCGCACGCTGATCGTCAACGGCGTCTCGAAGTCCTATGCCATGACGGGCTGGCGCGTCGGCTACGCGGCGGGGCCGGCGCCGCTGGTCAAGGCGATGTCGACCATCCAGAGCCAGTCCGTCACCTCGGTGTCGTCCATCATGCAGGCGGCCACCGTCGCGGCGCTAAACGGCCCGCAGGACGATGTCGCGCGCTTTCGCGAGGCCTTCGAAAGGCGGCGCAACCTCGTCGTGGACGGCATCAGGCAGGTCAACGGCCTGACGCTGCCGCCTCCGGAAGGCGCCTTCTACGCCTATATCGGCTGCTCCAGCCTGATCGGCCGCAAGACGCCGAAGGGCGTGGTGCTGGAGGACGACACGGCGGTGGCCACCTATCTTCTCAACGAAGGGCGCGTGGCCTCCGTGCCCGGCGTCGCCTACGGGCTGTCCCCCTATTTCCGCATCTCGACGGCGACCAGCGACGAGGTGCTGTCCGAAGCCATCCGGCGCATCAAGGCCGCCGTCGCAGACGTGGAGTGACCCATGCCGCACTATGAACGCATCCTGCTCACCGGCGCGGCCGGGCGCCTCGGCACCGTGCTGCGCGCCGGTCTCGCACCGCTTGCCTCGAAGATCCGGCTGGCGGCGCGCAAGCCGATCGACGACCTGCGGCCAAACGAGGAGCAGGCAATCTTCGACCTTGCCGACATGGAGGCGACGATCGCCGCCACGGAAGGCTGCGATGCGATCGTCCATTTCGGCGGCGCCGCCGTCGAGAGCCCCTGGCAGACGATCCTGGACGCCAATATCCGCGGCTCCTACCATATCTATGAAGGCGCCCGTAAGCATGGCGCGAAGCGCGTGGTCTACGCGTCCTCCGTCCATGCGATCGGCTATCATGAACTGGAGGCGCATATCGGTGTCGACGCGCCCGTCCGGCCCGACAGCCTGTACGGCGTCTCCAAGAATTTCGTGGAAAGCCTGAGCCGGCTCTACTGGGACAAGTTCGGCATTGAGTCGGCGTGCCTGCGCATCTTCTCGTCCTTTCCGGAGCCCACCGACCGGCGCCATCTGTGGTCGTATCTCTCCTTCGACGATTGCGTCCGGCTGGTCGAGGCTTCGCTCACCGCGCCGCGCGTCGGCCATACGATCTCCTTCGGCATCTCGGACAACAAGGTGAAGGCGGTCGACAACAGCGGGGCGAACCATCTCGGCTACATTCCGCTGGACAATTCCGAGCCCTTCCGTGCCAAGGTCGAGAGTTCCACGCCCATCCCGGACCCGAAGGCGTCCGCCACGCGGTATCTCGGCGGCTTCTTCTGCGAGCTCGGCCATCCGGACGACGAACCGCATCAATGACGGATCGCTGCGAGGCGGTCATCGCCGGCGGACCGTGGCCCTGCGCCGTTGCGCGCGGCGTCGGTGAAGTCCGGGCGCTGGAATATGTTCCGCAGGGATGCCATCAATACGGCCACTCATTCCGGCCGAGTGCCGCCACGGCGGCGATGATGCCCTCGAAGGCAGCCTGTGCGCGGGAGACCGTTCTGCGGGCGCGCAGGAAGCTGTGCACGAGGCGCGGTTCCTCGCGCCAGAACGCCTTGCCGCCGGCTTCCAGGATCCGGCGGCAATAGGCATCGCCGTCCGACGAAAGCGGATCGCATTCGGCTGTCACCACTATTGTCGCGGGAAGGCTTGAGAAGTCCGTGTCGGCGAGCGGTTCCAGCGTCGGGTCCTCGGCGACGTTTTCTCCGCCCGTCCGGGCGGCATGATAGAACTCCATGTCCTTGACCGACAGCAGCGGTGCGTCGGCGTGCCGGACGTAGGAGCATCCGGTCGGCTCGCCGCCCAAGGCAGGATAGATCAGCACTTGTCCCACGGCCGTTCGCGCCCCGCCGCGGTTCGCATGGGCGACGACTGCCGCCAGATTGCCGCCCGCGCTGTCGCCGCACAGGACGAGCGGCAGGCCGGTCGCCGTCGCGACATGGGCAAAGGCCGCCATCGCATCTTCGAATGCTGCGGGGTGGCGATGCTCCGGTGCCAGCCGGTAGTCGACCGAGACGACCTCGAAGCCGGTACCCGCGCAAAGCTCCGCGCAAATGTCGTCGTGACTCTCCAGCCCGCCGAGGATGAACCCGCCGCCATGATAGTAGACGACGGCAGCCTGAGGCTTCCCGCCTTTCATCCGATAGCGCCGGATCGGGATGGAGCGGTCGTCCGCGGGCAGGGTATCGTCGTCGACCTCGACGCCCTCCGGACGACCCTGACGGAAGGCGCGGGCCATGGCGTCATAGACCTCGCGCTGCCTTTCGATGGGTGCCGCGGCAATTCCCGGCGGGTACCAGGAATCCACCCGGTCGATATAGGCCCACAGGTCTTCGTCGAGCAGCGTGGCGTATTTGCCGCGATCCATCTTGTCGGCTCCAGTCTACCGCTGCTTAGAGGGTTCTGCGGCATTCTTACAGGTGAAGCGCAGCGGCACGAGCTGCCATAGAGCTGGTCGGGGATAGCGGCAATGCGGCTTGACCGGGAGGCCGGGTAAACGCGGCAAGGGCGCGAGCTGATTGGAGGCCTCTTGCCGGGCCGCGTCGGCATCCGCAAGATAACGTCACAGGTTCGGGAACCTGATCCTCCATCCGGCATCCAATATTTTTCCGAAGGAGCACCCGGATGTCCGTTTTGCAGACGATTCCCCTTTCCACCGCCGATGGCGAGGAAGCGGCCCTCGTCCGCCGCGCCGCCGCCAACGATGCCGAAGCCGTCCGCAGGATCATCAAGACGCATAACCAGCGCCTCTATCGGCTGGTCCGGGCCGTCCTGCACAGCAATTCCGACGCCGAGGAGGTGTTGCAGGAAGCATGGCTGCACGCCTTCGCGAAACTCGCGAGCTTTCATGGCGAGGCTGCGCTGTCGACCTGGCTGTCGCGCATCGCGCTCAATGCCGCGCTGATGCGGGTGCGGGCGCAGAAACGGCAAAAGCGCGCCATGCGCCCGGTTCCGCCGGCGCAGGCCGAGATCATCCCCTTTCCATCCTCCTCATCCACCGCCGACCCGGAGCGTGTCATGGCGCAGAGACAGCTGCTCGACCTCGTCGAGGAGGCGACGGATGCGCTTCCCGAAAGCTTCCGCCTGGTGTTCGTCGCCCGCGTCATCGAGGGGCTCGGCGTGGAGGAGACGGCGGCATCCTTGGACCTGACGCCGGCGACGGTGAAGACGCGGCTCCATCGCGCCCGCAAGCTGATCCGCGCCAGCCTGGAGGAACGGATCGGCCCGGTGATGATGGACGCCTTCCCCTTCGCCGGGAAGCGCTGCGACAGGCTGACGGAGGCTGTGATCGCGAAACTCGACCTGAAGAAATGAGGGAACAACGGGAACCTCTCCGGCGCATCGGCATCCAATGCCCGTGTCAACCGAAAGCGGCGCGCTCATCTGCCTGCGCCCGAGGAGATTACGATGAAGACATTTACTGCCGTGCTCGGCGCGGCCTGTCTCGCCCTTGCCGGCTCTCTCGCCACCGCCGCCGAAAAACCGACCGACCCGCAGATCGCGCACATCGCCTACAGCGCTGGCGTCATCGACGTGGAGGCCGCCAAGCTCGCCCTGTCGAAGACAAGCAACCCGGAGGTCAAGGCCTTCGCCGAATTGATGCGGAAGGACCACGAGGCGGTCAACGGCATGGCGCTGGACCTGGTGAAGAAGCTCGGCGTGACGCCGGAGGACAACGCCACCAGCCAGGCCCTCGCCAAGGCCGCGGAAGAAAAGCGCGCGGAACTCGGCAAGCTCGACGGCGCGGCCTTCGACAAGGCCTATATCGAAAACGAGGTCGCCTACCACAGGCAGGTGGACGACGCGCTCGAGACGCTGCTCATTCCTTCGGCGCAGAACGCCGAACTGAAAAGCCTTCTGGAAACCGGCCTGAAACTGTTTCAGGGCCATGAGCAGCATGCCGAGCATGTGGCGGCGGAACTGAAATGACGGCGGCTTTCCTCAACCGGCGGCAACTGCTCGCCACGGGCAGCGCCCTGCTTGCAGGCGGCACGATCGCCCGCGCCGATGACGGCGCGGTTCATGTCACGATCGAAAAGCTCGCCTTCGTGCCGGCCAAGATCGAGGTCAAGGCAGGCCAGACCATCGAATGGACCAACAAGGATCCCTTCGCCCACACCGCCACCGTCAAGGGCGGCTGGGAGGTCATGATTCCGCCCGGCAAGGTCGCGACGCATGTGGCGACCGCCGACGACAGCGTCGACTATTACTGCCGCTTCCATCCGAACATGAAGGGGCGGATCAAGATCGTCGCCTGACGCTCGCCGCCGGCGGCGCGCTGTCGGCGGCCGTGGCGTTCAGGAACTCGCCTGAAGATCGCGGATCGACCCGATGGTATCCTCCATGCGCCGGGCGGCGGCAGCGTCCAGAGCGCCGAAGCGCATCTCGGCCCTGAAGGCGTCGCCCGGCGCGATCCAGACCAGTTGGCCGTTGGCCGTCGCGGCGGCGAGGCCGTTCGGCGGCGCGGTGGCCGGCAGCGATACACCGAGCGCATCCTGGTCGGGGCCGCGCGTCATCCAGCGCACCAGATAGGGGAGCTCGCAGGGACGGTGGCTGACGAAATCGGCGCCGCCGTCGGGGTGCCGGTGCAGGGCGTGCGTCCAGCCGTCCGCGCCGGCGGCCGGCATCATCGTCGCGACCATCTCGGGCAGCACCGGAACGCCGGGGGCGATCCGGCGGTGCGACGTCGGGTCATCCGCCACCGCCCGATGATAGGCGCGCACGGCCTCTGCCACGTCCGCCGCCAGTTGAGGCTGCCGGAAGGCGATGCCGGCACGATCGTCGCGCAGGGCGTCGAGGAGCACGCCGCCATCCACCGGCCGGAAGTTGATATGGCCGAGATAGAGGAAGGGCAGGGGCCGCCCGGCCTTGTTGGCGACCTCGATCGAAGCCTCGAAGGCGGTGGCCTCCTCATAGAGGCGCAGGCACGGCCGGACGATGAAATCGTGGTGGAAGGCCCGCGTGTCGCGCGCCGTGCCGGTCAGCTCCATATAGGCGCCGGATTCGTCCTGGCCGAAAACGAGCTGCGCGGTGTCGTAGGGCAGGTTCGGCAGCTCGCCATGCAGCGGATGCGTGTCTGCTGGACCGGGGTTGCCCATCGAGGTGCCGCCGCAATGGAGGAAGAACGCGCCGTAATTCGCCAGATAGTCGCGCGTCGGGCGCGGCTCGTCGAACATCGAGCGCATGGTCAGACGCCGGTCGAGGAAATGCGCGTCCCAGATCTGCTGGCCCTGGAACGGCAGCAGCGTCGCGGTTCCCGCGCCGTTCTCTATGGCGAGCGCGGCGACACCGGACGGATAGCGGAAAGCCGTCGCACGCAGGCTGCCGCTCCCGGCAACGGTCCGCCGGCTCTCGCCGAACATCGCCCGGTGCAGTTCGACCGTGACGGGTGTTGCCATGATTCCCTCCCAATCAGCGCCACCATGCTGTCATACGGGACTGGGTAGCACGGGCGGCTGCGTCGTGGCGATGGCCGTTGCTCGCGGAAATGATTCATGAACCGGTACTGAAGAACGCCGTGTGGAGCATGCCACATGAATTGCCAATGGCGGATCGATATACGAATATAACGGGCCTGGAACGGCATGGGGCCTTTCAAGAAACACTGGATCCTTTAGCCGTAAAACCTTGCGCTTATTGACACCGGTGTTCGGCTCGTTGATGTTGACTGCATATCCCGGCGATAAGCGGAGCACGTCATGGCCGACTCACAGGAAGCTGAAGCGACACAAATCACGGCGGAAGCGCCTGCCAAGCCGGCGTCGGCAGAACCGAAAAAGAGAGTGCCTCGCGCCACGAAGACCAAGGCGGCCAAGCCGTCGGGCAAGGCGGAAGCAAAGCCGTCGAGAAGGAATGGGGCCAAGGCTGCCGAAGCGCCGGCTCCGACGGTGCGAGCCGGCCGCAGGACGTATTCCGACAAGGAGCGCGCGCAGAAGCTCTCGCAGATCGAAAAGTCGATCGCGGGCGGTGCCGGGATCAGAAGCGCCGTCGGCCAGGTCGGGATATCGGAGCAGACCTACTATCAGTGGAAGAGAAACGCGGCTTCCGCTTCGGGCGGCGGCGAGCTGAAAGATCTGCTCGGGCTCGAGGAAGAGAACAAGCGCCTGAAGAAGATGCTCGCCGAACGGCTTCGCGAAGAGAACGCGCAGCTCAAGAAGCGGCTGGGCATAAAGTAAGCGGGCTGTCGGGAGCCGTCGACGGCTCAAAATGGCGGCGATGGCGTTCGCCGTCGCCCGGCGTCGATCCGGTCCTGCTTCTGAAGGACGGGATGTCGGCGGCCGGGCTGCAAGGTTCGGTGCGCCTCGTGCCCGGATTGCCGGGCAGGTACCGCATCAGCGGCGCCGGACCGGAGCGCAAGTTCAATCCGCCTTTCGGACGATGATGCCGGGCAGCGAGAGGTGCGACCTGCTCAAGGAGCCCCTGTCGGAAGCCGACAGCGGACCGATCTGCCTTGAACAGGTGGATGCATGATGGCGGGCCTGGCGCCGATCTGTCTGCAAAGCGTCGGTGTGCGGCGAAAAAGACGGTTTCGAGATTCCGAAGGGCGCGTACATTCGGGCGCATGAGCACCGGAAGCACCGTTTGCGGGGTGCAAGGAGGTTGTCATGACGGAAATCGATGAACGGCAGAACCGCGACTTCGAGGCGGCGGCGTTCCGCCGTCTGGTGGCGCATCTGCGCGAGCGGACGGACGTGCAGAACATCGACCTGATGAATCTCGCCGGCTTCTGCCGCAACTGCCTGGCGAACTGGTACCGGGAGGCCGCCGATGCGGCCGGCGTCGATCTCGGCAAGGAAGAGGCGCGCGAGATCATCTACGGCATGCCCTATTCCGACTGGCAGGCGAAGCACCAGACGGAAGCTTCGGACGCCAAGCTGACGGAATTTCAGGCCAAGCGCCCGAAAGACCACTGAGAGGTCCGGAAGGGACGGGAGCTTTCCAGCCCTGAAAGCAGGAAAGGCGGCCGAAGCCGCCTTTCTGGGACGACCGTTCGCGGCTGCCTTACTCGGCGGCCTTCTTTTCGGCGGCCTCGGCTGCTGCCTTCTCGGCGGCGAGCGCCTGCGCGGCGGCCACCTTCTCGGCCTCGATCCGGGCGCGCTCGGCGGCCAGCGCCTCGCGATCCGCCTCGTTCAGCTTGCGGGCGCGCACGCCGGAATTCTCCGAGATGCGGGCCGACTTGCCGCGGCGGTCGCGCAGGTAATAGAGCTTGGCGCGGCGCACCTTGCCGCGCCGCACGATCTCGACGGCCTCGACGAGCGGCGAATAGACCGGGAAGACGCGCTCCACACCCTCGCCATAGGAAATCTTGCGAACGGTGAAGTTCTCCTGGAACCCGGAGCCGGCACGGGCGATGCAGACGCCCTCATAGGCCTGCACGCGGGTACGGCTGCCTTCGGTGACGCGCACCTGCACGCGCACCGTGTCGCCGGGCTGGAATTCGGGAAACTTGCGCTTGGCCTCGATCTTGGCGGCCTGCTCGGCCTCGAGCTGACGGATCAGATCCATCTCGAAAGTCCACTTCTTGGTTCTCGACAGCCAGAGCGCCCGGCTCTCGCCTCGCAGTCGACGACCGCTCGGCTATGCCGCCGGTTTGACCCGGACGGCAGGGGCGAATACACCGTCATTCGTTGACGGGACCGGAGATTTTCGCCGGTTCGGGCGCGCTCATACACATTCGGCGCGCATTTGTCACCTGCGGCATGACGATTTTGTGCCGGCGGGGGCCAGAACGCCCTTGGCCCTAACGGAAGATCGACAACGATCTTGCGGAGCGGTCCGCCGCCCAATAGAGCCGGTGGAGATCCACTGGTTCCCGCCGCCTTGACCCTTCCCCATGCCGTCCTGCTCTTCTTCGCCGGTTTCTTCGCGGGCATCGTCAATGCGGTGGCCGGCGGCGGCACTTTTCTCACCTTCGGCGCGCTTTCCGTCACGGGCGTCCCGCCGGTCGTGGCCAACGCCACCTCCTCGATCACCCAGTTTCCCGGCTACGTGACCTCGACGCTTGCCTATTGGAACGACTTCAAGGCCTTCTGGCGCGGCGCCATCGCGCTCGCCATCGCCTCCGTGGCGGGCTCCCTGCTCGGCGCCTGGATCCTGCTGCAGCTCGACAATCCCGCCTTCCGCAAGCTGGTGCCCTGGCTGCTGATCGCCGCCACCGCATTGTTCGCCGCCGGTCCCTGGCTGAAGCCCAAGCCGAAGGGCGGCCGGGACGTGGCCGTCAGCAACCTTTGGGGTTCGCTCATCCAGTTCGTGGCCTCGATCTATGGCGGCTTCTTCGGCGCCGGCATGGGCGTGATGATGCTGGCGACGCTCGGGCTGTCCCAGACGGGCGACTACCACCGGCTGAACGCCCTGAAGAACATGCTGTCCATCGTCGTCGCCGCCGTCGCCATCGTCGTCTTCGTGTGGGGCGGCGTCATCGCCTGGCCACAGGCCATCGTCATGATTCCCGGCGTGGCGCTCGGGGGCTGGGCCGGCGTCTGGGCCGCCAAGCGAGTGCCGCAGACTGTCATGCGGACGGTCGTGATCGCCGTCGGCTTCCTCCTGGCGATCTACTATTTCGTCAAAGCCTGATCACGACCTTCCAGAAGGTCGGGCCGGCGCGCGGCGGTCAGCCGCTCGGCCTCGGCTTGGCGCCATTGCGCGATCCTTGCATGGTTTCCCGAGGTCAGCACCTCCGGGATGGAACGGCCTGCCCATTCCTGTGGGCGCGTGTAGTGCGGGTGGTCCAGCAGCGCCGCCTCGAAGCTCTCGTGCTCCCCGGACGTCTCGTTGCCCATGACGCCGGGAAGGAGGCGGACGACCGCGTCGAGCAGGACCAGCGCCGCCGGCTCGCCGCCCGACAGGATGTAGTCGCCGATGGAGACCTCTTCGAGCCCGCGCGCCTCGATGACGCGCTGGTCGACGCCCTCGAAGCGGCCGCAGACGATCACCGCGCCGGGACCGGTCGCCAGTTCGCGCACCCGTGCCTGGGTGAGAGGGTGCCCGCGCGGGCTCATCAAGAGGCGCGGGCGCGGATCGCCGGCGGGCGAAGCATGATCGATGGCGCGGGCGAGCACGTCGGCGCGCATCACCATACCGGCGCCGCCGCCGGCGGGCGTGTCGTCCACCGAGCGGTGCCTGTCGGTCGCGAAGTCGCGGATCTGCACCGTTTCCAGCGACCATATGCCGTTCTCCAGCGCCCGGCCGGCCAGCGACAGACCGAGCGCGCCCGGAAACATCTCGGGATAGAGGGTGAGCACGCTGGCGCGGAAGCTCACCGGTTGCCGCCCGCGTCCGCCGGACCGCGCGGCCGCCGCTTCGGATCGAAGCCGCCGTCGCGGTGTTTTCCCGGCCGCACAGGCTCTCCTTCTATGGTGTTCTCGCCGTCGTCGGCCAGTCCCGCCGCCACCGGATCGATCCGCAGATAGCCCTTGGCGATCGCGACTTCCGGCACGGCGGCGGCCGAGAAGGGAACCAGCAGGTCATGTCCCGCCGGTGGCGTGATCTCCAGGATGTCGCCGCCGCCGAAATTCTGCACCGCGCCGACCCGGCCGATCTCGGCACCCTTGTCGTCCAGCACCTTCAGGCCGACGAGGTCGGCGTGGTAGAATTCGTCCTCGGCTCCATCTTCGGGCAGGGCTGAGCGGTCGACGAAGAGTGCGGTGTTGGTCAGCGCCTCCGCGGCGCTGCGGTCGTTGACGCCCTTGAAACGCACGACCACGACCGTGTTGGCCGGGCGGATATCGACGATGGTGAACTTGCGCCCGTCCTTCGCGAAGAGCGGGCCGTAGTCGGCGAGCGCCAGGGGGTCGCCGGTGAAGCTCTTCACCCGCACCTCGCCCCTGATGCCGTGTGGAGCGCCGATCACGGCCATCTGAACGGGATTCTGAAGCTTTTCCATCGGAACGTCCGCCGCCGCGCTTCACGCCTTGCTAACCGGGATCGGTCATCACTGCCTTATTGAATAGATCGAGGGCTGCCAATGGCGGAATTCCTCATCCCGGCGAAGCCGGACCTCCAGGAGGCCCGTGAGGCGTGGCTGAAGGCGCTCGCCGCGGAGCGCCGGATGGCGGCGCTGACGATCGAGGCCTATGAGCGCGACACGCGCCAGTTCCTG
>JAFKJW010000086.1:0-1273 GCA_017305925.1 Hyphomicrobiales bacterium | reverse complement strand
TGCGCGCCTTCCTGGCGCAAAGGCGCGGGACCGGGGCGGGCGCCCGGACGCTCGGGCGCGGGCTGGCCGGGGTGCGCTCCTTCCTGCGCCATCTGGAGAAGCGCGGGCTGGCCAATGCGGCGGGTGCCGCCGCGCTCCGTGCGCCCAGGCAGCCGAAATCGCTGCCGAAACCGCTCACGGCGCCGGACGCCAGACGCGTCGTCTCCGCCGGCGAGCAACTGGCGGAGGAGCCCTGGATCGCCGCGCGCGACGCGGCGGTGCTGACGCTGCTCTATGGCTGCGGCCTGCGCATCTCGGAAGCGCTCGGCCTGAAAGGCGGTGACCTCGCTTCGCCGCGCGATACGGTCCTGCGAGTCACCGGCAAGGGGGGGAAGACGCGGCTCGTGCCGGTGCTGCCGGCGGCCATCGAGGCGCTGGCGGCGTATCGCAAGCTCTGCCCTTACCATCTCGATGCGGATGGCGCGCTGTTCCGCGGCGCACGCGGCGGGCCGCTCGATCCGGCGCTGGTGCAGCGGGCCATGCGCAGCTTGCGCTCGGCGCTCAACCTGCCCGATACGGCGACGCCGCATGCGCTCCGCCACTCCTTCGCCACGCATCTGCTCGCCCGTGGCGGAGATCTGCGCACCATCCAGGAACTGCTGGGCCATGCCAGCCTCTCCACCACGCAGATCTACACCGGCGTCGACGCCGCCCACCTGCTCGATGTCTATGCCAGGGCGCATCCGCGCGCCTGACGCGGCGAACCCGGCCAATTCGAGCGCGGCGGTTAACGGTTTGGCGGCAACTCCCGGTTAGGATGGCGGTCATGAAACGCGTGGTCGCCATCGCCGAACGTCATTCGGACGCAGCCCTGAAGCTGTGCCTGGCGCTGCATCTCCTGTTCTTCCTGGCCTTCGTGGCCGTTCTGATCCTGGCCGTGCAGCGCGCGCATGCCGAGACGGCAGCCTGTGCCGGCAGGAGCCTGATGCCGGAATTGCAGGAAAGCCAGCCGGACGTCTATACCAAGGTCGAGGCGGAAGCCGCCGCGACGGTCAACGGCAAGGGCCTTTTGTGGAAGCTGGAGAAGGACGGCAAGCCGGCCTCCTATCTCTTCGGCACGATGCACATGACCGACCCGCGCGTCACCTCGCTGACGCCGGCCGCGCAGAAGGCGTTCGAGGGCGCGAGGACGGTGGTGATCGAAACGCTCGACGTGCTCGACAAGACCAGGATGATGGCGGCCCTGGCGCAGCATCCGGAGCTGATGATGTATACCGACGGCCAGAGCCTTGTG
>JAFKJW010000085.1 GCA_017305925.1 Hyphomicrobiales bacterium | reverse complement strand
CGCGGCAAAGCAGGACAGCGCTCCGGCCGAGGCCGATGACCAGGATGCCCGCAAGCCGGCGAGCAGAGGCGCCGAGATCGAGCGCCGGCAGCCGCCGCCCGCCAAGCAGGCCAAGCGCGCCGCGCAGAACAACCAGCGCCTCGCCTATGCAAGCCCCGAAGAGTCCACCGGCGGCGGCCGCGGCCTTGGCCAGACGTTCCGCAACATGTTCGGCGGCAATGGCGGTTCTTCCTCCAGCCGGCCGCGCGCCGGAGGCGGGGTCGCCGTCTACGACATCAGCGCCGCCAAGGTCTACATGCCGGACGGTTCCGTGCTGGAGGCCCATTCCGGAATCGGCCACATGGCGGACAATCCGCGCTATGCCGACAAGCGCATGAACGGCCCCACGCCGCCGCACACCTACAATCTGAGGATGCGCGAGTCGCGATTCCACGGCGTCGAGGCCGTCCGGATGATCCCCGTCGACGGCAAGAACAAATACGGCCGCACCGGCATCCTGGCGCACAGCTACCTCCTGCGCGGCCGCCGCGCCCAGTCGCATGGCTGCGTCGCCTTCGCGAACTACGACAAGTTCCTGAAGGCGTTCAAACAGGGCAAGGTCAAGCAGATCGTCGTGGTGCCCGGCGGCGGCAAGGCGACCGCCACCCGCATCGCCTCCAACGGCCGCAGCACCTGAGCAACGAATACAGGCCGGGCCCTCCGGGATCCGGCCTGCCTTCCGGGCGTCGCCGCCGCGCCTGCTATTCCTCCCCCGCGACGTCGCGCCGCGCCTTGTCGACCTCCTCCGCGTAACGGCGCAGCAGATGCGCCTCGGTCAGCAGGCCGACGACGCGATGGTCCGTAAAACCCTCGACGACCGCCAGTTCCTCGCTGCCGGCCTTCTGAAAGGCCCCGGCAGCACTTTGCGCATTCATCGTCGGCACCAGCACGGTGTCGGCGAAGCGGGCGAGCGCGCGGACTTCCGTCGCGTCCGGCACCGTCGCCGTATGGAGATCCGGGACGATGAGGATGCCGGCATAGAGGTCGCCCTCGTCCACCGCGACGATGCGCTGCGCTGAGCCGAGCGGCACCTGCCGGCGAAACTCCGCCAGCGGCGTGGCGGCGTCGATCTTGCGCACGTCCGTGCGCATCATGCTGCCGACGGTCAGGCTGCGCATCCAGCCCACGTCGTGGGCGCTGCGGATCGTCTCGCCGCGCAGGTGGAAGCGCCAGGTCGAGAACGAGTAGCCGAACGTCTCGCGCACCAGCAGCATCGAGCCGATCGAGGCGCAAAGGACAACGCCAGTGATGGTGAGATCGCCCGTCGATTCCAGCGCGAGGAAGCTCATGGTGAGCGGCGCGCCGATCACCCCCACCGCCAGCGACGCCATGCCGACCACGGCGGCCACGCCCGTGTCCATGCCGAGCGACGGGTAGACGGCGGCCAGCACGATGGCGAAGATCTTGCCGAGCAGCGCGCCGAGAAACAGCGAGGCGAAGAAGAGGCCGCCGCGGAAGCCCGCCCCGAGCGACACGGCCGAGGCCAGCATCTTCAGGGCGAACACCGTTGCAAGCGTCGCCAGCCCGTAATTCATGGCGAACTCGCGGTGCAGCGCGCCATGGCCGCTGGAGAGGACCTGCGGGGTGATCAGTGCCAGCGCGCCGACCAGCGCCCCGCCGATCGCCGGGCGCAGCGCCTGGTCGACCCGGAGGCGCACGAAGCCGCGCTCCACCAGCGTCACCGCATACATGACGGCGATCGACGCCGCGCCGCCGAGAAGGCCGAGCCCGACGAAGGGAACGTATTGGGCGACCGTGATGGCCGGCAGGCCGCCGAGTTCCAGCGGGAACGGCGCGTCCCCGAAGAGCTGCGCGGTGACGGCGGCGCAGAGCGCGGCGGTCAGCACCGGCGCGACATTGGCCAGCGAATAGACGCCGATGATCAGCTCGAAGCCGTAGAAGGCACCGGTCAGCGGCGCCTCGAAGGCGGCGGCGATGGCGCCGGCCGCGCCGCAGCCGACGAGGATGCGCAGGTCGGCGCGCCGCACGCGGAACTCGCGGCCGAGCCAGGAGGCGAGCCCGGAGCCGACCTGCGTATAGGCAGCCTCCAGTCCGACCGACGCCCCGAAGCCGCTCGACACCATGGTCTGCGCGGCGATGACGGCCGTGTCGTTGAGCGACATGCGCCCGCCATAGAGCGCGTTCGCCTCGATCGGATCGATGGGCGTGCGCCTGCGCAGCCGTCGCAGCGCGATCAGGGAAAGCCCGAGCAGCACGCCGCCGAGGCAGGGCACGAGGGCCTGCGTCGGGCGCGACAGCGAAAACATCGCGGAGAGCCGCGCATTTTCCTGGAGGTCGAACAGGAGGAGGTGGATGCGCTGAACGATCCCGCTGACGGCCACCACGGCGAGGCCCGACACCACGCCGGCGATTCCGGCCAGGAGGACGATGCCGAGCCCACGCGCCTGGATCAGCGGCAACCAGCGGCGCGCCAGCGCCCTGAAGCGGCGCGCCGCGACTGAAGGGTCCTTCCTCAAGAGCATCGCCGCCCCTTTCGCGCCCCGCCGACGCCTGCAAGCGCCGCGGACCAGAGGCAGCCCGATAAGCCGGTTCGGCCGGCTGTTCAACCGATCGTTCCCGCGCGGCTGCCCCGCATCGGCGGCATTTTCGCATTCCTCGCGCGTCCCGCCGGGCAAATCGGCTGTCCGGTCGACAAGCCGGGTTGCAAATGGGCGGAAAAAAGGCTGCTCTGAAGGTCCTCAGCGGCGCTGGACGGGGCATCCCTGTTTCCGGCGCCGCCCGTGGATGACGAAAACCGGTTTGTGGGAGGATTGGAATGTTCAAGGCACTTCGTTTGCTTGCCGTCGGCCTTGCCGTGTCGTTCGCGACATCGGCGATGGCGCAGGGCAAGACGTTCTACTGGATTTCGCACGGAAGCCCGGCCGACCCGGTCTGGACGTATTTCCTGGCCGGCGCGAAACAGTGGGAGAAGGACACGGGCAACACCGTCAATACCTCGTTCCACAATGGCGACGTGGCCGCTCACCAGGAAGCGGTGCGCGCCGCGATCTCGGCCAAGGCGGCCGGCATCGTCACCACCAGCCCCGATCCGGGCAGCCTGGTGGCCGTCGCCAAGGAGGCCAACGAGGCGAAAATCCCGATCATCAACTTCAACACGCCCGACCCGACGGCGAGCTTCGACGCCTATGTCGGCGGCGACAACGTCACCTTCGGCAAGAACTGGGCGCAGTATCTCGTCGACAAGGGGCTGGTGAAGCAGGGCGACTTCGTCTGGATGCCGGTCGAGATCCCCGGCGCCACCTACGGCGTGCAGGAGGAGGAAGGCATCAAGAGCGTGTTCGGGCCGGCCGGCATCACCTATGAGGTGACGGAAGCCACGCTCGACCAGGCCGAGGTGATCAACCGCATGGTCGACTACCTCCAGGCCAACCGCGCCAAGGTGAAGGCGATCATCGGGCTGGGCGACCTCGTCACCGGCTCCATCAAGCGCGTCTTCGACCAGGTCGGCGTCAAGCCGGGCGAAATCCCGGTCGTCGGCTGGGGCAATTCGCTCGACACCACGCAGGAGGTGCTGAACGGCTACGTCAATGCCGCGCAGTGGCAGGACCCGCAGGCGACCAGCTACGTCGCGCTCTCGCTGGCGGCCATGGAGGCGGGCGGCACGCCGGCCGGCTTCAACGTCATCACCGGCGCCCTCTACGAGAAGGACAAAGCCGAGATCTACGACAAGATCCTCAGCGGGAAATGATCCCAGCCTGAAAGCGCGGCGGCGAACTTTCGCCGCCGCGTCCTCGCCGGCCTCCGGCGAGCCTTTTTCCATGCCGGAGGGACGCATCTTGGACAGCAACAGCCTTGCCGAACGCCTGATCGCCAAGCCCGAGCTCGGGCCGCTGATCCTGCTGATCATCGAGATCGGGGTGTTCTGGAGCATCAACCACGACTTCCTTTCCGCCGCCAACATCTCCAACACGCTGGCCTTCACCGTCGAGCTCGGCCTGATCGCGCTCGCCATGACGCTTCTGATGACGTCGGGCGAGTTCGACCTGTCGGTCGGCTCGGTCTTCGGTTTTTCGCCAGTGCTGATGTGGACGCTCTACAATGGCGGCGTCACCTCGCTGGAGGTCGGCTTCCTCGCAGCGCTGGTCGCCGCCGGAGTCATCGGCGCCGTCAACGGCAGATTCGTCACGCAGTTGCGCATACCCTCCTTCCTGGTCACGCTCGGCATGCTGCTCGTGGTGCGCGGCACAGCGCTCTTCATCACCGACGGCTTTCCGCAGCGCACCTGGAGCGCGGAGGGAAGCTGGCTCGCCGACATCCTCGTCGGCGACTTCTTCGTCGGCCCGTTCCGCATCTACGCCTCGCTGTTCTGGTTCATCGCGGCGGTCCTCGTCCTCGGCTACCTGCTGACGGGCAGCCGCTTCGGCAACTGGGTGCAGGCCGCCGGCGGCAACGCCAACGCGGCGCGCGCCCGCGGCGTCAAGGTCAACAGCGTCAAGGTGCGGCTGTTCATCCTGTCGTCGATGATGGCGGCCTTCGCCGGCGTCATCAGCTCGCTGCGCACCTCCGCGGCCAATCCCAACAGCGGCACCGGCTACGAGCTGGAGGTCATCGCCATGGTGGTCATCGGCGGCACGGCGCTGACCGGCGGGCGCGGCACCATCATCGGCACGGTGCTCGGCATCCTCATCCTGCGCGTCATGCGCAACGGCATCGTGCTGGTCGGCGTGCCGGGGCTGGCCTACAACATCTTCATCGGCGCGATCATCCTCGGCATGATGGCGCTGCATTCCTGGCTCGAACGCCGGCACCAGGCCGGGACCTGAGGGAGAGGACGATGGCCGAACCCCTGATCCGCATGGTCAACATCCGCAAGTCCTACGGACGCGTGCAGGCGCTCGTGGACGCCAACTTCCATGTCGCCGAGCGCGAGATCGTCGGCCTGCTCGGCGACAACGGCGCCGGCAAGTCGACGCTCATCAAGGTGCTGTCGGGCGCGGTGCCGCTGACCAGCGGCGAGATCTACATCCGCGGCAAGAGGGTGGAGCTGAAGAGCACGGGCGACGCCATCAAGCACGGCATCGAGACGATCTACCAGGATTCCGCGCTGGTCACGCAGCTCTCCATCGCCCGCAACCTCTTCCTCGGCCGCGAACCGCTGAAAGGGCCGCGCTTCCTCAACCGCATGGACCACGAGACGATGAATTCGGTCGCGGCCGAGCTCCTCAGGGAAGTCGGCATCACCAAGAACATCCCGCCCACGACGCCGATCGGCTCGCTGTCCGGCGGCGAGCGGCAGGCCGTGGCGATCGCGCGCGCCATGCATTTCGACAGCGACCTGATCATCCTCGACGAGCCGACCAACAATCTCGGCGTCGCAGAGACGCAAGGCGTTCTCTCCTTCGTGCGCAACGCGCGCGATTCCGGCCATTCCTGCATCTTCATCGCGCACAACATCCACCACGTCTTCCAGGTGGTGGACCGCATCGTGGTCATGCGCCGCGGCAAGGTGGTGGCCGACGACATCGACCCGAAGAAGAGCACGGTCGAGGCGGTGGAGCGCGTCATCACCGGCATGTCCGAGCACGAGATCAAGGCGGCGGTTTCCTGACGGCACGAAGCGCCGTGGTTCCCGGGCAACTGCCTGAATTGTCAGGAGGGAATTTGCACCCTCTCCGGCGCCCGGCTAGCATGGGTTTGGGCGAAACCAACGCAGGAGACGCGCCAATGCCCGCAAGAAATTTCTTCTGGTACGAGCTGATGACGACCGACATGGAAGCCGCCGAGCGCTTCTATCGGGCGGTGGTCGGCTGGGATGCCCAGCCCTTTCCCGGCGCCATGCCCTATACCGTGGTGAAGGCCGGCGAGCGCGGCGTCGGCGGCATCATGGGCATCCCCGAGGGCGCGGGGCTGAGGCCGGCCTGGGTCGGCTACATCCGGGCGGACGATGTGGACGCCCAGACCGAAAGCCTGCGCAAGGCAGGCGGCGCGGTGCACCGGCCGCCGGCCGACATTCCCGAGGTCGGCCGCTTCTCGGTCGTCGCGGATCCGCAGGGCGCGCTATTCATGCTGTTGCAGCCGAAAGGCGAGGAACAGCCGCCCGTAGCCCTGGGCACGCCCGGCCATGTCGGCTGGCACGAGTTGCACGCCGCCGACTGGCGCGGCGCCTTCGACTTCTATGCCTCGCAGTTCGGCTGGGAGAAGGGCGAGGCGATGGACATGGGCGGTATGGGCACCTACCAGCTCTTCACCGTCGGCGGCCAACTCGTCGGCGCCATGTTCGACAAACCCGCCGAGATCCCCGTCCCGACGTGGCTGTTCTACTTCAATGTCGACGACATCGACGCCGCCCGCCGGCGCGTGACGGACAATGGCGGAACCATCATGCTGGAGCCGATGGAGGTGCCGGACGGATGGGTGCTCCAGGCAGCCGATCCGCAGGGCGCCTGGTTCGCGCTTACGGGCCCGAAGGGCTGATCCCCAAAAGAACATGGCCGGGCAAATGCCCGGCCATGTCGCTGCTGCTGCCTGAGAAACGAAAAGGGATCAGGGCGCGATCGGCGCGTACTTGCCGTCGTGCCACTGGTTGATGTCGTAGCTGGCGTCCTTCAGGTCGCCCTTCTCGTCGAAGACGACCGGACCGACGGCGGTTTCCACCGGCTTGCCGTCCTTCAGCGCGGCGGCCACGGCCGCGGCGTCGTCGGCGCTGCCGGCCCGCTCGATGCCCTGCGCGATCGCCTGGATCGTGGCATAGGAGAAGAGCGTGAAGCCTTCCGGCACGAAGCCCGCCGCCTTGATGGCCTCCACGGCCTCCTTGGCCTCGGGACGCGACTGCGGATCGGCGGGGAACACGAACATGGTGCCCTCGCCCGCCGGCCCGGCGACCTGCCAGAACTCCGGCGAGGCGATCGAGTCGGGCATGATGAGCTGGAACTTGAAGTTCTGCTCCGCAGCCTGGCGCAGGATCAGGCCGGCCTCGGGATGGTAGCCGCCGAAATAGACCACGTCGGCCTTGAGCTCCTTCAGCTTCGTCACCAGCGCGGAATAATCCTTCTCGCCGGCGTTGATGCCTTCGTAGAGGATCTCGTTGAGGCCGTCGGCATTCATCGTCGCCTTCACGGCGTCGGCGACACCCTGGCCGTAGGCGCTCTTGTCGTGCAGCACGACGACGTTCTTGCCGGCGTATTTCTTGGCGATCCACGGGCCGATGAAGGCGCCCTGCGCGTCATCGCGCGTGTAGAGGCGCATGATCGTCGGCCAGCCGTTCTTGGCGGCGGCGTCGGTCAGCTCCGGGTTGGACGAGGCGGGGCTCATCATCAGCACGCCGGCTTCCGCATAGACGGCCGAAGCCGGGATGCTGGAGCCGGAGCAGGCATGGCCGTCGACGAACTTGATGCCGTTGGCGACGATGCGGTTGGCCACCGAGATCGCCTGCTTGGGGTCGCACTGGTCATCCTCGATCGCCAGCTTGATCTGCTTGCCGGCGATGCCGCCCTTGTCGTTGATCGCCTTGGCGGCGGCTTCCGCGCCCTTCCTGAACTGGTCGCCGATATTGGCGAGCTGGCCGGTCATCGGGCCGGCGACGGCGATCTCGATCTCGTCGGCATAGGCAAGGCCGGCGCTCAAGCACAGAGCGGCCGCCGATGCCACGAGGACGTTCTTCAATCTCATTCGTTCTCTCCTGAAACCTTCGATGCGCGATAAAAGGGGAAACTTCCACCGACCGCCGCGCACGCATAGGGTCATGGCGTTGCGATCATTGTGCCTGGCACAATGACCACAATCCCGCGTCCGGTTCAACCGCAGAGCTTCGAAAGAGCATGTTGAAAAGCACGAAGCCGCGCCGGCCTGTTCCCTGCCGGTCGCGGCTCGCGTGGCGGCGGGCTTGCGGTCCCGCTCGATCCGTGCCTTGCCCTGTTGTTCCCCGCGCGGCTCGCCAGGCGGCCGCGTTCTTCGGGTGTTGGGACTGCGCCGTCTTGGGTGCGGCGCTCATCCGACGCTGCGCCTCAGGCGCAGCACGACCGACTGGAGGGTCAGTGAAGCGTCATCCATTCGCGGGCTTCGCGCAGCGCCCGGGCGATCTCCGTCTTCGACATCGAGCCGGACAGTTCCGAGCGCAGCTCGGCGGCGCGGGCCGAGCCCTTGATCGCCGCGATGTTGAACCATTTGTGGGCGGCGACCAGATCGGTCTCGCAGTCGCGGCCGGTCGCATACATCAGGCCGAGCTCGAAAAGGATGTCGGCCTGGGCGGTCGTGCCCATCGTGCCGAAGCTTCCGTCAAGTACCTCAAAACGTGCCATTTTCAGTCCCCTGTCCTGTCTCCCGAGAGCCGGTTCTCGTTGTCCCCGAGCCGCTCCGTCGATGCTTCCGAGATTGCCGCAGAGGCTTGAACCGGCCGTTAAATGGCTTGCTTAACTGGCGGAAAACAAAGCTGAAACAATGGGTAAACGTGGCAATCCGTTAAGCATCGGAGGCCGCGGAAAGGCTGGAGATCGCGCAAAATTCGATGAAAATCCGCCGCTGCCGCTTCAAGCCTTTGATAACCACGCGAAACGCTTGATCCGCCGTGCCGGAGGAGAAACGTGCCATAAATTTTGGGGAGAGAGAGGCTGCGGCCGTCTTCCGCGGGCAGGAAGTTTCGATTAGCCTGACGGGAAATCGGTGCGGATGTCCGCCGGGAGGAGGCTTTGATGTTGCGCACGTTTCTCGCCGCCGTGGCCATTGCGGCTCTCATGACCGGGACGGCGCTGGCCGACGATCCGATCGTCGGCAACTGGCGCACCGATTCCGGCGAGACGGCCGCCATAGCGGGCGCCAGCAGCTTCGCGATCACGCTGAAGACCGGCAAGTACAAGGGCAAGCGCATCGGCACGCTGAAGGCCGACGGCGACGGCAAGTACAGCGGCCAGATCACCGACCCGAAGAACGACAAGACCTATTCCGGCAGCGCGGCGCTGTCCGGCAACGCGCTCAAGATGAGCGGCTGCGTGCTGGGCGGGCTGATCTGTCGCTCGCAGAACTGGAAGCGCCAGTAGAGGTGGCAGCCTGCCGGCTTCCTATGGCCAGGGCCGCTTGAAAGGTCTGGCGCTCTAGGTTGCCCCTCTCTGTCCTGCCGGACATCTCCCCCACAAGGGGGGAGATCGGCCTTCATTCTCGACGGCGCCTCGTTCTGCGACGTTGAAGATTGGCCAAGTCTGTAATGTCAGCCGATCTCCCCCCTTGTGGGGGAGATGTCCGGCAGGACAGAGGGGGGCGCGGGGGAACTCTGCCTCGCCGATGCTTCTCAAGCGACTGCTGAACTCCGGCCTTGCATCCGGTAATCATTTTGAACGGCGGATGAACGCGGCTCTCAGAGGCAGTTCAGCCACGATCCGGCACAGTGCGGGGCATCAAAGGAGTTCGAGATGCTCGCCCGCCGCTTCACCATCGTCTGCCTGATGCTCACGCTCTTCGCGATGTTCTTCGCCAGCCTCGCCGCGCAGCCTTCGCGGGCCGGCCGCAACTGGGACCGGCAGGCCGCCGCGATCCCTTGCAGCTTCGATCCGAGCCTGACCTGCGGCTACGCGCGCTGAGGAGCGGACCCATGACCGGCCTTCTCCGCACCCTCGCCTGGGTGCCACGCGCACTCATCCTGACGGTGGCGCTTGCCGCCCCGGTCCTGGCGGCCCCCGCCCTCGACCAGAAGCCGCGCTCCATCATCGAAGCGCCGCAACCCAAGAACACGGGCATTGGCTTCGTGCTCCTGATGAGCCTGCGCCGCGGCTGAGGACAGGCTCCGGCGCACCCTCCCGTTCGCCGCATTCCTTCTCTATGATGGGACATGGAAAAGCGAATCTACCCGAGAGCCATCGAGACCGTCGTCAGCCCCGAGCCTCAGCCGCCGCGGGATTTCACCGATCCGCACGCGGCCGTGCAGGCCCTGGAGGCGCTCTACGAGCGCAATACCGCCTTCCTGCGCGACGCCTTCGCCTCGCTTGCCGAGCCAGGCTCGAACGAGCGGCGCTACCGGGCCTACTACCCCGAAATCAGCATCAACATCACGACCTACAGCCAGACCGATTCCCGCCAGGCCTACGGCCATGTCTCCACACCCGGCCGCTTCGCCACGACCATCACCCGCCCCGATCTCTTCGAGAGCTATCTCGTCGAGCAGATCCGCCTGCTGATGCGCAATCACGGCGTTCCGGTCACGGTCGGCGAGTCGCACACGCCCATTCCCCTCCATTTCGCCTTCGTCGAAGGCACGCATGTGGACGGCTCGGTCGCCGAGCGGATCAAGCGGCCCATCCGCGATCTCTTCGACGTGCCCAATCTGGAGGGCACGGACGACCGCATCGCCAACGGCACGTTCGAGACCCTGCCCGGCGACCCGCAGCCGCTGGCGCCCTTCACGGCCCAGCGCATCGATTATTCGCTGCACCGCCTCTCCCACTACACCGCCACCAGCCCGAAGCATTTCCAGAACTTCGTCCTGTTCACCAACTACCAGTTCTACATCGACGAGTTCTGTGCCTTCGCGCGCGAGACCGTCGCGGCGGGCAATAGCGGCTACACCGCCTTCGTCGAGCCGGGAAACCTGGTGACGATGGCGGGCGAGACCGCGCCCCGCGACGGGCTGCCCCAGATCCGCCTGCCGCAGATGCCGGCCTACCACCTCGTCAAGCCCGACCACGGCGGCATCACCATGGTCAACATCGGCGTCGGCCCCTCCAACGCCAAGACCATCACCGACCATATCGCGGTGCTCAGGCCGCATGCGTGGCTGATGCTCGGGCACTGCGCCGGCCTGCGCAACACGCAGGCGCTCGGCGACTACGTGCTGGCACATGCCTATGTGCGCGAGGACCACGTCCTCGACGACGACCTGCCGGTCTGGGTGCCGATCCCGGCGCTGGCCGAGATCCAGGTGGCCCTTCAGGAGGCGGTCGCGGAGGTCACCGGCCTCTCCGGCTACGACCTGAAGCGCATCATGCGCACCGGCACCGTCGCCACCATCGACAACCGCAACTGGGAGCTGCGCGACCAGCGCGGCCCGGTGCAGCGCCTGTCGCAGAGCCGCGCCATCGCGCTCGACATGGAATCGGCCACCATCGCGGCCAACGGCTTCCGCTTCCGCGTGCCCTACGGAACGCTTCTGTGCGTCTCGGACAAGCCGCTGCACGGCGAGCTCAAGCTGCCGGGCATGGCGAGCGATTTCTACAAGCGGCAGGTGGCGCAGCATCTCACCATCGGCATCCGCGCCGTCGAGAAGCTGGCGGCGATGTCGACCGAGAAGCTGCATTCGCGCAAGCTGCGCAGCTTCTCCGAGAGCGCGTTCCAGTAGGAACGAAGGTGGAAACGGCAGGAGCCCGTCCGTCCGCCGCGCCGGAGGCGCTTCGGCTCGCGTCGGCCGGCGCGGTCGCCGTCCTGACGCTGCCGATGGTCGCCGGCTTCCTGGGGGCGGTGCACCCATTCTTCGATACGCTGGCGCATTTCCGCGTCCATCTGGCCGTGGCGGTGGCCATCTCGGCCCTGCCGCTCGCCGTCTCGCGCTGGTGGCCGCAGGGCTTCGTCGCCTGGCTGCTGGCGGCGGTGGCGCTGGCAACGGCCCTCGATCCCGCGCTACTCCCGGGCGCGCCGCAGCGCGCCGCCTTCGAGAAGCCGGATGTAACGGCAAGCACCCACACGCTGCTCAGCGCGAACCTGCTCTACGACAACGCCACGCCGGACGCCTTCGTCGCGCTGGTGCGGGACCGTCACCCGGACGTCCTGGCGCTCAGCGAGGTCTCCGACCGGTGGGCGGACAGGCTGCGCGGCCTGCTCAACCTCTATCCCTACCAGATCCGCTGCGGGCGCGGCGCAAAGAAGGGCGGCACGGCCGTGCTGTCGCGCTTTCCGTTCGCCTCCGGCCGCTTCGGGAGCTGCTCGGAGGACGGGTCGCTGGCGGTCGCGCCGCTGGAGATCGACGGGAAGGAAGTCTCGGTGGCGGCCATCCATCTGCGCTGGCCCTGGCCGAGGGACCAGGCGCGGCAGATCGGGGTGCTTGCGCCGACGCTCGCCGCGCTTCCGGCCCGCAGCATCGTCGCCGGCGACCTCAATGCGACGCCATGGAGCCAAACCGCGATCCGCCTGGCGCGCGAGGGTGGCCTTCAGCCGATGGAATCGCCCGGGCCGTCATGGCTCTTCAAGGAACTGCCGTCGATCCTGCGGTGGTGGGCGGGCCTGCCGATCGACCACGTCCATGTCAAGGACGGCATCCTTCTCTACGGAGCGAGGCGGCTGGAGGTTGCGGGGTCCGACCATCTGGCGCTGCTGGTGGAATTCGGCCTCCACGCGGAGCACGGCACCGCCGAGCCCGTGCTGACGGCCACGCTGCGATAGGCAGGAAGACGAGCAGGGCCGCCTCCGGCCGCAAGCCGGAAACGGCCCTCCATGAAGAACAGCGGACGGTCAGGCCTTCTTCTCGACCTTCTTCATGACCGCCGCGTGCTTCCGGTGCTTCTTGTGGTGCCTGATGATCTTCTTCTTGGCGGCCGTCTTGTGGACGACGGTCGAGGTGACGGCCGGCTTCGCGACCGTGGCCGCTTCGGCGAAGATCGGGGCGGAGAACGCGAGGGCCAGGCCGAGGCCGAGGGCGGAGAGAACGGACTTTTTCATGGGGTCATTTCCTTCGTTGCACATGGTGCCGGCGGGCCGTTCAGCCTTGTACCGGCACCTCGTTTCGCATCGCCTCGGCCAGGGGTCGCGACCGCGGCAGGCGATGTATCCCACCGTTTCTTTTCGGCAGTTTTTCCCGCCTGCATATTTTTGTTTCCCAACCGTTTCCCGGCGCATTCTTTCGCGGGCCCGCCAAACTTATGTCTGGAATCGGCCCTCCAACGCGGGCAGACTGAACGCGCCGCACCGACCCCCGCACAGAGCCGCATGCCGTGAAGACCGACGCACACATCCTGATCGTCGACGACGACAAGGGCATCCGGGACCTCCTCAAGGAGTTTCTCGAAAAACGCGGCCTGCGCGCCTCGGTGGCGGCCGACGGCACGGAGATGGAGGCCGCGCTGCGCCGGAGCGCGATCGACCTCATCGTGCTGGACGTCATGCTGCCCGGCAAGAGCGGGCTGGAGCTCTGCCGCGACGTGCGCGCCCGGCAGTCGACGCCGATCATCATGCTGACGGCCGTCAACGAGACGACCGACCGCGTCGTCGGGCTCGAAATGGGCGCCGACGACTACATCCCGAAACCGTTCGATCCGCGCGAGCTCCTCGCCCGCATCCGGGCCGTGCTGCGCCGCAACAGCGGCGGCGAGGCCGGCCGCGCCCCGCCGCGCCAGGCCTACAAATTCGCCGGCTGGACGATGGATTGCTCGCGGCGGCGGCTGATCGCGCCCGGCGACGTGCGCGTCGAGCTGACGGCGGCCGAGTTCAACCTGCTGCATACTTTCGTGCGCAGCCCGCAGCGCGTGCTGACGCGCGACCAGCTCATCGAACTGTCCGGAGGCGACGGCGCCGCCGCCTACGACCGCAGCATCGACATCCTCGTCAGCCGGCTCAGGCGCAAGATGGAGGACGATCCGAAGCGCCCGCAGCTCATCCAGACGGTGCGCAGCGGCGGCTACCAGTTCATCCCCGAGGTGGTGCCGGAATGAGGCGCTTCGTCCCGCAGACCCTCCCGGTCTGGGTGCTCGCCATCGTCATCGCCGGCCTGCTGATCATCCAGGTGACGACGCTCGTGCTCGTGGCGCGCGACCGCAACAGCGCGAACGAGGTGGTCGACTACTACCGCCTGAACGACCGCGTCTACGCCACCGTGCAGCTCATGCATGCGGAAGCGCCCGACGCGCGGGCGGCACTCGCCTCCGGCCTCGCCCATTCCGGCTACGGCGTCACCGTCTCGGCCGCGCCGGCCGTCTCGAACTCCATCGCCGGCAACGACCAGCTCGCGGAGCTGGAGGATATCCTCGTCGCGCGGCTCGCCAAATTCGGCATCCTGGACGCCCGCGTGCGGCGCGACCCGGGCCGGCAGCCACGCCCCGCGCAGGACGGCTCCGATTCCGGCTCGGACGTCGGGGACGTCGAGGCCGACCTCCTGCAGGTTGCCACGGGCTTCGCCGCGAGCGACAAGCTGACCGCCTCGGTGCAGTTCTCCGACGGCCAGTGGCTCAACCTCATCCAGCCGATCACGCCGCCCGTTCCCGTGCTCACGCTGGAAAGCCTGCCGCTCTACGCGGTGGCGGCGGGGCTGGTCCTGCTTGCCGCCGCCTGGGCGATCCGCCGGCTCACCGCGCCCTACCGGGTGATGGAGAGCGCGGTCAGGCGGCTCGGCGACGACATCAAGAGCCCGCCGCTGCCCGAGACGGGCAGCCGCGAGATCCGCGCCGCGGCGCGTGCGCCCAACGTCATGCAGCGCAAGCTGCGCGACTATGTGGAGGGGCGCGAGCAGCTCGCCGCGGCGCTCGCCCACGATCTGCGCACGCCGATGACCAGGATGCGCATCCGCCTCTCGCTGCTGCGCGGCTCGCGGCTGCGCGAGGAGCTTGCCGCCGATCTGGCCGACCTCGAGGCGATCGCCTCCTCGGTCATCGATTTCGCCACCTTCGAGGTCAGNGGACGGTTTCGGCGCGGCTTCCCTCGCCTCCGCGCCCGGCCAGGGGCGGGCTCTGGTCTGCGTGGCGCGGCCCGTCGCGCTGAAGCGCTGCGTGACGAACCTCGTCCAGAACGCGGTGAAGTACGGGAAGAAGGCGCAGCTTTCCCTGCGCGGCAGCGGCGACCGAATCCTGCTGACGATCAGCGACGAGGGACCGGGCATTCCGCCGGCGCAACTGGATGCCGTGTTCGCCCCGTTCGTCCGCATCGACGGATCGCGCAGCCGCGAGACGGGCGGCCACGGGCTCGGCCTTGCCATCGCCCGCAACATCGCGCGCGACGCCGGCGGCGACATCACGCTCGCCAACCGCCCCCGCGGCGGGCTGGAGGCCACGCTGACGTTGCCGCTGGCGGCCTGACACTCAACGGCCTGCTCAGCGCGCCAGCGCTTCCACCAGCCGCACGACCTTGCCGTTGTCGGCATGCTCGCGGGCGTCGAAGGCGCGCTGCCGGCTCTCATAGACGGCGTAGACGGCGTCGACGCGGCGCTTCACCTCGGCGCGGGCGGCGCGACAGCCGGCATCGCGCGGGAACGCGACGCCGGCGATCGAGCGCTGCGCCGCCGCGACCATGCGCCGCGCCAGCGTTCCGTGGGTCTCCTCATGCCTGCGGACGCCGCGCAGGAAGGTCTGCCACTTGCGGGCGAGCGCGGCCGGCATCTTCGACGTGGCGCGCGGATAGGTGTAGGTGATGGCGAGCCTGGCGTCCGCGTCCTTCAGCCGGCAGCCGCCTTTCTCGGACTCCCAGGCGAAATCCCATTTCACCACATAGCTCGTCTGGGCGATGGCGCGGGTGAGGAAGCCGTGCCGGGGACCCTTGCGGTTCATCTGGAGAAGCAGCTCCTCGCCGCTTTTCCCGGCGACCGGATAGGCGGCGATCTTCGTCTCCACCGCGATTCCGCCGGCGGCGGCGTCCGCCGTCGGACCGAGCGCGGCGAGAGCGGCAAGGGCAGCGATGAGGCCGAGGCGCATGGCATCCGTTCCGGTGATCGGGTGACGAGACCACAGCGGACGACGCCGTTCAACGGGACAGAGGCGGCCCGTCGCAGGCGACCGCGCCGCTGTCGCCGCCGCGCAACAGCGGCGCGCCGTCACATATTCGCGTAGACGGGCCCCTCGCCGCCCTGCGGCGGCACCCAGTTGATGTTCTGGTTCGGGTCCTTGATGTCGCAGGTCTTGCAGTGCACGCAGTTCTGCGCGTTGATGACGAAGCGGACGTTCTTCGCCGAGGGATCGGCCGCCGCATTGCCGTCCTTGTCCACCCATTCGTAGACGCCGGCCGGGCAATAGCGCGTCGAGGGGCCGGCGAACACGTCGTGCTCCGACCTCACCTGCAACGCCATGTCCTTCACCTGCAAGTGGACCGGCTGATCCTCCTCGTGGTTGGTGCTCGACAGGAACACCGAGGAGAGCCGGTCGAAGGTCAGCACGCCGTCGGGCCTTGGGTATTCGATCTTCCGGTGCTTCGACGCCGGCTCCAGCGAGGCGGCGTCCGTCTTGCCGTGCTTCAGCGTGCCGAAGAGCGAGACGCCGAAAAGCTGGTTGGTCCACATGTCGAGCCCGCCCAGCCCGATGCCCAGCAGCGTGCCGAAGCGCGACCAGAGCGGCTTGACGTTGCGCACCTTCTTCAGATCCTTGCCGATCTCGCTGTCGCGCCAGGCGGCCTCATAGGAGGCGATCTCGTCATTGGCGCGGCCCGCCGCAATGGCCTCGGCCACATGGTCCGCCGCCAGCATCCCCGACAGCACCGCATTGTGCGATCCCTTGATGCGCGGCACGTTGACGAAGCCGGCCGAGCAGCCGATCAGCGCGCCGCCGGGGAAGGAGAGCTTCGGCACCGACTGCCAGCCGCCCTCGGTGATGGCGCGCGCGCCGTAGGAGATGCGCTTGGCACCCTCGAAGGTGTCGCGGATCGCTGGATGGGTCTTGAAGCGCTGGAATTCCTCGAAGGGCGACAGATACGGGTTCTTGTAGTTGAGATGCAGGACGAAGCCGACGGCCACCAGATTGTCGTCGAAATGATAGAGGAAGGAGCCGCCGCCGGTCTTCATGTCGAGCGGCCAGCCGAAGGAATGCTGCACCAGCCCAGGCTTGTGGTTCTCCGGCTTCACCTCCCAGAGTTCCTTCAGCCCGATGCCGTACTTTCCGGGCTCGCGCCCCTGGTCGAGCCCGTAGCGGGCGATCAGCTTCTTGGCGAGCGAGCCGCGCGCGCCCTCCCCGATCAGCACGTATTTGCCGAGCAGCGCCATGCCCGGCGCATAGGCGGGACCGTGGCTGCCGTCCCTTTCCACGCCCATGTCGCCGGTGACGACGCCGGTCACGGCGCCTGCGTCATCGTAGAGGACGTCCACGGCCGCGAAGCCCGGATAAATCTCGACGCCCAGCGCCTCCGCCTTGGCCGCCAGCCATTTGCAGACATTGCCCAGCGATACGATGTAGTTGCCGTGGTTGTTCATCAGCGGCGGCATGGCGAAGTTGGGCAGCCTGAGCGAGCCGGACGGACCGAGCACCAGGAAATGATCGGCCGTGACAGGCGTTTTGAAGGGATGGTCCTCCTCATCGCGCCAGCCGGGCAGCAGCCTGTCGATGCCGACCGGATCGACCACGGCGCCCGACAGGATATGCGCGCCGACCTCGCCACCCTTTTCCAGCACGACAACGGAGAGCTCGGGGTTGAGCTGCTTCAGATGGATCGCCGCCGAAAGCCCCGCCGGACCGGCGCCGACGATCACCACGTCGAACTCCATGCTCTCCCGTTCGACTTCGCTCATTCCCGTCTCCGATCCGCTGGCAAAATGCTGGCCCGAGGGTGCTTGGAGCGAAATGCCGTTTCCTTGAATCGCGCATTTCGCTCTATCTGCTTGTTTCGTCGCATGATGTTTTCCGAAAAGTCTGCAACTTTTCGGCATCATGCTTTAGCGCATCCGGTGCGCCGGGGAAAACACCCGGGGCGACACCGGCCGGCGCGGCATCGACATTCCTTCACCATCGCTCATAGGAACGCTTTCCGGCCGCGTCAATTCGCTGCCGCCATGGACGGCGGATCCTGCGGGCTCGGTAGTGACTTAAGATACTGCGTATTGCAGGATACACTACAATCCCTTATCATTCTACCGATCAGGAGAATGCCATGCCTCGTATCGCCGAACGGAAGGACCATCCGCTTTCGATGCGGCTGCCCGATGCCGACATCGCCGTCATTGACCGTGCCGCGACATTACGCGGGCGCTCGCGCACCGATTTCGTACGCGAGGCCGCCGTACGCGCCGCCGAAGACGTGCTGATGGAGGCGTCTCCGATACGCATGAGTCCGGAAGGCTTCGATGCGTTCCTCAAGGCTCTTTCAGCTCCGGCGACAGCCGTTCCGCAAATGGTCGGGTTGCTGCGCCGCCCCGCGCCTTGGGAGCAGGATGCGGGCAAAGCCGGGGCCGAATCCGGGGAATGAGACTTGGTCCTTTCCGCTCCCGAGCCCATTGCCGCGTCACACGACGTCTCGACGTTTTCCTGCGGCAAGCCGGCATTGGACCGCTGGTTGAAGACGCGGGCGCTGTCGAACCAGGAGAAGGGCTTTACGGCGGTCATCGTCGTCCATGAAGACAATCGCGTGGCGGGCTATTACGGCCTTGCGCCGACGGCCATCGTGCCGGGCCGCCTGCCGCGTTCGATCCGGACCGGACAACCGCCCGATCCCGTCCCCTGCCTGCTGCTCGGACAGCTTGCGACGGATGAGCGCTGGAAGGGCAAGGGAATCGGAACCGGGCTGGTCAAGCACGCGCTCCAACGCTGTGTGGCGGCTTCTTCGCTGATCGGCGGACGCGCTCTCATGGTGAACGCGGTGGATGAAGAGGCCGCCGCTTTCTGGCTCCGGCGTGGCTTCATCGCCTCGAAGGACAATCCGCTTGTCCTCTTTTGCGCGATTTCCGACATCGCCGCCTCGATCTCGGCTGCGTCGTAACATGGTGTAAAATGGTCCGGCGTTGCCTCGGCCGGTCGCAGCGCGCTAAATGAAGAGATGGTCGCTCCCCTTTCACGAGCCGCGCTGCGCGACATCCTCGCCTTCTACAGGGAAGCCGGGGTGGACGATGCGCTGGACGACGAGGCGCCGGACCGGCGGCTGAGCGCGGCGAAGCTGCGCGAGGCGGCGGCGCGCAAGCCCGAGCCGGTGGCGGCCCCGGTCGTGCCGGCACCGGAGCCGGAACCGCCGCCCTCCTCGCTGGAGCGCGCGCTCTTCGACGCGGTGCCGGACCGCCCCGCCGCCACGGTCGCCGTGCCCGACGAGGGCCAGGTCCGGCTGGCCCGGGAGCTTGCCGCCGAGGCGCGCACGCTCGAGGAACTGCGCGAGCGCATGGCCGCCTTCGAGGGCTGCAACCTGCGCTACACGGCCAAGCAGCTCGTCTTCTGCGACGGCAACCCGCAGGCCGACCTGATGCTGGTGGGCGAGGCGCCGGGCCGCGACGAGGACATCGAGGGCCGTCCCTTCGTCGGGCGCTCCGGACAACTCCTCGACCGCATGCTGGCGGCGATCGGACGGGACCGCCGCTCGGCCTACATCGCCAACGTCATCCCCTGGCGGCCGCCCGGAAACCGCACGCCGACGCCGCAGGAGACCGAAATCTGCCGGCCGTTCATCGAGCGGCAGATCGAGCTCGTCGGGCCGAAGGTCCTCGTCACGCTCGGCGGCCCCTCGTCGAAGACCCTGCTCAACGCCACCGAAGGCGTGCTCCGGCTGCGCGGCACCTGGCGCCAGCACGCCACGGCGGACGGCCGTGCGATCCCCGCCATGCCGACGCTGCATCCGGCCTATCTGCTGCGCAATCCCGCCCACAAGAAGCTCGCCTGGCGCGACTTTCTGGAGGTCAAGGCGAGGCTGCGCGCGCTTGGCTGAGCCTCCTCAGGCATTGGTCGAGGAGGCTCGCGCGGTGATTCGGACCCCGGCCTCAAGGCCCTGCTTTCAATGGCGTTACTGCGGCACGGAGACTTTCCGCGCCCGGGCGCGCTCCAGGCCGAGCTGCCGCTCGCGCCAGATGATGAAGATGCCCGCCCCCACGACGATGAGTCCGCCGACGATCATGTGGACGGTCGGCAGTTCGCTGAAGACCAGATAGCCGACGACGATGCCGAGGATCAGCGAGGTGTATTCGAACGGCGCGACGGTCGACACTTCCGCATATCTGTACGCCTCGGTCATGCAGATCTGCGCCACACCGCCGCAAAAGCCCGCGGCAACCAGCGCGCCGGCCTGGCCCGCCGACAGCGGCGCCCAGCCGAAGGGAAGCGTGACCAGAGACACGATCGAGGCCGTCAGCGAGAACCACAGCACGATGGTCGCCGTTCGCTCGGTGTGGACGAGGCTGCGCACCAGCAACACCGCGATCGCCGAGACGGCGGCCGCCCCGAAGGCGGCGAGCACGCCCAGCATCTCGCCACGGTCCATCTGCGCGGGCGCGCCGAACAGGGTGAGCTTCGGCCACGACACGATGACCACGCCGACCAGCCCGACCGCCACCGCGCTCCAGCGGTAGGCGCGCACGGTCTCGCCGAGAAAGAGCGCGCTGAAGACGACCACCAGCAGAGGCTGCGCATAGTTCAGCGTGATGGCTTCGGGCAGCGGCAGATGCGTCAGCGCGAAGAAGGACAGCGCCATCGAGCAGACGCCGACGAAGCCGCGGGCGAAGTGGTTGAACGGACGCTTTGTCGCGAAGGCCGTCCGCAATTCGTGTTTGTGGGCCAGGAAGGCAAGGATCGGGAACGTCGCGAAGAAGGAGCGGAAGAACACGATCTGGCCGAGCGGAAGGTCGCCGGCCGCCTTGATGAGCGAGGACATGGCGACGAAGACCGCCACCGACAGCATCTTGAGGGCGATGCCGGCGAGTGCATCGTCGCGGCCGCGGCCGGGGACGGCGGTCACGCCACCCGCGCGTCCCGAATCGCCGCCCAGATACGCGCCGGCGTCGCCGGCATCTCGATATGGCCGATGCCGCAGGCGCGCCAGAGCGCATCGGTGACGGCGTTGAGGACGGCAGGCGTCGAGCCGATGGTCCCGGCTTCGCCGGCGCCCTTCATGCCCATCGCATTGGTGGTCGAGGGCACGTTGCGCGTCTCGAAATGGAAGAAGGGCAGCATGTCGGCCCGCGGCATCGTGTAGTCCATGAAGCTCGCCGTCAGGAGCTGGCCTTCCGCATCGTAGACGGCCTCCTCGGCGAGCGCCTGGCCGATGCCCTGCACGACGCCGCCATGCACCTGGCCTTCGAGGAGCATCGGGTTCACGGTCGCGCCGAAATCGTCGACGATGGTGTAGCGGACGATTTCCGTCCCACCCGTCTCGGGATCGATCTCCACCTCGCAGACATGCGTGCCGTTCGGATAGGTGGCCTCGTCCTGCACGAATTCGCCGAACCCCTTCAGGTCCTCCGGCTTCTTCGCCGCGCGTGCGACATCGGCGAAGCTCATGGCGCGGTCGGTGCCGACGATGCGGGCGCTGCCTTCGACGAGCTCGATGTCGGCGGCGGACGCCTCCAGCTCGTCGGCGGCGATCCTCCTGATCTTTTCGGCCAGATCCTCGCCGGCGCGCGCCGTCGACACGCCACCCAGCGGAACCGAGCGCGAGCCGCCGGTCCCGCCGCCCTTGTCCAGCCGGTCGGTGTCGCCCTGATGGACCCGGATCCGGTCGATCGGCAAATGAAGCTTGTCGGAGAGGAACTGCGCATAGGCCGTGGCATGGCCCTGCCCGTTGGTCTGCGTGCCGATGAACAGCGTCACCGTGCCGTCGCCGTTCAGCTCGACATGGGCGGGCTCGGAGCCGGGGAACGCGCAGGCCTCGATATAGGTCGCCATGCCGAGACCGCGAATCCTGCCCTTCGCCTTAGACTGCGCCAGACGCTCCTCGAAAGCATGCCAGTCCGACCGCTCGATCGCGCGGTCCATATGGCCCGCAAACTCGCCGACGTCGTATTTGCGGCCGGCCGGCGTGACGTAGGGGAAATTCTCCGGCCGGATGAAGTTGCGGCGGCGGATCTCGTCATAACCGAGCCCGAGATCGCGGGCGCAGGCGTCGGCCAGCTTCTCCAGAAGCAGCGCCGCCTCCGGTCGTCCCGCCCCGCGATAGGCGTCCACCGGGCTGGTGTTGGTGTAGACGCCCGTCACCGAGACGTCGAACGCGCCGATGTCGTAGACGCCCGTCGACATGGAGACGCCGATCACCGGGATGGACGGCGCATATTGCGAGATGTAGGCGCCCATATTGGCGATCAGCTCGACCTTCAGCGCGAGAAAGCGCCCTTCCCCGTCCATCGCCATGCTCGCGGTTGCGACATTGTCGCGTCCCTGCGCGTCGGCCAGGAAATGCTCGGTGCGGTCGCCTGTCCATTTCACCGGCCGGCCGACGCGCCGCGCCGCTTCGAGGACCAGCGCATATTCCCGGTAGACGAAGGCCTTCGTCCCGAAGCCGCCGCCGACATCGGGCGTCACGACGCGCAGCTTCCCGGCGTCGAGGCCGAACACCTGCTCGGCGATGATCTTCTGCATCGAATGCACGCCCTGCGAGCCGGTCGTCAGCACGAATCGGTCTTCCGCTTCGTTCCATTCGCCGATGGCCGCCCGCGCCTCCATGTAGTTGCAGACGAGCCGGTTGTTGTGGAACCGGACGGTCGTCACATGCGCGGCCTTGGCGAAGGCCGCGTCCGACGCCTGCCTGTCGCCGATATGGTAGGAGAAGGCGCGGTTGCTCCCCAGCTCGGGCCAGACGAGCGGCGTATCGGCGTCGAGCGCCGTCGCCGGCGTGGCGGCGGCCGGCTCTCCGTCGAATTCGACCTCGATCAATTCGGCCGCGTCCTGCGCCTCGGCGCGTGTGTCGGCCACCACGAAGGCCACCGCGTCGCCGACATGGTGCACGCGGTCGCGGCACAGGATCGGTATGTCGCGGGTCGGCGCCTTCGTGCCGTCGGGCTGCTTCGGCATCGCGCCCGACCGCAGATCCCCCAGATTCCCCACATCCGCGCCGGTCAGGACGAGGCGCACGCCGGGCGCGGCTTCCGCCGCTTCCGTCGAGACGATCCTGAACGTGCCGTTGGCGATCGGCGAGCGCAGGACATAGCCGTGCAGCAAGCCGTCCGACTTGATGTCATCCGTGTAGCGGCCGCGGCCGCTGACGAAGGTCCGGTCCTCCACGCGCAGGACGGAGGCGCCCATCCCGAATTTCGGTGTGACGACGGTCATGTAAACTCCGGTATCCGATGAACAAGGCGGCGCAGGCGCACGCTCTCCCCTCAGTGTTGTCGACGCGCCCTTTCGTGTAAAGAGCACCGTCTGCAATTTGTTGAGGCATCTGCCCGCGCCCACCCGGCGCGGCGGACGCCGTGTTGGCGACGGGACAACGGCATGCGCACCGATACCGGGTCGATCTTCCGGCTCGAGGACTACAGGCCGAGCGACTACGCGATCCCGCGCACGGCGCTGACGTTCAGCCTTGCGCCGGAGGCGACGATCGTGCGCGCGCGCCTCACGGTGGAGCGCCGCGAGGGCGTCGCGCCGGGCGCGCCGCTCAGGCTCGACGGCGAGAAGCTGACGCTGCGCGGCATCGCCATCGACGGCGAGGCGCTGCCCGTCTCCGCCTTCACGATCGAGGAAGGCCACCTGACCATCGCGCGCCCGCCGGCCGGCCCGCGCTTCGAACTGCTCGTCGAAACCGAGGTCGATCCTCTGCACAACCAGGCGCTGATGGGGCTCTATCTCTCCAATGGCGTCTATTGCACCCAGTGCGAGGCCGAGGGCTTTCGCCGCATCACCTACTTCCTCGACCGGCCCGACATATTGTCGGTCTATTCGGTGCGGATCGAGGCGGACGAGACGCTGCCCGTGCTGCTCTCCAACGGCAATCCCGGCGAAAGCGGGCGCCTCGAAGGCGGCCGGCACTTCGCCGAATGGCACGATCCCTTCCCGAAGCCGAGCTATCTCTTCGCGCTCGTCGCGGGCGACCTCGGCGCGATCCGCGACCGCTTCGTCACGCATTCCGGGAAAAGCGTCGAGCTCGGCATCCATGTGGAGCGCGGCAAGGAGAACCGGGCGCGCTACGCGATGGATGCCCTCAAGCGCTCCATGGCCTGGGACGAGGCGGTCTTCGGCTGCGAATACGACCTCGACGTCTTCAACATCGTCGCCGTCTCCGACTTCAACATCGGCGCGATGGAGAACAAGGGCCTCAACATCTTCAACGACAAATACGTGCTGGCCGACGAGGAGACGGCCACGGACAGCGACTTCGCCAACATCGAAGCGATCATCGCGCACGAGTATTTCCACAATTGGACCGGCAACAGAATCACTTGCCGGGACTGGTTCCAGCTCTGCCTGAAGGAAGGGCTGACCGTCTATCGCGACCACCAGTTCTCCGCCGACCAGCGCTCGCGCGCCGTGACGCGCATCGCGCAGGTGCGCACGCTGCGCGCCCACCAGTTCCCCGAGGACCAGGGACCGCTCGCGCATCCGGTGCGGCCGCGCCGCTACCGCGAGATCAACAATTTCTACACGGCGACCGTCTACGAGAAGGGCTCGGAAGTCGTGCGCATGCTGCGCACCATCCTCGGCGCCGGCCTCTTCCGCAGGGGGATGGACCTCTATTTCAAGCGGCATGACGGGCAGGCCGTGACGATCGAGGATTTCCTGCGCGTCTTCGAGGACGTCTCCGGCCACGACCTGTCGCAATTCGCCCTCTGGTATCACCAGGCCGGCACGCCGAGCGTAACCGCGACGACCAGCTACCAGCCAGCCTCCCGCGAGCTGACGCTGGAGATCGAGCAGTCCATGGCGCCCACGCCCTCGGAGCCGCGCAAGCGCCTCATGCACATTCCGCTCGCCTTCGGGCTGGTCGGGCCGGACGGCCGGGATCTGCCCTTCGGGACGGCGGCCGGCGCCACCGTGGAGGACGGCGTGATCCATCTGCGCAAGCGGCGGCACGTCGTGACGTTCACCGGCGTCTAGGAACGGCCGGTCGTCTCCCTCAACCGCGGCTTCTCTGCCCCGGTGACGCTGACGCTCGAAATGCGGGGCGAGGACCGTTTCTTCCTCGCCTGCCACGACAGCGATCCCTACGGCCGCTGGCAGGCCTTCAACAGCCTGCTCACCGAGGAGGTCATCGCTGCCTTCCGCCTGCTGCGCGGCGGCAAGGAGCCGGCCTTCAACCCGCGCATCGCCGATGCGGCACGGGGCATCGCCGGCGACGACAGCCTGGAACACGCCTTCCGCGCGCTGGCGCTGACGCTCCCCGGAGAAGCGGACGTGGCGCGCGAGATCGGCTCCGACATCGATCCCGACGCGATCTGGACGGCACGCAACCTGCTCCTGCGCTCCGTCGCCGGGGCGAACGCCGCGGCTTTCCGGAGCCTTTACGATTCACTGCGTCCGACAGGCCCGTTCAGTCCCGGCGCGGCGGACGCCGGACGCCGCGCTCTGCGCAACACGCTGCTCGACCATCTCTCGGCGCTGCCGGGCGGCGACAGGCTCGCCCACGACCATTTCGTCCATGCCGCCAACATGACGGACCGCGCCGCCGCGCTCACCGTGCTCGCGCACCGCCATCCCGATTCGGACTTTTCGCGGCAGGCCCTCGACGCCTTCGCGCGCCGCTTCGAGGGCGATCCGCTGGTCATCGACAAATGGTTCGCCATACAGGCCTCGACGCCCGGCGCCAAAGCCGCGGGCCGCGTCCGCGCGCTGATGGCACATCCCGCCTTCTCCATGGCCAATCCGAACCGCGTGCGCTCGCTTGCCGGCACCTTCTTCGCGGCCAACCAGACGGGTTTCCACGCCGCGGACGGCGCGGGCTACGCGCTCTTCGGCGAGGTGATCCCCGCCCTCGACAGGCTGAACCCGCAGGTCGCGGCGCGGCTCGCGACATCATTGCGCTCCTGGCGCTCGCTGGAGGCGGGGCGCCGGGAACTCGCCCGCCGCACCCTGCTCGCGATCGCCGCCTCGCCCACGCTCTCGACCGACCTGCGCGACATCGTCGAGCGCACGCTGCACTGAGGCATGGACCCCAAACCCGGGCGCGCAAAAGGGTTGTGGACTCCGCGGAATCGGATCTTGCCGAATTTTTCAAGAAGGTGCTGGACAAGCCGAATCACGTCTGATTCCTTAGCCGCAATTCGGGAGTGCGGGGTCCGAATCACCATTCGATAAATTCCAGCTTGGGGGCCGGAAACATGGCTAATTCGGACGCGTGGAGCGCGCCCGGACGGGTGTCCTATGCGCGCGCGGCGGCGTCGCCGGCAAGCGCGGCGATCGGGAACGTTCGCGTCTTCGCAGGGCCGGCCTATCGCCGGCTGCTCGACGTGGAGCCGCTGCTGCGCCGCGCCATCCCGGTGCTCGTGGTGGTCTTCCTGCTGGTTCTGGCCGCCGCCCGCGTCATCGCGCTCAACGCCTCGCACGACACGGCCGAGCGCGACGGCAAGGCGCTTTTGGCGCTCGCCGCCGCCGAGCTCTCGGCCTCGCTGGCGACGGGACAGGGCAAGCCTGATCCGCAGGCGAGCGCCGACCTCCTGAAGCGCTCCGTTTCCCTGGGGACGGTCGGCGACCAATTCGTCTTCGCGATCACGGACGGCGACTTCAGGGTCGTTGCCGCCTCCCCGCAGGAGACGGGCTGGGAGGGCCGGTCGCTCGATCGCGTGATGCCCGAGGCGCAGCAGCTCCTGCTGCTCGGGGAACGCGCCGGGGTGGTTCCGGTCACGGTCGGCGGCAGGACCTGGTATGCGGCGCTCAACCTGACGGATCTGCGCGACGGTGCGGCCCTGGCGATGGTTCCGCAGGACGCGCTGTTCGCCCAGTGGAACGACGCCGTCTCGACGTCCGTCACCTTCTTCGTGCTGACCGCGGGCGTGCTGGTCGTCATCCTCTACGCCTATTTCGGGCAGGCGGCGCGCGTGCGGGCCGCCGACGACGTCTACGACCGCGCGCATCAGCGCATCGATCTTGCGCTGGTGCGCGGCCGCTGCGGCCTGTGGGACTGGGACATGTCGCGCGGCAAGATGTTCTGGTCGCACTCCATGTACGAGATACTGGGCTATGCGCCTTCGGAATCGATGCTGTCCTTCGGCCGCGTCGCCGAGATCATCCACCCGGAGGACGGCGACCTCTTCGAACTGGCGAACCAGATCGCGGCGCGGGAGATCGACTGCATCGACAAGGTGTTCCGCATGCGCCACGCGGACGGGCAATGGGTATGGATGCGCGCCCGCACCGAGGTCGTCGATCCGGAATCCCCTGAAGTCCACCTGATCGGCATCGCCGTCGACGTCACCGAGCAATACCGGCTGGCGCAGCAGTCGGAGACCGCCGACATGCGGCTGCGCACGGCGATCGAGAACATCGGCGAATCCTTCGTGCTGTGGGATGCCCAGGGCCGCCTCGTCATGTGCAACTCGAAGTTCCAGCAGGACGTCGGTTTGCGCGACTGCGACCTCCTGCCCGGCACGCCGCGCACCGAGATCGAGCAGCACATGACCGCCTTCGTGTCGGACCGCCGCCTCGCCAACGGCACCGGGCAGCGGGGCGCGGCCACCTACGAGCGCCAGTTTGCGGACGGGCGCTGGATCCAGGTGAACGAGCTGCGCACCAAGGACGGCGGCGTCGTCTCGGTGGGAACCGACATCACGCAGCTGAAGCAGCACCAGGAGAAGCTGGTCGACAGCGAGCGGCGGCTGATGGCGACGATCCACGACCTCAGCGTGGCGCGCAAATCCGAAGGCGAGCGCTCGCGCGAGCTGGTCGAGATGAACAAGAAATACATGAAGGAGACCGAGCGCGCCGAGGCCGCCAACCGCGCCAAGTCCGAATTCCTCGCCAACATGTCGCACGAGCTGCGCACGCCGCTCAACGCCATCATCGGCTTCTCGGAGATGATGCAGTCAAGCATCTTCGGACCGCTCGGCTCGGCCCGCTACGAGGAATACGTCAAGGACATCCACGATGCCGGCGGCTATCTGCTCGGCGTCATCAACGACATTCTCGACATGTCGAAGATCGAGGCCGGGCACTTCTCCGTCGACCGCGAGGAGATCGACCTCAATCCGCTGATCGACGAGACGGTGCGCGTCATCGCGCTCCAGGCCGGCGAGAAGGAAATCACCCTCGACACGGAGATCGCCGGCAGCATGTCGCTTTGCGCAGACCGCAGGGCGATGAAGCAGATTCTCATCAACCTGCTCTCGAACGCGGTGAAGTTCACCGACAAGGGCGGCCGGATCACGGTGCGCGCCCGCAAGACGTCGCGCGCCGTATGCCTCACCATCGAGGACAATGGCTGCGGCATTCCCAAGCAGGCGCTGAGCAAGCTCGGCAAGCCGTTCGAGCAGGTGCAGAACCAGTTCTCCAAGAGCCACAAGGGCTCGGGGCTGGGACTGGCGATCTCCCGCTCGCTGGCGGAAATGCATGGCGGCTCGCTGAAAATCCGCTCGACGTCCGGCGTCGGCACCATCGTGTCGGTGCGCATCCCCACCATGGCGCGGTGCGCGGAGGCGTAATCAACGCTTCGGCCGCAGCAGGCGCTCGAAATGCTTGCGCACGGTTCGCGCGGTCTCCTTCAGATGCGCCTCCAAGACGCCGAAATCCGGCAGGTCGCTCACCGCCAGCATCAGGTCGAGCAGGCCGGGCGAAGCCTCGCGCCGGTCGAACGGCCCGGTGAGGCAGAGGCGCATGATCTGCGTCAGTCCCATGTAGAGCGTGAAGGCGTCCGTCAGGTCCTTGCGGATCTCGCCGGGCGCGAAGGCCGGATCGAGCGCCTCCAGCGTCGGCTGCGTGCCGACAAGAGCATGTTTGGGCGCGTGTCCGGAGGTCAGCCTGCCGGTCAGGGTCGCGACCTGCGCGATGAACTCCAGGTCAATCAGCCCGCCGGGGATCAGCTTGATGTCCCAGATGTCGCGTGGCGGCTTCTCCTCCTCGATCAGCCTGCGCATGTCGACCGCCTCGGCCGCGACCTTCGCCGCGTCGCGCGGCAGGGCGAGGACGGCGGCAATCTCCTCCACCGCGAGCGCGATCAGCGCCTCGTCGCCGGCGACCGGGCGGGCACGCGTCAGCGCCATATGCTCCCAGGTCCATGCGTCGCTGCGCTGGTATTTCCGGAAGGCGTCGATATGGGTCGCGACCGGGCCCTTGTTGCCGGACGGACGGAGCCGGAGATCGAGCTCGTAGAGGACGCCCTCGGCGGTCGGCGAGGAGACGGCGGCGATCAGCCGCTGCGTCAGGCGGGCATAGTAGTGCGACGGCGCAAGCGGCCTCTCGCCGTCCGACTCCTCGGCCGCCGGATCGTGATCGTAGAGCAGGATGAGGTCGATGTCGGAACCGGCGGTCAGCTCCCGGCTGCCCAGCTTGCCCATGCCGAGGATCGCCACCCGGCCGCCGCTCACCCGGCCGTGGCGAAGGGCGAACTCGGCGACGACGGCGTCCAACGCGGCCGCCACCGTGAGGTCCGCGAGATCGGAAAAGGCCTTGCCCGCACGGGCCGGGTCGATCGCACCGGCGAGCAGGCGCACGCCGATCAGGAATTTCTGCTCGGCAGCGAAGATGCGCAACCTGTCCAGCACGTCCTCATGGACCTTGGCGCCGGAGAGAAAATTCGCCAGCCGCTCGCCCATGTAGCTGCGGTTCGGCAGGTCGGAGAGCAGGGAGGGGTCGAGGAGCCCGTCGAAGACATGCGGCCGGCGCGTGATGATCTCGGCCAGCCGCGGCGCGCTGCCCATGATGGTGGCGATCAGCTGCAGGAGCGAGGGGTTGGATTGCAGGAGCGAGAAGAGCTGAATGCCGGCCGGCAGTCCGGCCAGGAACTCGTCGAAGCGGACCAGCGCCTCGTCGGCGCGGCGCGTGGCGCCGAAGGCCTTCAGGAGCGCCGGCGTCAGCTCGGTCAGCCGCTCGCGCGCCTCGGCCGACTGGGTGGCGCGGTAGCGGCCGAAATGCCAGGCGCGGATGACGCGGCACATGTCGCTCGGCCGCTCGAAGCCGAGGCCGCGCAGCGTCTCCAGCGTCTCTGGATCGTCGACATCCCCGGTGAAGACGAGGTTGCCGATGCCGGCCGAGAGCGCCGGGGCGGTCTCGAAGAGGGCCGCGTAATGCCGCTCGACCTCCTTCAGCGCCTCCCGCAGCGCCTCAGAGAAGGACGCGGCGCCGTCGAAGCCAAGCATATGCGCGATGCGCTCCAGCCCTTCCTCGTCCTCCGGCACGGTGTGCGTCTGCTCGTCCGCCACCATCTGGAGCGCGTGCTCGACACGGCGCAGGAACCAGTATTGTCGCGTCAGGGCCTGCCGGGCCTCCTCGGCGATCCAGTTCTGGCGGGCCAGCTCGTCCAGCATGGCGACCGTCTGCCGGCCGCGCAGGGCCGGGAAGCGGCCGCCCGCGATGAGCTGCTGCGTCTGCACGAAGAACTCGATCTCGCGGATGCCGCCGCGGCCGAGCTTGACGTTGTGCCCCAGCACGGCGATCTCGCCATGGCCCTTGTGCGCATGGATCTGCCGCTTGATCGAATGCACGTCGGCGATCGCCGCATAGTCGAGGTACTTGCGCCAGACATAGGGTTGCAGCTCGCGCAGCACCGCCTCGCCCGCCGCGATGTCGCCCGCCACCGGCCGCGCCTTGATCATCGCGGCGCGCTCCCAGTTCTGGCCCCGGCTCTCGTAGTAGTGCAGCGCCGCCGAGACCGGGATCGCCAGCGGCGTCGATCCGGGGTCCGGCCGCAGCCTGAGATCGGTGCGGAACACATAGCCGTGCTCGGTGCGGTCCTGGAGGATGCGCACCAGCCGCCGCGCCAGCCGCGTGAAGAGGTCGTTCGCCTCGTAAGGCTCGACGATCGCCTTCGCCTCCGGGTCGAAGAAGACGATCAGGTCGATGTCGGAGGAGAAGTTGAGCTCGCGCGCGCCGAGCTTTCCCATGCCGAGCACGATCAGCCCGGACTCCATGCCGGGCCGGCCGGGATCGGGAAGCTTCAGCTTGTTTGCCCGGTCGGCGTCGCGCAGGAGGAAATCGACGGCCGCGCCGATGGAGGCGTCGGCGAGGCTGCTCAGGCGCTCGACCGTGTCGGCCGGCTCGCCAGCGCCGCCCAGATCCGCGAAGGCGATCAGGAAATGCGCCTCCGCCTTCAGCAAGCGCAGCCCCTCCATCATGGAGGCTTCGGTGGCGTCCTCCGCGAAGGGCAGCGCCGCGATCGCCCGGTTGATCGCCTCGAGCCGCTCCACCAGCGAGCTGGCGAGCAGGTCTTCGAGCGCTTCGGGCCGGCGCCGCAGGAAATCACGCATGAAGTCGGAAAGATCGAGCACGGCCGCGAGGAAAGCCGCGTCCGGGCCGTTCACCGCGATCAGCGCCGCAAGGTGCGGCAACGAGCGCTCGCGCGCCAGATCCGCGATCTCGTCGAGATCGGCCCGCGCCGCCGCCTCGTCCAGCGGCCGCAGAGGTTTCGGCGGCGCCCCGAACCACGACGACCCCGCCGCCCTTGCCTTTCCTGCGCTCATCAGCCGCCCGTCTTCACCGGAAAATGCATCACTACCGTGAGACCGGGGTCGGCGGGAAGCAGTTCGAGCCTGCCGCCGTGGAATTTCATGACGGCGCCGGCGAGGCTGAGGCCGAGGCCGGAGCCCGGCTGCGACCGGCTCTTCTCCAGCCTGACGAAGCGCTCGGTGACGCGCTCGCGGTCCGCCGCGTCGGGAATGCCGGGACCGTTGTCGGTCACGGCAAGGCTGATGCCGTCGTCGGCGCGGCGCAACTCCACCTCCACCTGCGCCTTCCGGCCGTCGCAGGAGGCATACTTGATCGCATTGTCGATGACATTCGACAGCGCCTGCGAGATCAGCTCGCGGTTGCCGTCGATGGAGAGGCCGTCCTCCACGGACGCCCGCAGCTCCACGCCGACCTCCTCGGCCGCCGGCTCGTAGAGTTCGACCACGTCGCGGACGGCGGTGGTGAGATCGACGGTGGCCGTCTGCTCCGCCGAATACCCCGCCTCCAGCCGGGAGATCATCAGGATGGCGTTGAAGGTTTTGATGAGCTGATCCGACTCGGCGATCGTCTGCTCCAGCGCGGCGCGATATTCTTCCGGCTTCGCGTCGCCCGAGATCGCGGCTTCCGCGCGGTTCCTGAGCCGCGTCAGCGGCGTCTTCAGGTCATGGGCGATGTTGTCGGAGACCTGCCGCAATCCCTCGTTCAGGCTGGCTATGCGGGCGAGCATGGTGTTGAGGTTGGCCGACAGGCGGTCGAACTCGTCGCCGGCGCCCGTTACCGGCAGCCGGCCGTTGAGGTCGCCGCCCATGATGCGCCGGCTCGCCTCCGACACGTTGTCGATGCGGATCAGCGCGCGGCGCCCGACCAGCATCCAGATGAGGGCCGCGCCGAGACCCATCATGCCGAGAGCGATCATCAGCGAGCGCTGCACCACGGAACGCAGGCGCTGCGGCTCGCCGAGGTCGCGGCCCACCAGCATGATCATCTGGTTGGGCAGCCGCAGCACCAGCGCGATGGCGTCATGCGCCGTACGCGGGTCGACGCGGCTTTCCGGCAGGTCGACGCTCGGCTGGGCGGGATCGTCGCCGCCCTCGCCGTAGCGTTCGTAGGTGAAGGGCACGGTCGTCCAGCCCTCGGTCTCCAGCACGCCCGGCTGAAGGCTCTCGACATTGCCGGCGAGGATGCGGCCGTTGGCGTCGGCGATCAGGTAGAGGTTGGCGCCCGGCTGGCGGGCGCGCTGGCCGATCACCCGCACCAGGCGCTGCAGGCCGCCGCGCTGGTAGGCGCCGCCGAGGTTGGCCACCTCCTCGTTGATCGTCTCCATGGTCTGCGCGGCCAGCATCCGCGCCGACAGCGATGTCATGTAGAAGACGAGGACGATCGCGCAGATCGCGAAAAGGATGAGATAAAGTGCGGAAAGTCGCGCCGCGGTCGTCCTGAGGATGGCGGGCAGCCTGGCGGCCATCATCGCCCGGTCGCGATTGCGGCGGCCGGCATCCGGTCAGCCCGCCTTCAGCATGTAGCCCGCGCCGCGGACAGTGTGCAGCACCGGGCCGTCGAAACCCTTCTCGATCTTGCCGCGCAGCCGCGACACGTGGACGTCGATGACGTTCGTCTGCGGATCGAAATGATAATCCCAGACATTCTCCAGCAGCATGGTGCGGGTCACGACCTGCCCGGCATGCCGCATCAGGTATTCCAGCAGGCGGAACTCGCGCGGCTGGAGCACGATCTCCTTGCCCGCGCGCTTGACGGTGTGGGAAAGGCGGTCGAGCTCGAGATCGCCCATGCGGTAGAAGGTCTCGGCGTCGCGCCCGCCGCCGCGCCGGTTCAGCACCTCGATGCGGGCCAGAAGCTCCGAGAAGGCATAGGGCTTGGTCAGGTAGTCGTCGCCGCCGGCGCGCAGGCCGGTGACGCGGTCGTCCACCTCGCCGAGCGCCGACAGGATGAGCGCGGGCGTGGCGTTGCCGCGCGCGCGCAGTTCCGAGATGACGGAGAGGCCGTCGCGCCGCGGCAGCATGCGGTCGACGATCAGCACGTCGTAGTCGCCGCCGTCGGCCATGGAAAAGCCGGTGTCGCCGTCCGCGGCGACATGCGCCGTATGACCGGATTCGCCGAGCGCCTTGCGCAGATAGTCCGCGGCCTCGCGGTCATCCTCGATGATGAGAACCTTCATGGCGTCGATATCGGCACGATCCGTTGCGGCAGCAAGCATATCCATCGAAAGCGCTCCTTCAAACGGGAATGCGGCAAATGGTGTGCGGCAGCGGCCGCCTCGGCAAGCCGCTGCCGCTCGGCCGCCGGCGGAACTGACAATCGCCGGCAAGCCGAACCCCGCCCGTCAGGTCCGCCGCCGCGGGAGAGCGCGGCGGCAGAGAGGCCGGACTTCAACCCTTGCCCAGCGGCAAGGCCACGAAGCGGCTGTCGTTGTCGCGGCTGATCTGAAGGAGCACGGCCTTGCGGCCCGCCTTGGTCGCGTCGGCAAGCGCCTTCTGGACGTCGGCGGTCCCGTTCACCTCCACCGAGTTTATGGAGGTGATGACGTCGCCGGCCTGGATGCCGCGATCGGCCGCATCGCTGCCCGGATCGACATCCGTCACCACGAGCCCCTTGCCGTCATCGGCACGCGTCACGGTCAGGCCCATGTCGTCCAGCGTTCCGGGCTCCACGGGGCTGTCCTGCGTGACGGCCGACGCCTGCTTGTCGCTGTTGGGCAGTTCGCCCAGCACGATCGTCACCGTCTCGTTCTTGCCGCCGCGCCAGAGGCCGACATTGACGGACTTGCCGGGCTGCATCGAGCCGATGAGTCGGGCGAGTTCCTTCGGCGAAGTGACTTCCTGGCCGTCGACCGTCAGGATGACGTCGCCGGCCTTGACGCCGGCCTTCCTGCTGGGCCCGTCGTCCTGCGCATCGGAAACCAGCGCGCCCTTCGTGCCGGTCAGGCCGAGCGAATCGGCGATGTCCTGCGTGACGGGCTGGATCTGGATGCCCAGCCAGCCGCGCTCGACCGTCTTGCCAGCCATCAGCGTCTGCGTCACGGCCTTGGCCGTCGAGGCGGGTATGGCGAATGCGATGCCGACATTGCCGCCGGAGGGCGAGAAGATCGCGGTGTTGATGCCCACGACTTCGCCGTTCAGGTTGAAGGCGGGGCCGCCGGAATTGCCGCGGTTCACCGCCGCGTCGATCTGGATGAAGTCGTCATAGGGGCCGGCGCCGATGTCGCGGCCGCGCGCCGAGACGATGCCGGCCGTCACCGTGCCGCCAAGCCCGAAGGGATTGCCGACGGCCACCACCCAGTCGCCGACGCGCACCTTCGAATCGTCCGCGAAGGTCACGTAGGTGAATTTCTGCGAACCGCCATCGACCTTGAGCACCGCCAGATCGGTGCGCGGGTCGGTGCCGATCAGCCGGGCATCGAGCTCCTTGCCGTCATTGGTGACGACGGTGAAAGTCTGGCCGCCCTCCACGACATGGTTGTTCGTGACGACATAGCCGTCCTCGGAGATGAAGAAGCCGGAGCCCTGCGCCATGGCGCGCGGGCCGTCGCCGCGGCGGTCGCGGTGACCGAAGCGCTTGCCCTTGCCGGGACCGCGGTCGTCGCCGCCGAAATTCTTGAAGAAGCGGTAGAGCGGATGGTCCTTGGGCAGGTTGTTGAAGCCGCGGCCGTCCTCGTCGCCGAACATCTGCGCACCGTCGTCGGACGCCGCCTCGATCTTTTCCTTGACGCGCACGCTGACGACGGCGGGCGACACCTTGTCGACGACATCGGCAAAGCCCGGCGTCTGGGGCGCGTCGACACGGACGGCCTCGGCAAGGACGGGCGCCGTGCCCGAAACGGCTGCACCGAAGCCGACAGCGCCGGCGATCGCCAGCGAGGCGACGGCAGCCAGCAGGCGGCTGCGCGTGCGGAAGGAGGTTTTCTGCTGGTTGTTCATGTCTCTCGGTCCTCGTCGGAAGGATGCGTGAAGCGCATCCGATGGGCGAGAGATAGGAGACGTCACATTACGGCGGCATTTCCGGCAGATGAAAATTTCGTAATGTTCGAAATCAGCCGCCCGTCCGCAGGATTTTCTCCAGGGCGGCCTTCTCTTCGGGAGACAGCTTTGCCTCCGCGCGGCGCCTCGAGCGCGCCGCCAGCAGCAGGAACGCGCCGCCGGCCAGGATCACGACAGCCGGCGCCGCGGCTTCAGCAGCACGAGCTCGCCATAGCGGGAGACCACGTAGTCGATCACCTGCTCGTCGCTGTCGCCCGCCTTCAGGCGGTCGCGCACCAGAACGCGCAGGTCGCGCGCAAGATCGGCGCTCGAATCGTCGATCGACTGGTTCTGGCACACCATGCAGCGCAGTTCGTGCGAGATGGCGCGCGCCCGCGCCTCCATCGCCGGGTCCGGCAGCACCTCGTCGGGCAGGACGGCCAGCGCAGGCGCCACCGTCAGCAGCCAGATGGCGAGCGCGCCCCAAAAGACCCACCGCATCACCCAGCCGCCTCGCCGGCGGCCTGCGCCGCGCGAACGCGGCGCCGTGCGGGGGCGCCGACCCGCAGCCGCCGGTCGCAGAGGGACAGGACACCGCCGGCCATCATCACCAGCCCGCCCAGCCAGATCAGCGTCACCAGCGGCTTCCACCAGGCGCGCACGACGATGCCGCCGTCGTCGGTCTCGTCGCCCAGCGAAACATAGAGCTGGCTGAAACCCATGGTGCGGATGCCGGCCTCGGTGGTCGGCATCTGCCGGGTGGTGTAGAGCCGCTTCGACGACATCACGCTGCCGGCCGCCCTGCCGTCGGCGCGCAGGATCGCGAACGTGCCGCGCTGCTCGTCGTAATTCGCGCCCTTGGCGGGCGTCAGCCCCTCGTAGCGGAGCGTGTAGCCGCCGACCTCGGTCGCCTCGCCCGGCTTCAACGTGACGATCCGCTCCTGCTGGAAGGCGACCGTCGAGACGATGCCGAGCAGCGTGAGGCCGAGCCCCATATGCGCCGCGGTCGTGCCGAACATCGACATCGGCAGCCCGGCGAGCCGTCGCGCCGCAATCGCGGCCGGCTGCGCGCCGAAGCCGGCCTTGACCCAGAGATCGGTCAGCGCGCCGAAGACGAGCCAGACGGCGAGGCCGCAGCCGAGGGCGGCGAACACGGCCGATTTGTCGACGAAAAGCAGGATCGACAGGACGACGACGAGCGCGGCCGCGAAGGCGGCGGCGAGGCGCTGCGCCACCGCCGCCAGATCGCCGCGCTTCCAGGCGAGCAGCGGCCCGAACGGCACCACGCAGATCAGCGGCAGGATCACCGGCCCGAAGGTAAGGTTGAAGAATGGCGCGCCGACCGAGATCTTGTCGGCGCCGATCGCCTCCACCAGCAGCGGGTAGAGCGTGCCGACCAGCACGGTGGCCGCGGCCGTGGTCAGGAAGAGATTGTTGAGCACCAGCGCGCCCTCGCGCGAAACCGGCTGGAAGAGCCCGCCCGGCGCGAGCGAGCCCGCCCGCCAGGCGAACAGCGCAAGCGAGCCGCCGATGAAGAATGCCAGGATGCACAGGATGAAGATGCCGCGGCCGGGGTCCGTGGCGAAGGCGTGCACCGAGGTGAGCACGCCGGAACGCACCAGGAAGGTGCCGAGCAGCGACAGCGAGAAGGTCAGAATGGCGAGCAGCACCGTCCAAATCTTCAGCGCAGCACGCTTTTCCATGACCAGCGCGGAATGCAGCAGCGCCGTCCCGGCCAGCCATGGCATGAAGGAGGCGTTCTCGACCGGATCCCAGAACCAGAAGCCGCCCCAGCCCAGCTCGTAATAGGCCCAGTAGGAACCCATGGTGATGCCGCCGGTCAGGAAGAGCCAGGCGGCGAGCGTCCAGGGGCGAACCCAGCGCGCCCATGCCGCGTCGATGCGGCCGTCGATCAGCGCGGCGACGGCGAAGGAAAAGCACACCGAAAAGCCGACATAGCCGAGATAGAGCAGCGGCGGGTGCACCGCGAGCCCGACATCCTGGAGCACCGGATTGAGATCCTGGCCCTCGATCGGCGCGGGATCGAGTCGGGTGAAGGGGTTGGACGTCGTCAGGATGAACAGGAAGAAGGCGGCGCCGATCCAGCCCTGCACGGCGATGACGTTGGCCTTCAGCGTATCCGGCAGGTTGGCGCCGAACAGCGCCACCATCATGCCGAAGAGGGTCAGGATCAATACCCAGAGCAGCATCGAGCCTTCGTGGCTGCCCCAGGCGCCCGTGACCTTGTAGAGCATCGGCTTCAGCGAATGGGAGTTCTCCCAGACATTGAGGACCGAGAAATCGGAGACGACATGCGCCCATAGCAGGATGGCGAAGGCGAGCGCGGTGAAGGCGAAGCCGGCGATTGCCGCCGGCCGGCCGACGGCCATCAGCCGCTCGTCGGAGAGGCGCGCGCCGAGCGCCGGCGCCACCGACTGCACCAGCGACAGGGCGAAGGCAAGGACCAGCGAAAACTGCCCGATCTCGACCATGTCAGTTCCCGCCTTCCGTCATTGGGTCTTCGCGGCCCCCTCGTCGGGTTGCCACACGCCCTTCTCCTTCAGGCCTTCCGCGACCTCCTTGGGCATGTAGTTCTCGTCGTGCTTGGCCAGCACGCTGTCGGCGACGAAGACGCCGTCCGGGCCGAAGGCGCCCTCGGTGATGACGCCCTGGTCCTCGCGGAAGAGGTCGGGCAGGATCCCCGTATAGGTCACCTTCACCGAATTCTGGTGATCCGTCACGGCGAAGCCCACCGTGGCCCCCTGCCCGCGCACGATGCTGCCTTCCTCGACAAGGCCGCCCAGCCGAATGCGCTGGCCGGGCGCCAGCGAGGCCGCCTGCAAATCGGCCGGCATGTAGAAATAAGACGCCTTCTGGCCCAGCGCATAGAGCGTCAGCCCGGCCGCCGCGGCCAGGAACACGGCCGCGGCGGTGATGACGGAAAGGCGCTTCTGCTTGCGCGTCATGGTCACTCCGTGGCGTCCAGTCCAAACGATCGGGCGAAGCGGACAAGCTCGTCGGCCTTCGCCGGATCGCCGAGAGCCTTGCTCCCTCGCGCCAGCGCGTCCCTCGCCGCATCGGTCTTGCCGAGGACGATGTAGGAACGCACCAGCCGCTTCCACCCCTCCGGATCGTCCGGCTGCGTCCTCAGCCTTTCATCCAGCGCGGCGACCATCGCCTCGATCATCTCGCCGCGCTCGCCGTCTGTCATCTGGTCGGCGGCGGCCACGTCCTCGGTCGTCGGACCAGTGGCGGGACCGCCGCCTTCTTCCGCAGCCTTTCGCTGCATCGCCAGCGCCATGGCGCGCTGCGACGCCTGCTGCCATTCCGACCCTGCCGGCAAAGTCGCCGCAAGCCCGTTCCACCCGGCGATCGCGTCGTCGTAGCGCTTTTCCTGCGCGGCCGCGACATTCATGAAGAAGCGCGCCTGCGCATCCTGCGGATCGAGCGAAAGCGCCTTTTCGAAGGCGGCGCGCGCATCCGCCGAAACCGTGCCGCCGGACTGCTCGGCCAGCGCCTCGCCGAGGCCGGCCCAGCGCGGCGCGCTGTCGCCCAGCAGCCTGATCGCGTTGCGGTAGGCGAAGACGGCCTCGTTGGCACGACCGACGCGCCGATAGACCGGAGCGAGCACGTCCCAGCCGCGCCCGTCCCCGGGATTGGCGCGCAGCGCGCGCTCGGCCCGCGCGATGAGCTCGTCGGGAGAACTTTCCGCAGGCTGCTTCGACAGGCGCGCCTCGAGCGGCTGCGACGGCAGGTCCGGCGATCCCAGCACGCCGTAGAGCCCCCAGCTCAGCACAGGTATGGCGAGCACGGCGGCCGCGCCGACCGCCCTCGCCCATCCGGCCGCGCCCGCCGTCGAACGGCGGGAGGCATTCAGCTTGAGGATGCGACGGCCGATCTCCGCTCTCGCCTGCTCGGCTTCGTCCATGCCGATCAGGGCGCGCGACACGTCGCGGTCGACCTCGGCGAGCTGGTCACGGTAGACGTCGAGATCGCGGTCGGAGGCCGCCGCCACGGCCGGCGCACGGCGCGCCAGCGGCGCGAGCACGGCAAGGCTCGCGGCCAGCGTCAGCAGGGCGGCGACTGTCCAGAAAAACATGGCGTTCCATATCCGCCGAAGGTTCCGGTGCCAATCGGCGAGGACTGCGGCGATTTGACGGCCGATCGCGTCGCGCTGCCCTCGGGCCGGCGCTCAGGTGAGCGGCGTCCAGCTCCCGTCCGAATTGCGGCAGGCGGTGCCGCGGGCGTTGCGCGGCTGGCTGCTCACATAGACCGTATGGGTATATTGCCGGCAGTCCTGCGAGCCGACCCGGTAGGGCTGCGCGGCCGTGACCTCGCCATAGACGCCGGCCTGGGAGCCCTTCCACGTCACCGGACGGCCGCTCTGCGTGTATTCCAGCGCACGATACTCGGCCTCCAGCGCAGCGGCGCGGTCGCGCTCGCTCAAGCCCGCGCCGATCCTGCCGCCGACCAGCCCGCCATTCATCGCCGCGATGATGGCCGTCGCCGTCTTGCTGCTGCTGTCGCCGCCGATCGCCGGCAGTCCCGGCGCCTTGATGCCGGCGGTCGCGCAGGCCGACAGCGCAAGGCCGCTCGCGATCGAAAGAAAAACTTTCAATTTCATCGTCTTCACCGGCAACCCGCACCGCGGGAGCTATCTAGATCGGATTGCGGTGGAAAGCTACAACGTTCCTCATACCGCGGTGCCGAGTTCCACCGTCACGCGCAGCCCGCCGAGGGCGGAGCCGTCGAGCGCGAGGTGACCGCCATATTCCTTCACCAGATCCGATACGATGGCGAGGCCGAGGCCGGTGCCGGGCTTGGTCTCGTCGAGCCGGGAGCCGCGACGCAGAACCTCCTTCGCCTTCTCCTCCGGAATGCCCGGGCCGTCGTCCTCGATCTCGATGCGGAACCTCTGTGTCCCGCCGTCGGCCGACACGGCCAGGCGCGCCCGCGCCTTTGCCCATTTCGTCGCGTTCTCGAGCAGATTGCCGACGATCTCCTCCAGATCCGCCTTCTCGCCGGCAAACAGGATTTCCTGCCGCGACGGCGAAAAATCCAGCTCCACGCCGGGGTTCAGCTTCCTGACGACGCGCACCATCGGCGTCAGCGCCTCGATGACGGGCGTGCGGTAGACCACGCTCTCGCGCTGTGCGGCCACGCGGGCGCGTTGCAGATAATGCTCGACCTGCGTCTGCATGGCGGCCGCCTGCTCGGCCAGCAGCCTGCCGCGGTCGCCGCCGATGGCGCGCGATTCGTTGAGCAGCACGGCAAGCGGCGTCTTCAGCGAATGAGCGAGATTGCCGACCTGCGTGCGCGACCGCTCCAGGATGCGGCGGTTGTTGTCGATCAGCGCATTCGTCTCGTTGGCGAGCGGCTCGATCTCGGCGGGAAAGCGGCCGGTCAGCCGGCTCGCCGTGCCCTCGCGCACCTGCGCCAGCGCCGCGCTCACCCGGCGCAGCGGCTGCAATCCGAACAGGATCGCCAGCACGTTGATCGCCACCATGCCGAGGCCGAACACCGCAAGGTAGAAGAACAGCCGCCGCTCGAACCCGTCGATCTCGGTCTCCAGCTCCGTTCGGTTTCCCATCACGCGGAAGCGGGCGACGCGATTGGCGCTGTCGAGCACAAACTCGCTCTCGAACACCTGCAATTGCTCTTCGCCGATGCCCTTGGTCACGTAGTTGCGCTGGAAACTGGCGTTGAACGGCACCTTCTCCGGGCTCGGCGAGGGAATGGGCCGCGTCATGGAGGCGGAGCGCAGCGATCCCTTCAGCGACGGCGAGATCGGATCGACGGACCAGTACCACCCCGATCCGGGTTCGGAGAAGCGCAGGTCGCCGAGATCAGGGTTTCCGGTCAGGTATCCCTGCTCGGAGACGCCGACCGAGCTGATCAGGTTGAAGAGATGCGCCGACAGGACGCTTTCGAAGCCGCGTTCGCTGGATTCGCGGTAGAGCGTCGTGATGACGGTCGAGATGACGACGAGAGCGAGCACCGCCCAGGCCGTCGAGAACGCGACGACGCGGACCGTCAGCGAGCGCAGGCCGAGCGTCATCGGCCCGCCGGAGCCCCGCCGCTTCCTCTCACGCGTCGGGCTCGCGGATGCGGTAGCCCATGCCGCGCACGGTCTCGATCATGTCGATGCCCATCTTCTTGCGCAGACGCCCGACGAAGACCTCGATCGTGTTGGAGTCCCTGTCGAAGTCCTGGTCGTAGAGATGCTCGACCAGCTCCGTGCGCGAGACCACCTCGCCCATGTGGTGCATCAGGTAGGCAAGCAGGCGGAACTCGTGCGAGGTGAGCTTCAGCGTCATGCCGTTGATGTCGGCCTTCGAGGCCTTGGCGTCGAGCCGAAGCGGCCCGCAGGTGAGCTCCGAGGATGCGTGGCCCGCCGCCCGCCTGATCAGCGCGCGCAGCCGCGCCAGCACTTCCTCGATATGGAACGGCTTGGCGACATAGTCGTCGGCGCCGGCGTCGATGCCCGCCACCTTGTCGCTCCAGCGGTCGCGCGCCGTCAGCATCAGCACGGGCATCTTGCGGCCGGCGCGCCGCCACTTCTCAACGACGCTGATTCCGTCCATCTGCGGCAGGCCGATGTCGAGTATGACGGCGTCGTAGGGTTCGGTGTCGCCGAGGAAGTGTCCTTCCTCTCCGTCATACGCGCGGTCCACCGCATAGCCGGCGTCGCCGAGGGCCTCGGCGAGCTGGCGGTTCAGATCCTTGTCGTCCTCGACAACCAACACTCTCATGGAATCACGGACCAGTCGTTCGCGGAAGCCGTCATAGTGGCGGAAGTCGCCGCCGTTTGAAACGCCGTCAGTTCGCCGGTACGACGATCTCGGTGCGGCGCGGACGCTCGCCGTCCCTGGCGGGAACCAGAACGACGATGACGCAGACCTCCCGGCCGCCGCGCGTCGCCCGCTGCGCCTTGGCGAGCGTTCCGCCGTTCTCGGCGGCGACCTGCTGGCCGACCGAATAGCAGTCGGCCTCGGCCACCTGCACCTCGCCCTGCCCAGCCGCCCATGCAAGCGGGGCCAGGCCCAGCCAGGCCGCCGGCAGCAGCAGGAACAGTCGCCGCAGATGTGATTTCAGATTGCCCATGATGCGCTTGTAGCGCAGATCGGCTGAACACCGCATGAATGGCCGTCCCCCGTCCGCCGCTTTTCATGCAAGCGGCGGACATCGACAGTAGCGCCCACTTCCCGCGCTGTCACCCGATGCGTGCCGCGGCGCCGATGCGGCCCAGCACCGCCACGATGCCGGCGAGCGCGGTGACCGCCTGCAACACGGTGTCCGTCAGTTGCACGTTGTCCACTCCATCGAGCGACATGCCGGTCAGGCCGAGCACCGAGGTCGCGACGGTGATGAGCGAGGCCCAGATCGTTCGGGAGAGATACCAGGGTTTTGCGGTCGGCATGGCTTGGTCCTTTCTGTCTGGAATCTGTCAGGCTGTCGCCAGCCGCCGCGTCGCGGGGATGCCCCAGCCGACGGCGGCGCTTTTCTGGCGGACGGTGACGTCGAGCACGGCCGGCAGCGCGCCGAAGTCGGCGGCGATCAGGGCTGCCGCATAAGTCCAGCGCGGAACGCCCGCCGTCGTGCTGCGTACGACCGGGCCGCCGGCTACGGCGATGTCGATCCGATACTCCTCAGCGGCCTCGCAGAGCGGCACGTCCTCCTGCTGCCAGTCGTCGCCGCCATAGCGGGCGCGCCGCACCCAGGAAATGGCAAGGCCGCCCGTTCCGTCGGGCGCGGCCCTGAGATGCACCGGCGAAAGCGGCAGTTGCGCCCGCACGCCCCCGGTCGCGGTCGCGGCGACGAAACTGGCGGGCGATATCTCCATCCCGGCGGGACCGACGCGCCATTGCCGCTCCAGCCCCAGTTCGGCGGCCGCCAGTCCGGCCGGCACCACTGCGGCGTCGAGCAGGACGAAGGCCGCGCCCGTATCCGCGCCCGCCGCCATGGCGTCGCCGGTGCCGGCCTGCCCGCGCAGCAGGTTGCGCAGCCGCCAGACATCGGCGGATATCTCCTCAGCGGTCTCGAACTGGAGCACCTCCCATGTTCCGTCCGCAGATCGGATTGCCGCGGCGTTGGCTCCGTTCAGCAGGTCCGTGCGGGTGACGCTCGACAGTTCGCCCCATGAGAGTGCGACCACGATCGCCGCGACCCTGTCGATCCGGCCCTCGAAGCCGTTCCCCGACAGGGGCTCGGCGAGCCGGCCGACGATCGCCGGAGTGGTAAGGAGCGCGCGCGGCTCGAAGGCCGTGCCGCCCGCCGAGGTATGAACGCGCTGGGTCCGCCAAGGGTGCTGCCATGCGGCGACGCGGAACCGGCTTTCCGGCTCGGCCGCGTCGATCATCGGCAGGTCGAGGAAGTGTGCATCCGGCCGGCCGGCGAGAATCGGGACGGACGACGACGCCACGGCCGCGCCCGCCCGCCACGGCGTCGGCGCGGTCAGCGCCGCCTGCCGGGCCGTGATCCTGCGCACCGCCCCTTCCTCGACCGCCATCACCTGCAGGTCGGGGCCTGCCGGCAGCGCCGCCAGCCGGATGACGTCACCCGCAAACGGCCGTATATCCGCCGGCGCGAGGGCGAAGGTCACCTGCTCGCGCCCCGCCCAGGCGCGCGTCATCCAATCGTCGAGCAGGGCCTGCGCCTGGCCGCTTTCCAGCGTTCCCGGAAAGCCGATGTCCTGCTGGCGGCTGCCGGGTGTGCCGAGGCGGCGGCTGCGCGGCGTGGCGCCCTGGAACTCCAGGAAAGGCTCGCGCGTCTGGAGCACCGCCTCGCGCGGCAGTTCGTGGTCGGGCGTGCGGACGGTCTCGACGGCCGCCGCGTCGGTCAGCACGACATCCTCGATCAGGGCCGGCTGCCCGGCCCCCGCCCCGGCGAGGCGGAACACGATCCCGTCCGGCCGGTCGAGCGCGACGATGCCGAAAAGGTCCATCAGCGGTTCCAGCGCGGCACGCGCGCTCGACGGATCCTGGATCGCATAGCCTGCCACCGTCCCTTCGGCGTGGAGCGTCCGGGCCGGGCCGGCGCCATGGTCGGCAAGGATCGCGTCGATCAGGTCGCTGCACGAGACGGCTTCCAGGCGACCGTTCAGCCAGTGGCCGAACCGCCAGTTGGCGCCGTCGCGCCATTCGTCGTCCCGTACGGGAAAGGCCGGAAAAGGCCGCGCGTCCCAGGCCCAGAGCGCGGTCCGGCGATGGTCGAGCATGCGCCCGCCATAGAGCGCCGAGACGGGATTGCGGGCGTCGTCGAAGCCGGGGCGCGCCGGATCCCAATAGCCGAGATGCGCTTCCAGCAGGCGCCGCTGCGCGATGTCGGAGCGTCCGCCGTTCGAGGAATAGGGCAGCGCGCTTTCCGACGATTTGGGGTCGGGAAAGACGTTCGGCTGGTTCGGCCCCTTGTCCACCGCCGGTCCGCCCAGCTCCGTGAACCAGATGGGTTTCGACCGCGGGACCCAGGCGGTCGGCGTCGCCTTCTCGACGCCGCCCGGGCGGTCGTGGTGCGGGTTCGACCACCAGCCGACCAGGTCCTTGTAGCGGTAGACCCACGGTTTTCCGGCCCCGTCGGTGATCGGCGTGCGCTGCCGTTCCGCCCGCGCCGCCGCGCTCGCATAATACCAGTCGAAGCCCTCCCCTCCGGCGACCGCCGCCGTCAGGCCATCCAGGTCGCAGGGCGTGGCGAAGCCGTCCGGATTGCCCCCGCCATAGTCGGTGTCGCGCCAGTCGGAGAGCGGCATGTAATTGTCGATGCCGACGGCAGCGATCTCCGGATGCGCCCAGAGTGGGTCGAGATGGAAGAACACGTCGCCGCTGCCGACCGCCGGCTGGTGGCCGAAATACTCGCTCCAGTCCGCGCCGTAGGTGATCTTCGTGCCCGGCCCAAGCAGCGCCCGCACCTCGTCTGCGAGGCCGCAAAGCGTCTCCACGAACGGGAACCCGTTCGCCCCGTCGCGCAGGCTGGTCAGGCCGCGCATCTCGCTGCCGAGCAGGAAGGTGTCGACCCCGCCGGCCTTGACCGCCAGATGCGCGAAATGCAGCAGGAAGCGGCGGTAGCTCCACTCGTCCGGATCGCCCGTGAAGGCGATCGTGTCGTCCTCCGCGGCAAAATCCGCCGCCGTCGCAGCGCCGCAGAAGGCGGCCACCTGCGCCCGCGCGGCCCCCGTCTTGTCCGCGCTGCCGGGCTGCATGGGGCCGGGATGGCAGGAGATGCGCCCGCGCCACGGATAGGGCGCCTGCACCGCGCCGCCATGCGGGTCGGGCAGCGCGTTGTCCTGCGGCACGTCCATCATGATGAAGGGATAGAGCGTCACCTTCAGGCCGCGCGCCCTGATCTCGGCGATCGCGTCGAGGACCGTCCTGTCAGAGGGCGTGCCGCCATAGGCGGGGCCGCCGCCCGCCCGCGAGACTTCCGCGGCGTCGGCGCGTGCAACGCCGGACACCATCCACTCCTCGGAGAAATTGTCCGCCCCGCTGTCGATGACCATCGGCCTGATCCGGCACGATCCGGCCCTCAAATCGTCGCCGAACCAGGTGACGATCAGCGAGACGTGCTCCAGGTTCGGGCACAGCATCCGCAATTCGTCGAGCGCGGCCACGATGTCGGTCACGCCATGCAGGACGTGGCGGTTCACCGCCTCGGTCCGGCCGGGCAGGATTTCCCGCGTCACCAGCGTCGGCGACAGGCCGTATTCGGTGGCGCCGGGAATGAGCGCCACGCCGCTGACCTGTCTGTGGAAATCGCCGACCGGCCGCAGCACCTCGAACTGAAGCTGCGGGATGCGGTTGCCGTAGTCGGCAAGCGGAAAGCGCTCGAACACGACATAGGCGGTGCCGCGGTAGGCGGGCGCGTTCCCCGCACCCTGCTTCGCCTCGATCAGCGGATCGGGGTCCTGCGTCGCGGAGCCCGGATGGACCCTGATCTCGTAGAGCGTGCGGTCGATCTCCCTGCCGTCCGCCCAGATGCGCCGCACGCCGCCGATCTCCCCCTCGCAGAGCGCGAAGGCCACATTGGCGAAATAGGAATATTCCGTGATGCGCGGCCCGCCCTTGATGCCCTGCCGGGTGGTCCGCCTCGCCTCCTCGAAGCGGGTCGCCCAGATGACGAGGCCGCCCATGCGCGCGACGCCGTAGACGCGCGGGATCGACGCGCCCTCCTCGGCGGTGAAGGGCCTGGCACCGCTCAGCCTTGGACCTTCGACATGCTGGAGGCTGCCGATCAGCGCGCGGTCGATCACATAGCCGGCCAGCGCGCCCGCCGCCGTCCCGATTGCCGCACCGGCGCTGCCGAACACGCCGCCGAGCGCGGCGCCGGCCGCCTGGAGCAGGATTGTCGCCATGAAGGTCCTCGATCAGCCGCGGGAGATTTCGGGAAAGGCGAAGGCCGCCGCGATGCGCCGCCGCCATTGCGGGACGAGGCAGGAGTCCGTCACCGCCATTCCGTGATAGGCGTGGATGAAGCGGTTTTCCGCGCTGAGAATGCCGAAGTGCCGTGCCGGCAGCCCCGGCCGCCAGCGCAGGACGAGCAGGTCTCCCGGCCGTTCCGCACCGGCGGGAAGGCGATCCATGTGCCGTGCGGCGCCCTCCAGCAGCGCGTCGGCCGCGCCGTCGTCGGCCCCGCTCATGCCATAGACGGCCGGCGTCTCGGGAACCGATCCGTAGAGCGCCCGCCACACGCCCAGCACCAGCCCGAGGCAATCGCAGCCCACCCCCTTCGTGCGGCCCTGATGGCGGTAGGGCGTGCCGATCCAGCCACGCGCCTCGGCAAGCACCGCAAGGCGCGTGGCGGCCCCTGTCTCCGTCATCGCACGATCGGCCCGCCGTCGAAGACGAGGCCCTCCGAAACATATTGATAGGCCGCGTCGTTGCCCGGCAGATGCGGAAAGCCCCTGAAATTCGCGTGGTTGTCGAACTTCGCCTTGCAGGTGGCGAAACTCTTGTCGCAGCCGGCAACGACGGCGAACGCGTCGCCCGGCGCCGGCCGTGCGCCGGTGAAGGGCCGCAGGAAGAGGAGCGCGCCGTCGTCCTGCCTGCGGTGGTCCACGATCCGTTCGGACCGGCCCTGCCGCACGCCGCTCGTCCAGGTCAGCACGCCGCCGCTGAACCAGCCCGCCTCGAAATCGGCGAGGCCCGAGACGCGCCAGGCGTCGGGCGCCACCGTGTCGAGCATCTCTCCGGTACCGGAAAAGCCCGGCCGGTCGAGCGCGACGCCGCAGCGGGCGTCGCCCAGCTCCGCATCGCAGGCCCGCGTCAGCCGCCGCGCGTTGGGCTGGTCGAGCTGGTGCATGCGGCTCTTCAGCTCGGCCACGAAGCGGCCGTCGCTGCGCGTGATCCTGCCGATGGTCGCCTTGCGGACCAGCGCGAAATCCGCAGGGTCGCGCCAGTTGACCATAAAAGTCTCCAGCGTGGCGTCGTCCAGCAGGCCCGCCTCGATCTCCTCCTCGACGAGCCCCGCCGAAGACAGCGCCCCCTCCACGTCGACCGTATCGACGGCGAGGCCCAGCGTCTCCTGCGCCTCGCTGGCGCTGAAGCCGGACGCCGGCTCGAACGCCGTGCCGTCGAAGGCGAGCGACCGGTCGTGGTCGGTATAGCCCGACACGTCTCCGTCGCGCCGCGTCAGGCGCCACGCCGTGCAGACGGTCGTCACGTCGCGCGCCAGATGCGCCGTCAGGCTTTCGGGATAAGACGTCACGGCTGCAACACCTCGATCAGCGGGATGGAGGGGATCTGCCCGGCCCGGAAGGAGGCGAGGCTGACCGACAGGCGTTCGGCATCGAAGCGCACCGGCACGTCGAAGCGATAGCCCGCCGTCACCGCCGCGCCTGCGCCCGGCGCAACGGCGAAGACGATCTCGCCCGTGGCGTCGTCGAAGTCGTAAGCGGCGGGCCGCGCCTTCTCGACGCCGGCCACGGCCACGCGCAGGGTTTCCGCCACCGGCTTGCGGATCGGCCGCGCATAGGCGTCCGGGCCGGTGCCGTAGGTCTTCACCAGCGCGAAGCGGGCGCGGCTGCCGTCACCGGTGCCCAGCGTCTGGTCCGCCGGCGAAGGCGCCGCCTCCGGCCGGCACGAGCGGTTGTCGAACGGGTCGCGGAAGCGGAAGGCGTGCAGCGAGCCCCGCCGCGCCTCGAAGAACGCCAGGATGTCATAGACGTCCTGGAGCGACTTCATGCCCGTGCCCGCGTCGTAGGTGCGGCGCGAATGCGCGGTGCGCAGATTGCGGCGCTCGCGCCCGGAAGTCATCAGCACGATCTCGTTGCGGCGCTCCGGGCCGCCGGTCGCGCCGAAGGAGACGTCCGTCGGGAACAGCACGTCATGGAAGCTTGCAAGACCCGTCATGGCATCTCCCCGGAAACCTGAACGCGCCGCATCACAATGTCCGGGCGCCGCGCGACACGGCGCGCGCCAGCATGCCCGTCACCTGGGCCTCGGATTTCCGGAAGGAGGCGGCGTCCGTCGCGGTGACGTTGAAGACGACATTGACGCTTCCGCCGCCGCCGGCGGCCACGCCGAGCCTTCCGTCGCTGCCGCGCTGCAATGGCAGGATCGCCTCCGGCCCCGCCTCTCCCGCCAGCCCGAGATTGCGGCCGAGCGGAAAGTAGCCGGGCGACGAGACGACACCGCCGGCGGCGAAGGGCACCACGCTGCCCGGCACGCCGCCTCTGGCGAAGGGCAGGATGCCGGAAAGCCCGCCGAACAGTCCGGAGAACAGCGATCCGGCCAGCGATTGCAGCGGTTTCAGGCCCTGGTCCAGGGCAAGCCCGGCAAGATTGAGCGCCAGCCTTTGCAGCACGTCCTCCAGGCTCCTGCCGCTGACCACCGCGCCCTTCAGGGCGTTGGTGAGCCGGGTGCCGAAACTCTGCGACACCTTCTCCAGCTCGCTCAACGCCGACAGGAACGGCTCGGTGTCGGCGTAGATGCCGACCCGCATGTCCTCAGCCATTCTTTTCGTCCTCCTGCCTGTCGGGAAAATCCGCCATCAGCGCGGCGAGCGCGCCCCTGTCCGGCGCGCCACCCCGCCTTGCCGAAACGGGAGATGCCGCGGACGCGAACTCGCGCGGCGTCATCATCCAGAAATCGCGCGGTGAAAGCCGCAGCACGCCGAGGCCGATGGCCATCACCTCGTCCCAGGGAAAAGCTTCGGCCGGCGATGCTGCGGCGTCTAAGGGTTTGCCGGACCGGCTCCCGACCCGGCATCGGCCGCGCCGAACGTCACGGTCAGCAGCTCGGCCACCAGCGCCGCAAAACCCGCCGCGCCGTTCTCGGCCTGCATATGGGCGACGGCATCGTCGCAGATATCGTTGCCGGCGCCGCGCAGGCCGGCACCGGTCACGCGGATCAGGTCGCGGGCGGAAAGTTTTCCCCCGGCGAAGCGCCGGGCGAGCGCGGCAAGGTCGTCGGCGGCATAGGCCGCCTCCAGCTCGGCCAGCGCGCCGAGCGTCAGGCAGAGCCGGTAGGGCTTGCCGTCGAGCGTCGCGGCCACCTCGCCGCGTCTGCGGTTGGCGGTCATGGCGCCGCCGTGAAAGTCAGCGCGCCGGCCGATTCCAGCGCCATCTCGAACGTCACCTCGCCGTCATGGCTACCGCCATATTCCAGCGACGTGATCTGGAAGGGTCCCGCCACCGTGCCGAAGCTCGGCACCACCACCTGCCAGGCGGCGATCTCGCCGGCGAAGAAACGCGCGCGGATCGCCGCGTCCGAAGCCTGGTCCTTGAAGATGCCGGAGCCGCTCAACGCCGCGCGCTGCACGCCGCTGCCGGCAAGCAGTTCGCGCCAGCGGCCGGTGGATTCGGAGTCGGTCACGTCGACCGTCTCGCTGTTGAAGGCGACGCGACGCGCCCGCAGCCCCGCCACCGTGACGAAGCTTCCCGCTCCGTTCGCATCGATCTTCAAAAGAAGATCCTTTCCCTTCTGGGCGACCATGGAAGTCCTTTCGAAATCGACTGGAAAGATTGCTTTGCGCCGCGTATGCGGCGCCGAAAACGGGTCAGCCCACGCTCACGCGTTTTCCTCCACCACCGCGCGAAACCGCAGCAGCCCGTGATAGACGGAGAGATCGTCGTCATGGCGCGCTTCCGCGAATTCCATCCGGCAATTCACCAACGTCCGTCCGGCAAGCGGGAGCGACTGGTCGTGGAGCCTCGCCTTGGCGGCTTCCATGATGTCGAGCGCCTCCTTCTTGCCCTTCGCCTTCGACCAGACATGGAGCGTGAAAAGCTGTTCCGTGCCGCTCTCCGTCCCGGTGCTCCAGTCGTAGACGCTGGTGCGGCCGAAAGTGATGTAGGGAAACGCCACGTCCGCCGGCGCATGATCGTGGATCCTCGCGCCGCCAAGCATCGCGACGAGGGCTGCATCTCCTGCCAATGCGGCGAAGACCGCCGCCTGCAATTCATTCGCCGGCGCGCTCATCGGCACCCTCCTCGCGTCTGGCCGCTTCCCGCCTCTCGGAACGCCGGCCGGCCTCCGGCGCTTCCGTGATTGCTTCCTCCGACAGCGTGTGCAGCTTCCAGCGCAGCGCGCGCACCATGCCGTCGAGGGTCAGGCGAACGGCGATATTCAAAGCCCTTTCTCCTTTGTCCTGCAAACAAGATAGCGGCCGCTTTCATCAGGATCATGGACCGTCAGGATGTCGAAGATGCGTCCCGCCTTGCGGAACCGCATGCCGCTCGCCAGCCCGTCGCGGAACCGAACGGTGACGCGGTGCGTGACCGTCTCCAGCGTCTGGTCCGCGCCGAATCCCGCCCTTGCGTCCACCGGCTCGATCCGCGCCGGAAGCGCGGCGACCGCGTTCCACGTCTCGGCAAAGCCGCCCTGCCCGTCCGGTGCCGTCGAGACGGATTCCAGGGTCAGCCGCACCCGCAGCGCGCCGGGATCGACGAAGCCGGAGCGCATCAGAGCCTGCCCGTCCTGTAGCCGCGCAGCATCCGCTCGTAGCCGACCGGAAACGAGACCGGCTGGCTGTCCGGCCCGAAGGCGGCGCGGAACTCGTACCAGTGCGCGACGAGCGTCAGGACCGCCCGCTTCAGGAGGTCGGGCACGTCCGGCCCCGCCTCGCCGAAGCCGGCGGCGAAGTCGATCTCGATGCCGTTCATCGCCCTGAGAGGCGCTGCCGGCGCATCGAAATGCAGCCGCGCCGGCCGCGACAGCGCGTCGAGCTGGTAGGTGCCGGGGTCGATCAGGCTCGCCTCGCCGTCCGGCCCATAGGCTGTCACGGAAAGAACCTCGCGGACCGGGTGCCGCATCAGGAGGGCGCAGCCCTCGCGCGGCCAGTCGTCCAGCGCCAGCCGCCATGATTGGGAAATCAGCGCCAGTCCGGCGCTTTTCTCCACCTCGTCGCGCGCCGCCCGGATCAGGCCGGTAATCAGCGTGTCGTCGCCGTCATGGTCGATGCGCAGATTGGCCTTGGCCTCGGCGAGCGTCACCGGCTCGGCCGCGGGTTCCACGGTTCGGTAAAGCGCCATGCGTGCTCCTGTCCGATGATAGGAAAGAAAAACGGCCCCGGCGTCTCCGCCGGGGCCGCCGCGGCCGCGCGCGACAGGGGTGGATCGCGCAGGCGGCCGATGCCGGGCCGAACGCCTAGGCCGTGCCGAACTTCAGCAGCTTGATCGCATCGAAATCCTGCACGCCGCCGCCGACGCGCTTGGTCGTGTAGAACAGCACGTAAGGCTTTGCGGAATACGGATCGCGCAGCACGCGCACGCCGGTGCGGTCGACCACCAGATAGCCGCGCCGGAAATCGCCGAAGGCGATCGGGAAGGCGTCGGTGGCGATGTCGGGCATGTCCTCGGCCTCCACCAGCGGGAAGCCCATCAGCATGGCGCGGCTGCCGGGGGCGGCCGGCGGCTGCCAGATGTAGTTGCCGTCGGCGTCCTTCAGCTTGCGGATGGCGGCCTGCGTCTTGCGGTTCATCACCCAGGTCGCATTCTGGCGGTAGCCGGCCTTCAGCGCATAGGCGATGTCGATCAGCACGTCCGACTTGTTGGAGGCGGGGAAGTCGCCCGCCACGCCGGTCTTCACGTAGCCGAGCTTGCCCCAGGCCCAGCTCGCCTCCGCCACGGTGTCGGCATGGAGGAAGCCCTCCGGCTTGTTCACGCCGTCGCCATTGACGAAGGCCGCGCCCTCCTGCTGGGCGAAGGCGGCCTCCACCTCGCCGGAGAGCCATTCGTCAAGATCGACGACGGCATCCTCCAGAAGCGTCGGCGTCGCCGCCGGCATGGCGTAGAGCTCCATGGCCGGGAAGGCCAGCTCGGCCAGCGTCGGCGTGCCGGTCTGCGACCGCGACGCCGTCTCGGCCACCCAGCCGGTCGCCGGCCCCGTCACCGCGAAGGGCTTCTTCAGCACCGCCGAGGAGACCTGCCGGACCGAGGCGATCGAGCGGATCGGCGAGAGCGCCGCCAGACGTTTGCCGATCTCGGCCTCCGTCTCGCCCGGCACCAGATAGCCGCCGTCCTGGCCGGAGCCGTAGGACATGGCCTTGGTGTCGAGCCCGCGGAGCTGGCGGTCGTCGCCATTGCGCACATAGGCCTCGAAAGCCTGCTTGTGCTCGCTGGGCAGGGCCGCGCCGGCCCTGTCGAGCGACGGCCGCAGCCGCTTCAGCGCAAGCTGGTCCAGCGCCCGCTTCTGCTCGTCGAGCGCACGCGAGATGCGCTCCACCTTCTCGGTCGTCACCACATCCGCCGACTTCGCCTCGATCTCGGCCAGGCGGCGGTCGTTGTCCTCCCGAAAAACCTCGAACGTCGTCATGAACTCGTGGAACGCGTCGTGCACGTCGCCGCCCGCCGATTTCACCTCCGGCGCGACCGTCAAACCAGAATCTTCCATCAGATTTCCTTCCTCATCAGGCGCGTCGCCGCGCGGATCGTGCCGGCAAGGCCGCCGGCGTTCTTCGATGCGGCGTCCCGCCCGCGGGTGAGATGCGCGAAGCCCCTGGCGATCACCGTGCGGGCGTCGCTTCGCGTCAGGCCCGCATCCCGCGTCAGCCAGCGTTCGAATTCGCGGACGGTGGGCAGCCGCCCCTTCACCTGCGCCACCCGCGCCTCGGGCAGCATGGGAAACGTCACCACCGAGATCTCCCACAGATCCGCCTCCAGGATGCGGCGCACGCCGGCCGTCCGGTCGGCGCGGGCGCGCACCGTGCGGAAGCCGATCGACAGGCCGTCCAGCGCCTTGCCGCGCAGGAGCGCCAGCACCTCGCGGGCGCGGGCCACGTCGCCCGCCAGCCGGCCGCGCACGAAGAGGCCGCGGGCATCCTCGCGGATCTCCGTCCAGGTGCCGATCGGCTGGTCCGGATCGTGCTGGAAGAGCATGCGCACGCCCGCCGCGCCGCGTTGCCTGAGCGACGCGGCGAAGGCGCCGCGCTCGACCACGTCCTTGGCCAGATCCACCTTGCCGAACAGGCTGGCGTAGCCGGAGAACGTGCCGTCCGCCTCCACGTCGGCGCCGCCGAGCTCGACGAACTTGCGCTCGCCCATGCCGGATCGAAAATCAGCGTTCATCGCGCTTCCTCGTTTCATCGAACCTGCGGCCGACGCCGCGCTCCAGGCTCTTCACCGCAAAACCCAGCGCCCACCAGGCGAGCACGCTCGCCGCCGCCGAACCCATCACCAGCGTCTCGGTGCGGCCGAGCAGGTCGGCGACGCCCAGCTCCGCCGCGATCTTCACGCCGGCCGTGCCGCCGAAGACGAGGCCCGACACGACGCCGACGGCAAAGCGCGCCGCCGCCTCGCGCCGCCCCTGCGGCAGGAGATAGGCGAGCGAGATCGCCGAGCCCGCGACAGCGCCGGCCGTCTTCGCGGCCCACAGCCAGGCCGCGTTGTTCATGTCCGTCATGATCTGAAAATCCTCTTCCTCGCGCGCCGCCGCGACGCGAGAGGTTCACTCCGGCCGAATGCTCAACCGATCGTCGTCCAGCGACACGAAATAGGATGCGGCCTGCGGCATAGCGGGGTCCAGTCGAAACGCGATAGGCTTTCCGGCGCACAGTTCCGCGAGAAGCTCGGATGCGAAGTCAGTCACCGGGCCGGCAAACAACTGATATCGGGGTCCCCATTCCTCCACCGAGAATCCTGCCGCGCCGATCCGGCTCGTGTTGAATGTCCACAGGACGAACGGTATCCGGCTCCTGTCCGCAGAATGCGGGAAGCCGCGCCCGTAGGTCGTCGCCAACAGGAAACGGCGCGCCTCCTCGGAAAATTTGAACTTCGGCATCGATGCTTTCAGGCCGGGATACTGTCGCCGCGCCGCTGCCCGCGCGACATCGTGATACCGGGCAGCTATCCGATCCTCGCTCGGGCCGCTTTCAAAAGCTCGCGTATCTGCTCTCCGTTCGACAGTTGCGGCTCTGCAGGAGAACGTCTCCACAACTCCACGAGATCATCCGCGCTATGACGAGGACCGATGAGCTCATCGAGAAGAGGCGCCAAGCGGGCCTTTTCATCCGCCGACAGATCCTGCAAACCCCATTTGGCCGCATCGTCATAAGACGAAGAATATTCGGGGAACTTCAGCCAAAATCCTTCGAAAAATTTTGCGAGAACCGGCTCCATGATCATGATATCCTGTTCAAAGCTCATCATCTTTTCCGAAATTTCTTGGATGAGAGGTAACGATGTAATATCCACGTTTCGATCGTGAATCATGTCGTATAACAACCGCCACGCCATAGGTCTTTCGAAAATAGGGTTCTGGATGATCGGCTGTTCGCCTCACTTCTCGACCGGTCACATATCCAAATCGCACTTTAAGATGTGCACTCTCCTTCGCACCTGAGGCCACCTCATCGACTTTATCCTTACTCATCTCAAGAACGCGATTGGTGAGATCGTTGGCCCTCTCTAGAGATTCAAATGTTCCCTCCTGGCCGTCCACATAGTCGAAGAACCAGCCTCTATACGTATTCCTCTCCAAATTCGCGAGCAATTCAGCATCGCTTTTCGCCACATGTTTTCGGATCGTATGGCCGATTCCGATAGGTGCCTCTTCCTCAGCCAGATTGACCGAATATTTTCTTGCGCCCTGTGCTTCTCGTCCGCTTCTGTCCGCAATTTCGTGCGGCCCACCCTCATCCGTCCACTGCCCGCCGTCCGGATTCCCGGCCGGCACGCGCGTCTGGTCCGGGCGATACTTCCGGTCGATGCCGCCGCGCGCGCCGTAGCCCACAGCCTCGCGCTTCTCGTCGTCGGTCAGGAAGCCGGCAGCACCCACCCGCGCCCACAGCGCGTCGCGCTCTCCCGTCAGCCCCTCCACTTGGTCCGCGTCGAACCACAGCCTGACCGCATCGCCAATCGGCTGGTCACCTTGGCTGTCAGCTCCAGCCGATTACAACTTGGTCTGGCCACCGATCATGATTCAGACGGACCGTCACACGCGTGCTGATATCAGGCACCTCAGTGGAAAACAGAACCTCCATCGGAACCGTTGACACGAGAAGCTTTCGGTCGGGCGTAGCAATTTCGCCATTGAACGCTGGCCCCAGTGGTGAGTTTATTTCCTCTTCTCGTCCGAAAAAGAAAAATGTAGATCCATCTATATCAGGCAGACAGGTCACAGATACGCAGTCATTATTTGATCGTATCAAATCCGTTCCGTCAAGTATTGGAACTTTTACCTTCAAACTTCCAGATATAAAAACTTGTGAATTGCTTGGAGAAAATTGCAAGCTTTGCATCTCTAAAACCCTTCAAGAAGATGTTTCACATAGCCGCCCTGTGCCAAGCTGCAAGAGAGGCAGTGAGGATAGGCCCTTTGCGGTCTTCCGCCACTCAATGCGGTTGGATCTTCATGATCGAATATGAAGTTGCCGCTTCGTGTACCAGGATCAGTTGTGCCGCAATGATGGCAGCCAAATTTCCGACCTATCCGATTGTTCTCCTCGATCTCGGACCGATTGGGACGTCGAACACCAGGACGGACTGGCTGAGATTCCAAGCCATACGGCCCAGGCCCAATCTTTTGTGTCTGAAGCTCATAGAGCCGGTCCTCGGCTTCCGCGCGTGCCGCTTCATTGGCCGCGATTTCTCCTTCGACTGTTTCATATAAGCCGGGCGTCGGTTTCCAGCGAGCATCCAGCTGTTGCACGCGCTGAACAGCAGCCTGCATCTGCGAGTGGCTGATCTCGAGGCGAGTCTCCTGCTCCGGCGTGAGATCACGCCAACCGCTGCCGACCCGGCGAACGCCGCCGCCACGCGGGCCGCGCGGTCGGTTCTGGACCGGAACGACCCGTCCATCCTCATCCGTCCACTGCCCGCCGTCCGGATTGCCGGCCGGCACGCGCGTCTGGTCCGGGCGGTACTTCCGGTCGATGCCGCCGTGCGCGCCGTAGCCCACGGCCTCGCGCTTCTCGTCGTCGGTCAGGAAGCCGGCAGCACCCACCCGCGCCCACAGCGCGTCGCGCTCGCCCGTCAGCCCCTCCACCTGGTCGGCGTCGAACCACAGCCTGACCGCGTCGCCGTAGAGCGGCGCCAGCCAGGCAGACAGCTCCCGCGCCGTGCGCGAGACCAGCGGCAGCACGGTCAGCCGGTAGAAGGCGCGGTTGGCCTCCTGGTAGTTGGCGTAGGTGTTGTCGCCCGGAATGCCGAGCAGCATCGGCGGCACGCCGAGCGCCAGCGCGATGTCGCGCGCCGCGCCGTTGCGCGCCTCGAAGAAGTCCATGTCCTTCGGCGACAGGCTCATCGCCTTCCAGTCCAGCCCACCTTCCAGAAGCAGCGGGCGGCCTGCCCGCGTCGCGCCCGAATAGCCGTCCTCCAGCTCGCTCTTCAGCCGCTCGTACTGCTCGTCGGTCAGGTTGCCGCCTTCCTTCGGCGCGTAGACCAGCGCGCCGGAGGGCCGCGCGGAATTGTCGAGCAGCGCCTTGTTCCAGCGCCCCGCCGCATTGTGCGTGTCGAGCGCCATGAGCGCCGCGTCCAGCGGCGGAAAGCCGTAGTGCTCGTCGAGCGGATGGAACAGCTTCAGGTGCAGCGCGCAGTCCTGCGCCGCCTCGCCGTTCGTGGGCGCGGCCAGCGCCACCTGCCGGCGCCGCTCCTTCTCCTGCACCGCCAGCGCCACCGGCCAGCCGGAGGCGTCGGTGACGACCGAGACCCGGTCCGGCCGCAGGAGATGCAGCTCGCGGGCCGCGTCGCCGCTGCCGATGAGTTGCGCATAGGCGTTGCCCGAGATCAGCAGATGCCCGTAGAGCGCCTCCATGAAGGCCTGCCCCGCCTGCCCGCCGTTCGGCCGGGCGAGCAGATCGAGCAGCGGATGCCGGTCCAGATCCCGGCCGTCCTCATAGGCCATCCACGGCATGGCGGCGGCGGCCTCGGCGATCATCCGGACCGCCCGGTGCGCGACCGGGTTGCGCATGAAGCCGGCGCGCGCCAGCCCCGCATAGTCGCGCCGGGTCCACCGCGCCT
>JAFKJW010000084.1 GCA_017305925.1 Hyphomicrobiales bacterium | reverse complement strand
TTCAGGCCGAGCCGGCGTCCCGTCTCCGGCTACAAGACCTGGATCGCCGGCAATCTGGAGCCGGCGGGGCGGCTGACGGTGGATGCCGGCGCGGTCGGTGCGCTGATGACCGGCAAGTCGCTGCTTCCGGCGGGTGTGCGGCAAGTCGCGGGCAATTTCGCGCGCGGCGACACGGTCGCGGTGCTGGCGCCGGACGGTCGCGAGATCGCGCGCGGGCTCGTCGCCTATGACGCCGCCGACGCCGTGCGGATCGCCGGGCTGAAAACGGCCGAGATCGAAGCCGTCCTCGGCTGGGAGGCCCGCTCGGCCATGATCCACCGCGACGACATGGTGATCGGCGCGCTCGACGGGGAGCCCGCAGGCGGCGGCTAAGCGGGCGCGAGTTGCCGTCGCCGGGCTGCCGGTGTAAGTCCCGGCGTCCTGAAGACATCGAGGCAGCGATGCTCACCACGAACGAGAAGGCGTATCACGACACCGCAAGCCTGATGGCCGATATCGGCCGCAGGGCGCGGGCCGCGGCGCGGCCATTGGCCGTGGCAAGCGCGGAGCGCAAGCACGCCGCGCTCGTGGCGATGGCCGGCGCCCTCACGGCCTCGGAGCAGGCCATCCTCGACGCCAACGCGCTCGACCTTGAAAATGGCGAGGAGACGGGGCTTTCCGCGGCCCTGATGGACCGGCTGACATTGACGTCCTCGCGCATCCGCGACATGGCGAACGGCATCCGCGCCATCGCGGAACTGCGCGATCCGGTCGGCGACGTGATCGCGGCGTGGGACCGGCCGAACGGTCTCTCCATCGAGCGGGTGCGCACGCCGCTCGGCGTCATCGGCGTCATCTACGAAAGCCGTCCGAACGTGACGGCGGACGCCGGCGCGCTCTGCCTCAAGGCCGGCGATCCGGTGATCCTGCGCGGCGGCTCGGATTCCCTCAATTCCTCGCTGGCGATCCATGCCTGCCTCGTGGCGGGCCTGAAGGCTGCGAAGCTTCCCGAGGACGCCATCCAACTCGTGCCGACGACCGACCGGGCAGCCGTCGGCGAGATGCTGAAGGGGCTCGGCGGAAGCCTCGACGTGCTGGTGCCGCGCGGCGGGCGCGGCCTGGTGGAGCGCGTGCAGGCGGACGCGCGCGTGCCGGTCTTCGCGCATCTGGAAGGCATCTGCCATGTCTATGTCGACCGCTCCGCCGAACTCGACATGGCCGTGAAGGTCGTGGTGAACGCCAAGATGCGCCGCACCGGCATATGCGGGGCGGCGGAGACGCTGCTCATCGACCGCGCCGTCGCGGGGACGCATCTGGTGCCCATCCTCGGCGCGCTCGCGAAGGCGGGCTGCGAAATCCGCGGGACGGCGGAGGTCCGCGCGCTCTTTCCGGCGGCTATCCCCGCGAGCGACGCGGACTGGGTTACCGAATATCTCGACGCGATCATCTCGGTGAAGCTGGTGGACGGCGTCGGGGAGGCGATCGAGCACATCGAGACGCATTCGTCCCATCACACCGAGGCGATCATCGCCGAGGACGCGGAGGCCGTGGCGCGGTTCTTCGACGAGATCGACTCGGCGATCCTGCTGCACAACGCCTCGACGCAATTCGCGGACGGCGGCGAGTTCGGGATGGGCGCGGAGATCGGCATCGCCACCGGCAAGATGCATGCGCGGGGACCGGTGGGCGTCGAGCAGCTCACCTCGTTCAAGTACCGCGTGCGCGGCAGCGGCCAGGTGCGCCCGTAGATATCGGTCGACGCTGGGACTCGCGCCGCGCCAAGCTTGTGCTATATCGTACACATGAGCACACAATCCGAAACCGTGACGGTCCGCCTCAGTCCCGAGACCAAGTCGCGCCTGGAAGCACTGGCCGAGCACACGCGCCGGACGAAATCCTTCCTCGCCGGCGAGGCCATCGCGGACTATGTCGAGCGCGAGCTTGCGATCGTCGAAGGCATCAGACGCGGCCTGGCCGACATCGAAGCGGGACGAGTGACGCCACATAAAGATGCGGTGCGGCGGATCAGGGCGACAATCGATCGCGCACAGAAGTCGTAATGCGGGACATCGTCTGGTCCGATGAGGCATTGGACGATTTCGATTCGGCGATCCATTTCGTTGCCAGGGACGGCACAAGATCGGCTCATCTCGTTGCCGATCGCATTGAGCAAGCCATCGATTCGCTTGCCGATATGCCCACTGGCCGGCCGGGCAGAGTCCAGGGGACCTATGAGCGAGTGGTCCAGAGGGGCCCCTATATCATCGCCTACACCTTGTCGGATGCGGCGGTCAGAATTGCACGCATCATCCATAGCGCGCGCGACTGGCCCGAAGGCGAGTGGCCGGCCGAATGACCGCGGAGGACGTTCCGCAGCGCTACCTGCGCATGCCGCATGTCGAAAAGGGCATGCAGGTGGGGCTTTTCGGCGGCTCGTTCAATCCGCCGCATGCCGGGCATGCGCTGGTGGCCGAGATCGCGCTGAGGCGGCTGGCGCTCGACCAGCTCTGGTGGATGGTGACGCCGGGCAATCCCCTGAAGAGCGCACGCGAGCTCGCCCCGCTCTCCGAGCGGATCGCGCTTTCCGAGAAGATCGCGGAGGATCCGCGCATCAAGGTCACGGCCTTCGAGGCAAACCATCGGCTGCGCTACACGGCCGACACGCTGGAGCTGGTGAAGAAGCGCAACCCCGGCGTCGATTTCGTGTGGATCATGGGCGCCGACAATCTGCGCGACTTCCACCGATGGCAGCGCTGGGAAAAGATCGCCATGACCTTTCCGATCGCCGTCATCGACCGGCCGGGATCGACGCTTTCCTTCCTGTCGTCGGTCCTGGCCAAGACCTTCGACCATGCGCGGGTCGACGAAGGGGACGCGCCGCGGCTCGCCCGCATGACGGCCCCGGCCTGGACCTTCATCCATGGGCCGCGCTCCTCGCTCTCCTCTACCGCGCTGCGCCAGATGACGCCGCCGTAACGGGGGCCTTTCCCGGCCGCCGGACGCTGCCGGGCCGCTTGCGGATGTCGCTTTTGCCGCGGCGCGGCGGCGTGCCGGTGCGGCATGCTCGGTCCATGAGCACGACCATCGATCGCACGGCCAAGATCGAAGAGACGGCGCATCTCGTCGCGATCGTCAGCGTCATCGTGTCGATGGCGGTGGTGGCGATCGGCAACGGGCTGATGTTCGCCTATATCCCGGTCCGGCTGAGCGCGGAAGGCTATGCGCCGGCCTGGGCGGGCACCATCCTGACCGGCCTCTCCGCAGGCGGCATCGCCGGGTGCCTGCTCACCGGCCGTCTGGTGCGGCAGGTCGGCCATGCGCGTACCTATATGGCGTTTTCCGCCATGATCGTTCTTTCGAACTGCGGCGTCGGCGCCGTCGTCGACCCATGGCTGTGGATCACGGCGCGGGCGCTCTACGGCTTCGCGATCAGCGGCCTCTTCATCGTGGCGCAGAGCTGGCTCAACGACGTGGTCGGCAATGCGATCCGCGGACGCGTGCTGGCGCTGTTCTACATGTCCTATGTCATCGGCCTCGGCGTGGGCTACTACCTGCTCGGGCTCGTCGACATAAACGGTCCCGAAACCGCGCTGATCTGCGTCGCGGCAACGGCGGTCTCGATGCTGCCGGTCGGTCTGACCCGTCTCGCCCAGCCGCCGGCGCCGCTCGCCGCGTCGGTCAGTCTGGTCAGGGCATGGCGCATCTCGCCGGTCGCGGTGACCGGCATGCTTGCGGTCGGCGGCCTGTCGATGACGATCACCGGCTTCGCGCCGGTGCATGCGAGCGCCAAGGGCTATTCGCAGCAGGACATCGCGACGCTGCTGTCGCTGCTGCCGATCGGCACCATCCTGCTGCAGGTGCCGGCAGGCTGGATCTCCGACCGCATCGACCGGCGCTACGTCCTCGTGGCGGCGTCCGTGCTGGCGGCGGCCGGCGCCCTGCTGGCGTTCGGCCTCGACGGCAGAGCGCTAATCTGGCTCGTTCCCGTCTACATGATATGGGACGGCGCCAGCGAATCCATCTACTCGCTGGCCGGCGCCCATGCCAACGATCGCTCCGGCAAGGAGGATCTTGTCGCCGTGTCCAGCGCCATGCTCTTCGCCTGGTCGGTGTCGGGCTTCATCGTTCCGGCCGTCGTGACCCTGATGACGGCCGTCTACGGCACCGAGGCCTTCATGATCGTCGGCGTGGTGATCGCGGTATCCTATGCCGCCTTCGTCATCTGGCGCATGCTCCAGGCGCAGCCGGTCCCCAAGGCCGAGACCGGCACCTTCGCGCCGATGACGGCGCAGGCGCCGGTGCCTGCCGACCTCGTGCTCGACGAGGAGGGACCGGCGGGCAACGGTGGTGCCAGAAGCGGGCCGATCGCCTGAAACCGATCCTGCTGTCTTGAAACCTTAACCATGGTCTGCATATCTTCGGGGTGTCAGCCCGCGTCCTGCGGGTGATTTGGTTGTTCTTGATGCGAAAGGAAAGAAGCTGAGAACAGCACTCTCGAAGAAGGCGGATCTGCTGCCTTCGCCCGTCGGGATGAGCCGCAGCACAGGATCGTCCGACGTTCTAGAAACCGTCTTGGCCAGCCTCGACGACTCCAAGGCCGAAGACATCGTCTCCATCGATATCCGCCGCAAGTCCAGCCTGGGCGACTATATGGTGGTCGCCTCCGGGCGCTCGCACCGCCATGTCGCGGCGGCCGCCGAGCATCTGCTGACAGCCCTCAAGGAGGGCGGACACGGGCAGGCGCGCGTCGAAGGCCTCCCCAGCGCCGACTGGGTATTGATCGACGCGGGCGACGTGATCGTCCACATCTTCCGTCCGGAAATCCGTGAGTTCTACAACATCGAGAAGATGTGGCAGGCCCCGGATCTGGAGGAAGAGACGGTCCACTGACCCGTTCCGCGGCAGCGCGCGGACGGCGGAGCCGCGAGGGCGGATGAAGGTTCAGGTCTATGCTGTGGGCCGCATGAAGGCTGGCCCGGAGAAAGAGCTCGCCGACCGTTATTTCGAGCGGTTCGGCAAGGCGGGCGGGCCGCTCGGCCTCGAATTCTCCGGCGTGTCGGAGCTGCCCGAGGGACGCGCGTCCTCAGCGCAGGAAAGGCGGGCCGACGAGGCGATGCGTCTGCTTGCCATGATTCCGCCCGGTGCAGCGATCGTGACGCTCGACGAGCGCGGCCGCAACCTCGCCTCGCAGCACTTCGCCGACCGGATCGCCGCGCTGCGTGACGGCGGATGCAAGGCGCTGGCGCTGGCGATTGGCGGGCCGGACGGCCATGGCGACGCGGTGCGGGAAAAGGCCGGTCTCGTGCTCTCCTTCGGCCTGGCGACATGGCCGCACCAGATGGTCCGCATCATGCTCGCCGAACAGCTCTACAGGGCGGCGACGATCCTTTCCGGCCATCCCTATCACCGCGCCTGACACGCCCCCCGATTTCGGACACATTGAGCGGCCATGAAAGCCCGGCCGGTGCCGAGCGGACATGGTTGATGGTTCGTTAACGAAGGCCTGGCTAGGATCGGCGGATGCTCGAATGCTTCGCGAAATCGTTGTGACCGGATGCTCCTGAGGCGGCATAGGCTCCTTTGGGTCCTGTCGGCCATGCTGGCGGCCCCGATCGCCGCTGGGCCGGTCGTGGCCGAGCCGGCGCAGGACGCTGCCGAGACCGCTTCCATCGACATGCGCCGGCAGTCGAGCCGCGCCGAATACGAGCGCGTCGCCGGCGAGATCAGCCTTTCGACCGAGCGGCTTTCCCGGCTCGCGGCGGAGATCGCGGCGGTCAAGAAGGACAGCGTCGACATCACCGCCGCGCTGATCCAGGCCGCCAAGACCGAAAAGAAACTCACCGAGGACATCGACGCCATCGAGCAGCGGCTCTCCGTGCTGAAGGCGCAGGAGGCCGACGCGAAAGCCTCGCTGCTGGCGCAGCAGGACGTGCTGGCCGACGTGCTGGGCGCGCTGGAGCGCATGGGGCTCAATCCGCCGCCGGCCGTGCTCGTGCGCCCCGACGACGCGCTCGCGTCGATCCGCAGCGCGATCCTGCTCGGTGCCGTCGTCCCCGGCCTGCGCGAACGGACAGACGCCATGATGGCCGACTTCCAGCGGCTGTCGCGGGTGACGAAGTCGATCGGCTCGGAACGGGACGGCATGCGGACCGCCGTGGAGGCGCAACTGGTGGAAAAGCGCCGGCTGGACATCCTGCTGGAGCAGAAACGCAAGCTGCGCCACGACAGCGAGGCGACGCTCTCGGCCGAACGCGCGCGCGTCGCGGAACTCGCCAGCCGGGCCGGCAGCCTCAAGGAGCTGCTGGCCACACTCGACGCGGAGGCGCAGAAGCGCAAGGCGGCCGAAGAGGCTGCGGCGTCGGAGCCCGCGGCGGCAGGAGCGGGCGTAGAAACGGCCGCGGCACCTGCCCAGCCGCCGGAGTCGACGCAGGTCGCCATGCAGCTTCCCGACGCCAACCTGCTGCTCGGCCCGCAATCCTTCGAGAGCCTGGAGGGGCAAATTGCCAGTCCCGTCTCCGGCCATTTCGTCAAGCGATTCGGCCGGAGCGACGGTAACGGCGGCGTGATGCAGGGCGACACGGTCGCGACACAATCCGACGCGATTGTCACGGCGCCGGCGGACGGAGACGTCCTCTATGCGGGACCTTTCCGGTCCTACGGTCAGCTCTTGATCCTCAATGTCGGCAGCGGCTATCATGTCCTGCTTGCCGGCATGAGCAGAATCAATGTGGCTCCCGGCCAGTCCGTACTCGCCGGCGAGCCGGTCGGCGCGATGGGTGATGCCAAGGTGGCGAGCGCCGCCGCAGGCGTGATTGGGAATGCTGCACAGGAACTCTATATCGAGTTCCGCAAGGACGGAAAGCCGGTCGACCCGGCGCCCTGGTGGGCGAAACGCCTTTCTGGAAGGACGGGAAATGATACGTAAGTTGCCGCTGCTGCTTGCCGGTGCCCTGCTGGGCGCGACGGCGATGAACCTGGTCGACAGCACGCTCGGGCTCACCGCCAATGCGGCGGGCTCGGAGACCTACAAGCAACTGGCCATCTTCGGCGACGTGTTCGAGCGCGTCCGCGCGCAATATGTGACGCCGCCGGACGAGAAGGCGCTGGTCGAGAACGCCATCAACGGCATGCTGACCTCGCTCGATCCGCACTCGTCCTACATGAATGCCGAGGCGGCCAAGGACATGCGCGTCCAGACCAAGGGCGAATTCGGCGGCCTGGGCATCGAGGTCACGATGGAAAACGACCTCGTCAAGGTCATCACGCCGATCGACGACACGCCGGCGGCGAAGGCCGGCGTGCTGGCCGGCGACTACATCTCCAAGATCGACGGCGAGGAGGTACGCGGCCTCACCCTCAACGACGCCGTCGACAAGATGCGCGGCGCCGTCAACACGCCGATCAAGCTGGAGATCCTGCGCAAGGGCGCCGACAAGCCGCTCGAGATCACCGTGGTGCGCGACATCATCAAGGTGAAGGCCGTGAAGTACCGTGTCGAGGACGACATCGGCTACATGAAGATCACCTCCTTCACCGAGAAGACCTATGACGACCTGCAGGCCGCGATCGAGAAGATCAAGTCGCAGATCCCGAAGGACAAGCTGAAGGGCTACGTGCTCGACCTTCGCCTCAATCCGGGCGGCCTGCTCGACCAGGCGGTGAGCGTCTCCGACACCTTCCTCGACCGCGGCGAGATCGTCTCGACGCGCGGCCGCGATCCCAAGGACGTGTCGCGCTTCGACGCGCGCGCCGGCGACGACATCGACGGGAAGCCGCTGATCGTGCTCATCAACGGCGGCTCGGCGTCGGCCTCCGAGATCGTGGCGGGCGCGCTCCAGGACCATCGCCGCGCCACGGTCGTCGGCACGCAGTCCTTCGGCAAGGGTTCGGTCCAGACGATCATCCCGCTGCCGGAGAGCGGCGCGCTCAGGCTGACCACGGCGCTCTACTACACGCCGTCGGGCAAATCGATCCAGGGCAAAGGCATCACGCCCGACGTCAAGGTCGAGCAGCCTTTGCCGGACGAACTCAAGGGGCGCGACGTGTCGCGCGGCGAATCGGATCTGAAGGGCCACATCAAGGGCGTCGAGGAGAGCGACGCGGGCTCCGGTTCCGCCGCCTACGTGCCGCCGGACCCGAAGGACGACATCCAGCTCAACTATGCCGAGGATCTCCTGCGCGGCGTGAAAACGGATCCGTCGTTCCCGCCGAACCCCGACAAGGCCGTCCTCAACCAGTAACGGCCCGTGAAACCTGCCTCGCGCAAGCATGAGGCTGTATCCGCCGGAGTGCCGCTCCGGCGGATTTCGATTCGGGGGGCGCGGCACAGGATGGACATGATGGCTTGCCGCCCGTGAGCAACGATATCGACAGGCCGCTCGGCCAGGATACCGGGCGGAAGCGCCGGGGCCCTGAGACGCGCCGCTTCTTTTCCGTCCGGCGCGCCGGCGCGGTTGTCGCCGTGCTCGCGCTGGCCGGCGTGTCCGGTGCCCTTGCGTTGCAGGACCGGGGCTGGCGCAGGCCCGCCGAAGTCGTCGTTGCGACTGCGATGCCGGAGCACAGCGAGCCGCCGCCTGCCGCGGTGGATACCAAGTCGGTCGGGTCGATCGCGACGCGCCAGCAGAGCCCCGGCGGGCCGGCGATCATCAAGGTCAATCCGGAGCCTGAAGACGGCGCGCAGAGCGGCGGCGGCATCGTCGTCCGCGACCCGTCCGCCGTCGGCCAGGACCTGCGCGTCGCCCATCTGCCGGACCGCGACCTCATCGAGCAGAGCAGCGCCGGGCCGCTTCCCGCCGTCGCGGCGGACGGCAGAAGGCCTTTCGACGTCTATGCCCGCGCCTGGTCCGGCGCCCGCGGCGCGCGCGTGGCGATCGTCATAGGCGGGCTCGGCCTTTCCCAGACCGGAACGCAGAGCGCGATCGCCAAGCTGCCGCCCGAGGTCACGCTTGCCTTCTCGCCGCAGGGAAACAGCCTCGACCGCTGGATGCAGGCGGCGCGGCGCGGCGGGCACGAGCTGATCATGCAAATCCCGCTCGAACCCTTCGACTATCCGCGGGTCGATCCCGGCCGCAACACGCTGACGGTCGACGCCGGACCGGAGAAGAACCTGCACAACCTGCGCGCCACGCTCGCCCGCATGACCAACTACACCGGCGTCATGAACTATATGGGCGCGCGCTTCGTCGGCGATGCCGACGCGATGGGCGCGGTCATGGAGGAGCTCGGAAGGCGCGGACTGCTCTATCTCGACGACGGCACGACGGCGCGTACGACCGCCCCGGATCTCGCGTTGAAGGACCGGGTTCCTTTCGCGGTCTCCGACACGACGATAGACGGCTCGCGCGATCGCGGCGAGATTCTCAAGAAGCTCGACGAGCTGGAGCGCATCGCGCGTGCCAAGGGCTTCGCGCTGGGCACGGGCTCGGCGTTCGACGTCACGGTGGACGCCGTCGCCCAATGGACCGCCGAGGCGCGCCGACGGGGCATCGAGATCGTTCCGGTCTCGGCCGTCGCGGCCGACCCGCAGAAAGGCTGACGGGCGATGGCGAAGAAACCGGACGGATCACCGGTGCGCGCGGAAGACCTGCCCTACCGCCCATGCGTCGGGATCATGGTGCTCGACGCGCGCGGGCTGGTCTGGTGCGGCCGCCGCATTGCGGAATCCGACAGCGAATTCGCCGGCACGGACATGCTCTGGCAGATGCCGCAGGGCGGCATCGACAAGGGCGAGGAACCGCTGGCCGCCGCCCGCCGCGAGCTCTTCGAGGAAACGGGGATGCGCAGCGTCACGCTCCTGGCGGAGGCGCCGGAATGGATAAGGTACGACCTGCCGCCGCATCTCGTCGGCATCGCCCTCAAGGGAAAATATCGCGGGCAGGCGCAGAAATGGTTCGCTTTCCGATTCGAGGGCAGCGAGGGCGAGATCGCGATCAATCCGCCGCCGGGCGGTCATCAACCGGAATTCGACAGTTGGGGCTGGAAGGCCATGGATGAGCTTCCGGGGCTCATCGTCCCGTTCAAACGGGCTGTCTATGAGGCGGTCGTCCGGCAATTCCGCCATCTCGCCGCATAGGCGCTTGCCAGCGCCCAAAAAGGTTCCGCCGGGCCGCGGGTCCGCAAGGAACCCTGGCCCGGCGGCCACCGGAAGCCGGTTGAGGGGGGCGACTCCCGGTTGGCTTTCCGCCGAGGCGGAAACCCGGCAGGCGCCGTGTCAGGAAGCGCGTCTGAAGACAGCCGCGATCAGCGACATCACGACGAAGGCCAAAAAGATGAAGAAGAGTATCTGCGCGATGCCGGCGGAAGCGCCGGCAATCCCGCCAAATCCCAGCGCCCCGGCGATGATGGCGATCACGAGAAAAACGAGCGTCCAGTAAAGCATTTCCAAATCTCCGCCAATCTCACATTTCAGATGTCAAATGCCCGGGGCCGTCATTGGTTCCGCAATCACCGTCGTGCATTGCCAGCCGAAATCCCGGCCGGCATGCGTCCTTTCAGAAGGCCACCGGCATGATCATCAGTCCCTGGGGAAGGAGATGGTACGCCCAAGGGGAATCGAACCCCTGTTTGCGCCGTGAGAGGGCGCCGTCCTGACCGCTAGACGATGGGCGCAGCGGCAGTTCAGATAGTCGCAGCCGGCGCAAAAAGCAACTCCGATTTGCGATGGGTGCCGGCTGCCGCACCAAATAGCAGAGCGCGTCTTAATCGAGACGCGCCCTGCTATGGCTTGAAGGCAGGCTGCTGCGGCACCATATGACCGTTCCGTCGCGCTTCGGGCCGGCGATGCGGCCCGGATGACGGCGATCTTTTTATCCTCACTCCCACGAGATCCTCAGGCGCGCTACGACACGGCGCTGGGCGAGGTCGAAGACGACCAGGCTTTGCTCGCGGTTGATTCCCTCGACCTGCAGGGACAGACGGTTGCCCGACCAGGATTGCGAGACGATGCGCGAACCGGACGGGATCGGGATGTCGGCTTCGATCGCCTCGCCGCTCGGCACGGCAATATCGGCTGCCGCCGGGGTCCTGGCGCTCGTGGAGCGATAGACAACGGCAGCGATGACGACGATAACCGCGGCGAACAGCAGGCCGAGATTGATGGCGACGAACCGGACGAGTTTTCGCCGCACGCGCTCCACGGCGGGGTCGAGCGGTTTTTCCTCGTTTTCGTCGTCGATGGGTTTCGGCATGGGCGATCCGGAAGAGGGATATGACGGACAACGCTGATAGCGAAGGCGGCGGCGTATTGAAAGTGGTCGCGCAGGCCGACGCGGCGGGCCAGAGGCTGGACCAGTGGCTGACGGCCGCGCTCGGCTCCGGCTTCTCGCGCAGCCGCGTCCAGCAGCTCGTCCGCCAGGGAGCCGTGAGCGTCGGCGGAACCGCCGTCACCGAGCCGAAACGGAAGATGCAGGCGGACGAGGCCGTGGAGATCGCGCTGCCCGAGCCCGAGCCCGCCGAGCCGCAGGGCGAGGACATTCCGCTGTCCGTCCTCTACGAGGACGACCAGCTCATCGTAATCGACAAGCCGGCGGGGCTTGTGGTGCATCCTGGCGCGGGCAACCGGACAGGCACGCTGGTCAACGCGCTGATCCATCATTGCGGCGCCAGCCTTTCCGGGATCGGCGGCGTGCGCCGGCCCGGTATCGTGCACCGGCTGGACAAGGACACGAGCGGCGTGATGGTTGCCGCCAAGACCGACGCGGCGCATCGCGCGCTGGCGGCCGCCTTCGCCGATCATGGCCGCGAGGGCGACCTGGAGCGCGTCTATGCCGCGCTGGTGTGGGGCGCTCCGGCGCGGGGCACGGGCACCATCGATGCACCGCTCGGCCGGGCGCCGCGCGACCGCACGCAGCGCGCCGTCGTGAACGCGGAGCGGGAGGATGCCCGCCGGGCCGTGACGCATTTCCAGGTCGAGGAGCATTTCGGTGAAAGCGCGGGGAAGGCGGCGGCCTCGCTGGTCGCCTGCCGGCTCGAGACCGGCCGCACCCACCAGATCCGCGTGCATATGGCTCATATCGGCCATCCGCTTGTCGGCGACCGGGACTATGGCGCTGCCTTCAAGACCAAAGCCAACGCGCTTCCCGAGCCGTTGCGGACGCTCGCCGGCGCCTTTCCGCGTCAGGCGCTGCATGCCCGCCTGCTCGCCTTCCGGCATCCGACGACAGGCGAGTTGATGCGCTTCGAATCGCCCCTGCCGGCCGATCTCGCCGCCCTGACCGAGGGATTTCGGAAACTTGATCGACGCGTCAATTAGTTTGACTGGCGCCGGCACCATGCAGATGCCAGTCTGTTGCAGCGGAACAATTTCTTGATTTTCTTGTTTTGTTCCTGTATAGCAAGCCATCAGTCAAGGCGCAGCCGCAATTCGTGGGGCGCATGACACATGCCCGCCGCGTTTCGGGGGCAGATGACAGAGAGGAGGGTGCTTCAATGGCCCAGACATTACCCAGCATTGTTTCCGGTGAAGGCGGCCTCAGCCGCTATCTGGAAGAAATCCGCCGCTTTCCGATGCTTCAGCCGCAGGAAGAGTACATGCTCGCCAAGCGGTATGCGGAGCATGGCGACACCAACGCCGCCCACAAGCTCGTCACCAGCCATTTACGCCTCGTCGCCAAGATCGCGATGGGCTACCGCGGCTATGGCCTGCCGATCGGCGAGGTGATCTCGGAAGGCAATGTCGGCCTGATGCAGGCCGTCAAGAAATTCGAGCCGGATCGCGGCTTCCGTCTGGCGACCTACGCCATGTGGTGGATCAAGGCGTCGATCCAGGAATACATCCTGCGCTCCTGGAGCCTGGTGAAGATGGGGACGACCGCCAACCAGAAGCGGCTGTTCTTCAACCTGCGCAAGGTCAAGGGCAAGATCCAGGCGCTCGACGACGGTGACCTCAAGCCCGACCAGATCAGCGAGATCGCCACGCGGCTGAACGTCTCCGAGGCGGAGGTGGTGTCGATGAACCGCCGCCTCTCGGGCGATGCCTCGCTCAACGCGCCGATCCGCGCGACGGAGGGCGAGTCCGGCGAGTGGCAGGACTGGCTGGTGGACGACCGCGAGAACCAGGAAGAGATGCTGATCGAGCAGGACGAACTGGAGAACCGTCGCGGCATGCTGGCCGGCGCCATGTCCGTTCTGAACGATCGCGAGCGCCGCATCTTCGAGGCGCGCCGCCTCGCCGAGGAACCGCTGACGCTGGAGGAACTGTCCTCCGAGTTCGACATCAGCCGCGAGCGCGTGCGGCAGATCGAGGTGCGCGCCTTCGAGAAGGTGCAGGATGCGGTGAAGGCCGCGGCCAAGCGACAGGCGTCCGCGCTTCGCACCATCGAGGCGGCTGCCTGAACGCCGGCGGCAAGCAATGACGTTCCGGCTGCCGCCCTTCTCGGACGGCAGTTTTCCTTTGCGCTCGCCGGCCGGCTTTCCACGCGGAGATTTTGGCGGTCTGGTTGCAGGGTGCGTCCTTCGAGGCTCGCCCTCTCAAGGCATTGCCTTGCTCATCGACGCCTTGCGGGCTCGCGCCTCAGGATGAGGACTGTCGGTGCATCGAACCTACGGTGCGGTGGGTTCGACAAACCACGGTCCTCATCCTGAGGCGCTCGCGCAGCGAGCCTCGAAGGACGCACTGAAGAGCAGTCCGATAGGGCGGCCCGACCATCTCGGCTGGCCAAGCGCCCGCGCTACTCCGCCCGCGCCTCGACCAGCATGACGTCGAGCAGGAAAGAGCCGTCCGCCTCGATGGCGAAATGACGCTTCACCTCGTCGGAGGCCACTGCCTGCAAATGGCGGATCATCGTCCTGTTGTCGGGCGGCGTGTTCATCCGCGCCACCCAGACCGGGAAATCCATTCGGATGCGCCACGTGGCGAGGCGTTGCGGCGCTAAGCCGGCGCGGCCGAGCGCTCCGGTCCACTCGGCCTGGCTGTAGTCGCGCACATGCGAGGTGTCGCGCAGCAGTTCCACCGCCTGTAGATGCGTGTCGAGCAGGGCCTGTCCGGGGGCGAAGGCATCGATGAAGACCGCCGCCGCGCCCGCCCGCAGCACGCGGCGCGCCTCCCTGAGGCCGCCCTCGAAGTCCCGCCAGTGGTGGGCGGAATAGCGGCAGCCGAGGAAGTCGAAGCTGCCGCTTTCGAAGGGCAGGGCTTCGGCGGCGGCCTGCGCCGTCCCGACATTGCCCAGCCCGCGCTCCCGCGCCGTCGCCGCGACCGCCTGAAGCATGTCGGCAGAGAGATCGCAGGCGGTCACGGCCCGCGCATGCTGCGCCAGCAGGTAGGAGACATGGCCGCCGCCGCAGCCGAGGTCCAGCGCCCTGTCGGGCCGGATCGCGCCGGCGATGCCCGCCAGCATGTCGAGGTCGGCGCCCTGCGCATGCACGGCGCTTTCGACATAGGCCCTGGCTCGGGGCCCGAACTGCGCCTCGACGGCCTTCTCGTGGGTTCTGCTCATCGGATATCCTCCATTCAGGAGGCGGATGTCGCCGGAGAATTATCCTGTTACAAGACGGAAAATTACAAGAGTATGATTTCTACCATGCTGGAAACGGATCGGCGAAAGCTTCTGGGCGCCTTCGTGCGCGCTCATCGCGAGCGCCTTCGGCCCGAAGGTTCGGGGCGGCGCCGGACGCCGGGCCTGAGACGCGAGGAACTGGCGGCCCGGGCCGGAATAAGCCCGACATGGTGCGCCTGGATCGAACAGGGCCGTGCGGTGCAGGCCTCGCCCGAAGCGCTCGGGCGGCTCGCCTCGGCGCTTGCCCTGACGCCGCCCGAGCGCGCCTATCTCTTCGATCTTGCCGGCCGGATCGATGCCGTCGGGAGTGCGTCCTCCGAGGCCGGCGAGCCGCCGGCTTCGCTGCAGGCCGCCGTGAGGGCGACGGCGTTTCCCGCCTATGCGCTCGACCCGCTATGGAACGCCTGCTGCTGGAACGATGCGGCCGCCACGCTTTTTCGCGGCTGGCTCGACGGCCGCACCGAGAGGAACCTTCTCCGCTTCGTCTTTCTGGATCCGGCGGCCAGAACGCTGATCCCGGAATGGGAGGAGCGCTCGCGCCGTTTGCTGGCGGAGTTCCGGGCCGATTACGGCCACACGTTTCGCGATACCGGGGTGCATGTGCTGATCGACGCGCTGGCGCGGGAAAGCAGTTTTTTCAGCGAGGCCTGGAAGGCGCAAGATGTCATGCATCGCGCCGGCGGCCGGCGCGTCTTCCTGCATCCGGAACTGGGAACGCTGCGCTACGTGCAGCACAGTTTCAGCCCGTCGGAGCGGCCCGACCACAAGCTGGTGCTGCTGGTGCCCGAAGAAGGCGGTTAGGGCGAAATGCCGTTTCCTTGAAGCGGCAGTCGCTCGGCACGGCGGCTCAGCCGGCCGTCTTCGGCTGCTCCCACGCCTTCAGCGTGTCGTCGAACACCTTCTCGCCCGGCAGGCCCTTCTCCAGCGTGATCAGCGCGCGGCGGCCGCTCTTGTAGACGATCGGAATGTCGATCCAGCTCCGCTGCTTCAGCAGGTTGAGATTGGTCTCGATCTCGTCCTTGCTGTCGTTCAGCGCGACCAGGAAGAAGCCGTCCGAGATCTTGGCGGGAATGCCGAGGAGGGGGTTGCCGGCGTCCTGCTCCGATCCCTTGAAGGCGACACGCAGGACATTGTCGATGCCGCCGCCCTCGAACCCTTCCGGCGTGAGGAAGATCATCTCGATGATGTGGCTGGCGGGCAGCGTCTTGTCCAGATTGCGCCGGATGGTCATGCGCAACTGGATGTCCTTGCCGGGGATGGTCGCCTCGGCGCGGATCGCCGGCTCCGGCGGCAGGTCGCCGCCCGGCGATTCCTTCACCTCGGACCATACGATCGAGCCCGGCTCGGCCGACCCCTGCGACGTGTTCGTGCGCTCCTCGTAGAAGATGGCCCGCTGGCCGACGGCTACCTGCTGCTGCTGACCGGCGGCAGCTTCAGCGCTCGCTGCCTGCTGTGCGGGAGGCGTGTCTCCGGCCGGCGGCGCGGCGCCATCGGGTTCCGCCTGCCCCGCGGCGGCGTCTCCGGAGGGCGGCGCAGCACCGTTTTCCCCCGCCTGTTGCCCGTCCGCGGGGGGCGCGGGCTCCCCGGCGGCATCGTTTGAAGGAGGCGCTGCGGCCTCGCTTGCGGGGGCGGCGTCCTGAGGTTCGGCAGGCGTCGCCTGGGCCGCGCCGTCGGCGGCGGGCGGCGTCGAGCTCACGGGCGGCGCGGTCTGGGCCTGTCCGGACGTCTCCTGCGCGGTCAGGGAGGCGACCGAGGTGCCTTCCCCGAAGGCCTGCTGCGTTCCGCCCGGTCCGGCGTCGGTCTCGGTTCCGTCGGCATTCAGGCGCTGCGTGAATTTTTCCGGCTGGCCTGCCTCCGGCTGCTCTTCGACGGGCGGCTTCTGCCCGCCTTCCGCGGATGCCACATCCGTCTGCCCGTCCGGCGGGGGGGCGGCGGATTCGGTCGCGCCCGACTTGCCGAACTTCGCCAGCAGGTCGCCGACGTCCAGCATCTTGCCGAACGCGTCGCGGTTGAGCCAGACGCCGTAGCCGGCGCCGCCGATCACCAGCAGGGCAAGGACGGCGGCGATGAGGCCGCCATAGCTGCGGCCGCCGCGCTTGCGCTCCTCATAGCGCGGGTAGGCTGTCTGCTCGGCCGCCGGGATATCGTCCTCGTCGTCCTCCGGAAAATCCGGCTCGCCGACCGGCGGAAAGACCGGCTCATGGCGCGCCGCCGGCATCTGCGGCGGCGGCGCCGCCTTGGGCAGGGCCGAGCCGTTCGTCTGCGGTGCCGCGGCGGAGGCCCTTGCCGGCGCAGGCGGCGACGCCACCTGCCTTGCGGCTTCCTTCGGGGGCGTGCTTCTCTCCGGCGCGGGCGCGCCGGAAGACCGCGCCGGAGCCGGGATACCGCCCGCCGTCGCCGCAGCTGGGGCGGGCTTCGGCGCGGCCGGCTTGCTGCTGGCGAGCGGCTTGCCCTCCTTCAGGGCGGCGAACACGCTTTCGAGCTCCTCCAGCGGATCCTCGAACGCCGGCTTGGCCGGCGCGTATTCCGATTCCACGGAGGCGATGGCATCCTCCAGCGCCTTGCGCTGCCGGTCGGCGACGGCGGCCGGCGGCTGCGGATTGAGGGCGGAAAGCTTCGCCTGCACCGTCGTGCGGGCCTTGTCGTAGACGCGCGCCCTCATCTCCGGGGTGGTCTCGCCGAGACCATCCAGCGTTTTTCTCAAGACCGCGACGAAATCAGCCATACCTTCTTGACCTGTCGTTCCCCGAAACCTCGACGCCGAAGTTCAACGGGTTGAAAAAGCTAGTCTTGAAACGGGTCCGTCACAAGGATCGTGTCTTCCCGTTCCGGGCTGGTCGAAAGCAGCGCCACCGGCGCGCCGATCAGCTCCTCTATGTGGCGCACGTATTTCACGGCCTGCGCCGGCAGATCGTTCCAACTGCGCGCCCCTCCGGTGGTTCCCTTCCACCCTTCGAGGCTTTCGTAGATCGGTTCCACCCGCGCCTGCGCCCCCTGGCTGGCGGGCAGGTAGTCGATGATCTCGCCGTCAAGGCGATAGGCCGTGCAGACCTTGATCTCGTCCAGCCCGTCGAGCACGTCGAGCTTCGTCAGCGCGATGCCCTTGATCCCGTTCACCGCCACGGCCTGGCGCACCAGAACCGCGTCGAACCACCCACACCTACGCTTTCGCCCTGTAACTACGCCGAATTCATGGCCGCGCGTGCCCAAAAACTCGCCGATCTCGTTTTTCTGCTCTGTCGGGAACGGGCCTTCGCCGACGCGCGTGGTGTAGGCCTTGGTGATCCCAAGCACATAGCTGAGCGTGCCCGGGCCCACGCCGGACCCCGCCGCCGCCTGTCCGGCGACCGTGTTGGACGAGGTGACGAACGGGTAGGTGCCATGGTCTATGTCTAGCAATGTGCCCTGCGCGCCCTCGAACAGGATGCGGTCGCCGGCGCGGCGCGCATCGTCCAGAACCTTCCAGACGCGATCCATGTAGGGCAGCACCTGAGCCGCGACGGACGTCAGCTCGCCCATGATGGCCTCGCGCGTCACCTCCGGGTGCCCAAGACCGCGCCGCAGCGGATTGTGATGGTCGAGCAGCCTGTCGACCTTGATGGGAAGCGTCTCCATGTCCGCCAGATCCATGACCCGGATGGCGCGGCGGCCGACCTTGTCCTCGTAGGCGGGGCCGATGCCGCGGCGGGTCGTTCCGATCCCGGTGCCGGAACGGGCGGCCGCGTCCTCACGGAATCCGTCCAGTTCGCGGTGCAGTGAAAGAATGAGCGCCGTGTTTTCGGCGATTTTCAGGCGATCCGGCGTGACTTCGACGCCGAGTCCCCGCAGCTTGTCGGTTTCCGCCACGAAGGCATGCGGGTCGAACACCACGCCGTTGCCGATGATGGAAAGCTTGCCCTCGCGCACCACGCCGGACGGCAGGAGCGACAGCTTGTAGACCTTGCCGTCGACGACCAGGGTATGGCCCGCATTGTGGCCCCCCTGAAAGCGCACGACGACATCCGCCCGCTCCGACAGCCAGTCTACGATCTTTCCCTTGCCCTCGTCGCCCCATTGCGAGCCGACGACCACTACGTTCGCCATGATGCCTTCCCGAGTTGCGCGCACGACAGCGCATGCCGCCGGAGCCAACGCTCTATAGCGTCATGTCGCCGGGCGCGCGACCCTGCGGGAGAGCCAACGTCCTGATTTTTCGGCCTTTCCCAAAAGAAAATGCCGCTGGCCGGCCGGATATGCCGGGAATGAGGGCGTGGAAGGCCGGTCCTGCGGCTCAGCTCGCCCCAGCAGTACCGCGAAGGTCGCCGATTGCTTACGGTCGCGGCAATCCTTCGCGACAGCTCAGGCGGCGTCCCGGCGGACGATCGGGGCCGGCAGGAAATCGTCGATCGACAGAGCGGGGTGCGGATAGCGGAAGCTGTTGAGCCCCATCGGCAGGACATAGCCTTCCGCCTGCCCCGGAATGAAATAATTGCCCTGATAACGATTCGGATGCGTCACGGGGCTTTCTTCTTCGTAACGCGCGCCGATCGGGCAATAGGTCAGGTCGGTGCCGAATACCGCATAGAGCGCCATGTCGACGAAGTTCATGTGCTTCACCGTGCCGCGCAGGTGCGTGTCCTGCGCGATGATGGCGTAAAGCTGCTCGCGCACGAACGACAAGGCCGCCATGTCCTTGACGACCTGATTGAAATCGTGGGCGCCGTCATGGTGGATGATCGTGCCCTTGCGCGGCTGCGTCATCATCACTTCCCGGACATAGCTGGGCAGATCACCGTGGAACAGACGCACGCGACCGGCGGCGTCGGGATACATGCGGCGCAGCCGCTCATAGCTGTAGAGAAGGAACTGCGGAGAGATGTCGACGATGTCGAGCGTGAAGTCGAAACGATCCATGCATCCCGCCAGGATCGAGGACGCGCCGCCCAGATAGCAGCCGACCTCCACGACATGGCCGAATTCCCCATTGAAGTCGCGCAGCGTCCGCACGATGTCGAAATAGTACTGTGCCGAGCACTGGTCTTCGCAGGTCAAGGGTGTTTCGCGCCAACGCTGCCATATCGCGTCGAAAATACGGCTCTGCCCCAACAGGCCCAGCCCCGGCGCCTGGTTCACCGCGCGAAAGCCCGAGTAAACGACGCAGCCGAGCTTTTCGTTCGGGTCGTTCATCGTTTCGAGCGAACGGTCGGGCTGGATGAAGCTTCCAAATGTGGTCGACGTCACGGCGAGATCCCCAATTGCCGTCAGGCTGGGGTAAAATGGTTAACGCCGGGCTAACCATAATCTGCACGCCTGAATTTCCACGGGATCTGAGATCCGCAACCGCTTTTTGCGATAATGCCATAGGGTCGTTGGCCGCCCGGAAGGCGGCCAACGAAAGCTCATGTCCGTCAGTTTGCCGGCGCGGTGGGCGCGGGCGCGGTCTGATCGGCCGGCGCGGCCGCCGCCGGAGGCGGAGCCGGCTTATAAGGCGTGGTGTCGAACTCCGGCATCGCCTGCAGCGCATCCTTGCTAGTTGCCATCACCAGCCAGCGATCGCCATTCTGCTCGGCCCAACTCAGCCCCTTCCAGTCGACGGCGACGTTCTTCTGGCCGATCCCGAGAAAGCCGCCGACGCCGACGATGGCGGATGTGATCTGGCCGTCCTTGCTGATCACAAGGTCGCTCACCTTGCCGATGTTCTCGGCGCTGTCCCCGGTGCCGTTATAGACGGATTCGCCGATGACGTCGGTGGCGAGATAACCATCCGCTGCCTGCATCGGCGCAGCGGCAGGCGCGGGCTCGGCAGCGGGCGCCGGCTCCGCGGCGGGCGCGGTGGTCGCCGGAGCGGTGGTATCAGGCGCGGGCTGCTGGGTATCCTGCGCCATGGCCCCGCCGGTGAGCAACGCGGTCAAGGCCGCAGTGGCCAAGAGTTTCTGTAGCATGATGGTCTCCTCGTGCGTTCAACGAATACACGCCGCAATTTCATGAAAGTAGATTTCGTGCGCGGCATCGACATGGTCTCAACGTTTGCTTCCCTGTCTTGTTCCCGGTTGTTCGTCCGGATGAGTCCGAAGAGTCCGACGGCCGTTTTATCGGAACATTTTCATAGCTTTGGCGTTGAAGCTGTTGGCGTCCGTTCGGCGACGATTTGTCGATTCTTGGGGGAGCCGTTGCGTTTTCTTGCAGTGCTCAATCGTGATGGCGGCACCTTGCGCACGACGGACATCGGCGCCTTCCAGGACCGCGCGGCGAAAATGCTTGAGGCCGCGGGCCATCATGTCACATTCAAGGTCGTTCGCGGCAAGGACGTCGTTCCCGCCCTAAAGGACGCCGCCGCAGACGACGATGCCGATGTCGTTCTGGCCGGGGGAGGGGACGGAACGATTTCCGCCGCAGCCGCCGCACTCATGGACCGCGGCAAGGCGCTGGCGGTCCTGCCGGCGGGAACGATGAACCTTTTCGCCCGCGCACTCGGCGTTCCGCTTTCGCTGGACAAGGCGGTCGCCGCCTTCGCGGAAGGTGAGATCCGCGCGGTCGATCTCGCGTCCGCCAACGGCAGGCCGTTCGTCCACCAGTTCTCCGTCGGGATGCATGCCCGGATGGTGGACCTGCGCTCCCGGATGCAATTCGCGTCGCGATGGGGAAAGATGCACGCCTCCGTGAAGGCGGCGTTCGCGACCGTGATGAAGCCGCCCTCGATGGCGGTCGAACTCGATCTCGGCGACGCTTTGCTCAGCACGCGCACGAGCGGCATCGGCATCACCAACAATCTGTTCGGGGAAGGCACCCTGCCTTATGCGCGCGATCCGGCCGGCGGCACGCTGGGCGTCTATGTGAGCGTCGCGCAGGAACGGCACGAAATGCTGCGGTTCTTCGCGAAGATGGCGCTCGGCAGATGGAAGAACAACGATCAGGTCGTGATCCACGAAGCGGAAAAGGTGACCCTGCGCATCGTCACGAAGCGCTTCGTGAAACGCTGCGTGATCGACGGGGAACTTGCCCCGCTCGATCGCGAGACCGTCGTGAAAATCCATCCGGCCGCGCTGGACGTGCTCGTGCCGAAGGCCGGATAGCCGGGCTTACCGGGCCGCCGGACTGCGCCTCAGCGGTCGTCCTCGTCCGCTTGCGTATCGCGGCGGGGCCGGCTGTTCTCGCGGTAGATCGCGTAGGCGACCAGTGCCGCGGGAGCCGCCAGAAGTCCCAGTGCCCCCTTCCCCCTCAGCAGGACGGGCAGGAGCGCCACCGCGGCGGCCGTCGCAACGCCCTTCATCTCCTCGGTGCGTCGGCGCCTTGCCCCGCGCGCGCTTATCCGGCCGGCGACGAGGTGGATGAGATAGATGAGCAGGGCCAGCAGGAGAAAGCCGATGCCGAACCCGAGCGCGGCATCTCGCGCGCCGAATTTGCGGGCGGCTTCTATGTAGCCGGCTCCGATCAGGAAACCCACTCCCATCACCACGCAGACCGCGGCGAGCAGATAGAACACGGCCGTCCTGACGGCGCGGCGGGTCGCCAGACGTGCCTCTCCGGAGACGACGCCGCCGATCAGCGAGGTAAGGAGGCTGACCACGCGGACCGTCAGCGTCTGTTCAGCAGGGCGAGAAAATATCCGAGGCCGGCGGCGATCGCCAGCGCCGTCACCGGTTTCTCGCGCACCGCGGCGACGATCTGGTTCTCGACGTCCTTGGCGTTGGCGCGCAAGTCGTCGAAAGCCGCCTCGCCCTTCGCACGCAACTG